>CAZUWM010000013.1:0-32867 GCA_964624155.1 uncultured Planctomycetales bacterium
TAAAAACTAGACCACTCAAAAACCTCAATACTTGCCACAAACACGGGAAAGAGCCTGTTTTTTCTGTTGACAAGCCTCTCAGGCTAATCGAGGATGTTCACGACGTGAACATTGACACATCATGACCACCCTCACCAATCCTGGTCACGGGCGGACGCGGCCTCGGCTCCGAAAACGAGTGGTCGCATTCATCCCGGCCAGAATGGAATCCGTGAGATTTCCAGGCAAGCCCCTGGTGAAGATCCTGGACCTTCCCATGATCGAACATGTGCGAAGGCGGGTCTGTTTGTCAGATGCCGTGGATGAGGTCTATGTGGCGACGTGTGATACCGAGATCATGGACGTGGTGGTCGGGTATGGGGGGAAGGCCATCATGACCGCCAAGACCCATGAGCGGTGCACGGATCGGGTCGAGGAAGCGGCGCGGCATATTGAGCTAGACATTGCGGTCATCGTGCAGGGGGATGAGCCGCTCTTTTCGCCGGAGCTCATCAGCGCGCTCGTCAAGCCGCTGGTGGCCGATGACCGAATTGCCTGCACGAACGTGCTCTCGGCCATCCACGATGAGCGCGATCTGGACAATGTGGACATTGTCAAGGCGGTGGTCGACCAGCAGGGCTTCGTGATCTATTTTTCACGATCGCCCATCCCGCACAGGAGAGCCCACAGCCGGCCCACGCTGTACCGGCAAACCGGTCTCTCCGCGTTCACCAAAGCCTCGCTGAGTCGGTATGCGAGCCTCCTTCCCACGCCCCTGGAAATCGCCGAGTCGATCGATTTCCTTCGCCTGCTCGAGCATCGTCATCTCGTGGCCGGGGTGGTTTGCCACGCCACCCTGGTGGGCGTGGATCGACCGGAGGATGTCGCCAAGATTGAAACGATCTTGTCCGAGGATCCCGCGCAACGGGCGTATTACCAGCGGATCAAGGACACAACCGTCCACGCTGCGCCATGAAGCGACCCGCCGCCAAGCGCGCCTTCGTGACAGGAGGTTCCCGTGGGATCGGCCTGGCGGTGGTGCGCCGATTTCAACAAGCGGGCATCCAGGTGATCGCCCCCGCGAGGCAGGAGCTGGATCTGGCGTCGCTTGAATCCGTCAGAACCTATGCGCAGAGACTTCAGAAGCTCGACATCGACATCCTCGTCAACAACGCCGCAGAAAATATTGTCAACCAGATTCCAGACATTTCGTTAGAAGACTGGCAGAGGATGTTGACCGTCAACCTGACCTCCGCGTTGTTGCTGATTCAAGCCGTGGCGCCTCGCATGAGGAAGCAGCAGTGGGGACGAATCGTGAACATGAGTTCGTGTTACAGCTTTCTGGGGCGGGAAGGACGCGCCGCGTACAGCGCCTCAAAGGGCGGGCTGGATAGCTTGACTCGTACCGCTGCGCTGGAATATGGCCGGGATCACATCCTGGTAAACTCGGTCTGCCCGGGGTTTGTCTTGACCGAATTGACGCGGCGCAACAACACGCCCGCCGAGATGTCAGAGCTCGCCCGGCGCACCGCGCTGAAACGGTTAGCTGAGCCCCATGAGATCGCCGAGCTCAGCTATTTTTTGTGCTCAGAGGCGAATACGTACATCACCGGACAAACGGTGGTGATCGACGGAGGCTTTAGTTGCCAATGACGAAGGCGGCCGCGCAATCGCTCACGATCCGGTCGCTGCAGGGCGACTACGCCGTCCGCTTTGAAGACACCATTGACGACGTGGTCCGGTATGTGATGGACGGCTCGTCCTCGGCGGTGCTGCTGGCCGACCGCCAGGTCGCGGGGCTCTATGGCACGCCGCTCGCCCCGATGCTCAACGGCATGCCAACCCATCTGGTGGACGCAACCGAAGAGGAGAAAACCTTGCCCGGGATCACCAAGGTCGTGCACTGGCTTCAAGAACAGCGGTGCACGAGGCAGACCGTCGTGATCGCGCTGGGCGGCGGGATTCTTCAGGATATCGCGACGTTCTCCGCCCATGTGTACTATCGCGGCATTCGGTGGCGGTTTATTCCGACCACCCTGCTGAGCATGGGGGATAGCTGTATTGGCGCCAAGTGCGGCATCAATCTGCGCGCCTTCAAGAATCAGCTGGGGGTCTTCCATGCGCCATCTGAGGTGGTGATCTGCCCTCAATTTTTGGCGTCGCTTGGCCAGCTCGCGTGCTGGTCAGGGTGGGGAGAAATGTTTCGGCTCATGCTCACGGGGCCGCGGCGCTATTTTGAAGAGTTTGAGGACGAGGTCCGTGTTGGGGGACTGGATCGGCTTGACATCGTCAAATATATCTCTCGCAGCCTTGAGGTGAAGAAAGGGATCATTGAACTCGACGAGCACGAACAGGATCTGCGCCGGATCCTCAATTATGGGCATACCTTTGGGCACGCCCTGGAAGCGGTGACCGGGTACGAGGTGCCTCACGGGCTGGCCGTGGTCTGGGGGCTTGATCTCGCCAATCACATCGCCGTGCAGCGCGGTCTCCTCGAAGCAGATCTGTATGCTCGCATCCATGCCGTGGTCACAGCGCATTTTGCCTTCCCATTGACTCACGCGCTCGATGCGCAGGAGCTCATTCGAGGCGCTCAACGCGACAAGAAGGTCACCGATGGGCAGATTAATCTCATTCTGCTGGAGCAACTGGGGCAGCTGACGATTGTCAACATGCCCTTTGATCAGGTGCTCTTGACGATGGTGAAAGATTACCTCGCTGGACCCCATGCGTTTCGCAGCCATTGATCTCGGTGCCACCTTCATCAAATCGGCTCTCCTGGATACCTCGCGCCTTGCGATCAGCCACGTGAAGCAGGTGCCATTCCCGCCGTTTGTGAAGCACCAACCATCGGCCTACCGGGAAGTGCGTCTGGAAGCCGTGCTGCGCGCCACCACAGCACAGATCAACCGGCTGCTGGCCGTGGCACCCGATTGCGCCGGCATCGTCAGTTGCAGCCAAATGCATGGCTTGGTGCTGACCGATAGGGGGGGAAAGGCTTTGACCAATTTCATCTCATGGATGGATGAGCGAACCCTACGACCTCATCCCTCCGGGCACGGGAGTTTTCTTGATGTGGTGTTGGCGAGGCTGCCTCACCAGACTGGCAAAGACGCGGGCCACGCGATCACACCCGGATCCACCATGGCGCTGTTGTGTTGGCTGGCGGAAACACAGGGCATTCCCAGAGGTGCTGTCCCGTCCTCCTTACCCGATTTTGTCATGTCGCGGCTCTTGCACACTGGCATCACCTGTGAGCCGACCATGGCATCGGGGTTTGGCGTCTTTGATGCGTGCCGTGGCGCGTGGCGCAGGGACGCCATCAACGCCCTCGGACTTGGTCACGCGACGTGGCCGGAGATTGTGCCATATCGTGAAGCGCGTGGATCGTATCGGTGCGGCACAAAACGCATCCCCGTGTTTGCGTCAGTTGGTGACCAGCCATGCGCGCTGCTGGGGGCGTTGCTGCAGACGGGAGAGCTGTCCATCAATGTGGCGACCGGCTCTCAAGTGAGTCACGTGAGAAAAGGATTTCAGCCTGGCGAGTATCAGGTGCGGCCGTTCTTCGACGGGATGTTTCTGAACACCGTTCCTCATCTCCCTGCAGGGCGGGCCCTGAATGCGCTGATGGGGCTGCTCGACGAGTTCGGCCGCTCGCAGCGCCGGCCGTTGAGGGACCCCTGGCGATACGTCGAGCGTGAAGCCGCACGGACCGACTCGGCGGGTCTCCGCGTCGACCTGAACGTGTTTGCCGGACGGCATCGCTACGGCGGGGGGATCTTCAACATCCGCGAGTCAACTCTCACCGTCGGCCATCTGTTCCGCGCGGCGTTTGAGCACATGGCGGACACCTACCACGCAGCGGCCATGAAGCTCGATCCCGAGGGCGCATGGAAGCGGCTCGTGTTCTCAGGCGGCTTGGTGACGGGCTCCGCCCTGTTGCGGGATCTCATCAAGAAAAAATTCAGCCTCCCCGCCCGCCTCGCACCACCGCAAGAGACGCTGCATGGCCTGCTTGTCTTGTCGCTGACGCTCAGCGGACGGGCGAAGACGGTCCCGGAGGCCATGGCACTCGTGAGAACCGCCACCCACCGAAAAGCCCTCGATTTTTCATTGACAACGGCTTGAGAATCTTCAACAATATCCGTGATCTGTTCAAGCGGTGAACAGCTCCTGTTCACACCGTGAACATCCTGCAGGATCCAACGGCTAGCCCACACGACGCATGAAGCAAAGCACCTACCGGGACATGCACCTGCTGAATGAGCTCACACAGGGCCCGGATGTCACGCAGCGCGAGCTGTCGAAGCGGATCGGTGTGGCGCTGGGCTTGACGAATCTCATGCTGCGCCGTCTCGTGAAGAAAGGGTATGTGAAAATCAGCGGGACCAAACGCAGCCGCATCCGCTACCTGATCACCCCGCAAGGCATCCTCGAAAAATCCCGCCTGACCTACGAATACATTCACTATTCCCTGCAGTTCTATGGGCGCATCCGCTCCGACCTGCGCGATCGACTGACCCTTGTGGCGAAGGCCGGGCATCGAAAAATCCTGTTGTGCGGAACCAATGAATTAGCCGAAGTGGCCTTCCTGACGATCCATGAGATGGGCCTGGAACTCGTCGGTGTGGCGGATGAGCAGCCGTCCACCGCGCGCTTCGTGGGGCAGCCGGTGCAGGAGCTCAGCTCCGTCAGCCCCTCAACCTACGATTGGATCGTTGTCGCCTCTGAGCGCTGGAACGACGGTGTGGCGCAACGGCTGGCCGCCTTCGGCGTCCCCCCGGACCGCGTGATTCTCCTGCCCATCCCCGCGAGACCTGACCCCGAGACCCCTGAGCCGATCCGTGAGCCGGCTGTTCCTGCGCCGGCGGCGCTCGAAGGCTAGGACATGACGGTGCCACAGGCGATGTCGGACGTCTCACCGGAGGTTGCACCCCGTGCGGCCCATCGTCCGCCGACTGAAAAAGTCAAGCCGTTGGAGGACGTGGCCGGGCGTATCGCCCAGGCCAAAGCGGAGGGCAAGCGCGTGGTGCATTGTCACGGGGTGTTTGACCTGCTGCATCCCGGGCATATCCGGCACTTGGAAGCGGCCAAACGGGAAGGGGATGTGTTGGTCGTGACCGTCACCCAGGATGAATACGTGAACAAAGGTCCCGGCCGCCCGGTCTTCAACCAACGGCTCCGCGCCGAGTCGCTGGCGGCGCTTGAGTGCGTGGACTACGTCGCCGTCAATCGGTGGCCGAGCGCCGTCGAGACGATTCGCCTGCTGTGTCCCGACGTCTACGTCAAGGGGGTGGAGTACGCCCAGCATGACCAGGACGTGACCGGCAAGATCCTCGAGGAGGAACACGCCATTCTGGCCGTGGGGGGGCGGTTGCACTTCACCCACGAGATCACCTTCAGCTCGTCCAAGCTTCTGAATGACCACTTCAGCGTTTTCCCGCCGGAAACAGAGGCGTGGCTAAGGGCGTTCCGGAAACGCTATTCGGCCGAGCAGGTGCTGGGGTTCCTCGAGCGGACCTCGACCTTGAAGGCAGTCGTCGTGGGCGAAGCCATCATCGATGAGTATGTCTTCTGCGACGGGCTGGGCAAATCCACCAAGGAGCCCATCCTGGCGTTCCGCTACGGTGCCACCGAGGCGCACCCAGGGGGGAGCCTTGCGGTCGCCAACCATCTGGCTGGGTTCTGCCGCGAGGTGGAGCTCATCTGCCTCCTCGGAGAGCGCGACCGCAAGGAGGAATTCATCCGGCAGCACCTGCTGCCCAACGTCCGGTTGCGGGCGATCACGCACCGCGCAGCCCCGACGATTCACAAGCGGCGATTCGTGGACACGCATACGGCGGCGCGGATGTTCGAGTTATACGTCATGGATGACCGGTCCTTGGAACGGGACGAAGAGGCTGAACTGCTTGACGCGTTGCGCGGAGCCTTGAATGAGGTGGACCTCATTGTCGTCGCGGATTACGGGCACGGCATGCTCACCGCTCCCGCGATCGCCACGTTGTGCGATACCACCTGCTTCTTGTCGGTGAATACGCAAGCCAACGCCGGTAACCGTGGATTCAACACGGTCTCGCGCTATCGGCGCGCCGATTACGTGTGCCTGGCTGGTCATGAGATCATCCTGGAAACGCGCATGCGTCCGGGGAATCTCCAGGACCTCATCTTGGAGGTCACCAAGCGCATCGATTGCCGGCGTTTCACGGTCACGCATGGCAGCAAGGGGAGCCTGCATTACGAAACCGGGGTGGGGTTCACCGAGGCGCCGGCGCTGGCGAGCCGCATCACCGACCGGGTGGGTGCCGGCGATGCTGTGCTGGCCGTGACGTCGCTGCTCGCGGTTCAGCGAGCGCCCTGGGACATCGTGGGGTTTATCGGGAACGTGGTCGGGGCGGAGATGGTGGCTGAGCTGGGCAACCGGGTTTCGGTCAGCCGGTTCCCCCTCATGAAGCACGTGACGGCCTTACTGAGATGATGAGAGGAACGTAGGATGGGGGCTGGGAACGGAGCAGGGATTCGGACGATCCTCGTGACGGGCGGGGCCGGCTATGTGGGCTGCGTGCTGGTGCCGAAGCTCCTGGCGAAGGGCTACTGCGTCAAGGTGCTGGACCTGTACCTGTACGGCGAGCACGTGTTGGATGACGTGAAGGACCATCCCCGTCTCGAGCAAATCAAGGGGGATATCCGGGATCAAGAACTGCTGGCGCGCACGCTCCCCGGCTGTGATGCGGTGATCCATCTCGCGTGCATCGCCAACGACCCGAGCTTTGAGCTGAATCCTGCCCTGAGCCGTGCGATCAACTATGAGGCGTTCCCCCCCCTGGTGCGGCTCAGCAGGGCCCATGGGGTCCGGCGGTTTATCTACGCCTCCACCTCGAGCGTCTATGGCATCAGCCAGGCGCCCAACGTCACCGAAGATCACCCCTTGCTCCCGATCACGGACTACAACAAATACAAGGGTCTCTGCGAGCCGATCCTGCTGGAGCAGCAGTCTTCCGACTTCGTGACCGTGGTCATTCGACCGGCGACGGTCTGCGGCTATTCGCCCCGGCAACGGCTGGACCTCACCGTCAACATCCTCACCACCCATGCCCTGCAGACCGGCCGGATCACCGTCTTCGGCGGCGCGCAGATGCGGCCGAACATCCACATTGCGGACGTGACGGCTCTCTATGTCCTTCTGGTCGAGCTGCCGGATGCCCGCGTGGCTGGCAAGATTTACAACGCGGGCTACGAGAACCGCACGGTGACGGAACTCGCCGAGCAGGTTCGGGAGGTCGTGCAGCGGGAGGCGCCGGAGCGGGGACCGATCGAGCTGGTCACGACCCCGTCGACTGATCAGCGGTCGTACCACATCTCCTCGGAGAAGATCAAGGCTGAGCTGGGCTTCATGCCGAGACACACGGTGCAAGACGCCGCCCGCGATCTCATTGCGGCCTTCCGAGCCGGCAAGCTCCCCAACGCCATGACGGATATCCGCTATTACAACATCAAGCTCATGCAAGCCGTCAACCTCACCTGACGCTGCCGTGAATCGCTCGATCATCGGGGTGGACTTTGACAACACGCTGGCCAGCTATGACGAGGTGATGCATCGGGTCGCCGTCGAGCGGGGGTTGATTGCGCCGGAGACGGCTCGGAACAAGCGGATCGTGCGCGACGCCCTCCGGAGACGTCCCGGCGGAGAGGATGCGTGGCAGGACATTCAACGCTTGGTCTACGGCCCGCGGATCAGTGAAGCCACACTCCGGGAAGGCGTTCCGGGGTTCTTCGCTCGTTGCCGAGCCCATGGGGCCACGGTTGTCATCGTGAGCCATAAGACGGAGTTTCCCAACGGAGAGCCGGCCGGGGTGAATCTGCGCGAGGTCGCGAAGGCCTGGATGGCCCACCACGGGTTTTTTTCCTCGCCGGGCTTGGAGTTGACGCCCTCCGACGTCTACTTTGAATCGAGCCGACAGGAGAAAGTGGCGCGGGTCTCGGCGCTCCACTGCACGCATTTCATCGACGATTTGGAAGAAACGTTTTTGGAGACGTCGTTCCCAGCGGGGGTGCACAAGATTCTCTTGGACGCTAACGGCCACCGTCCATCACCGTCCGATATCCACACCCTTGCCACGTGGCAGGAGATCAGCGATTACCTCTTTAGTGCAGGATCTTGAGTTGTCGTTGCCGGCGTTGGCGACGGCCGTCTCCACCCTGCTGAAAGATGAGGTGGAGCGGTTGGAACCACTCGGCGGCGGGCGGAACAGCCGCGTGTACCGCGTCACGTGCCGGAGCGGCCGACGGTACGCCGCCAAGTCGTACGCGCATCATCCGGCTGATGAGCGGGACCGGCTGACGGTGGAGTGTTCCAGCTTGCAGTTTCTGCGCCGTCACGGCCTGACGAGCGTGCCGGAGCCGATCGCGTCGGATCCGGTCCTGTCGTACGCCGTGTATGAGTATATCGAGGGAGAGCGCCTCCCGTCCTCGGCGGTCACGGCCCGCGAGATCGACGAGGTGGTAGCGTTTCTCACGGCGCTGCGGGGGCTGTGCAACCGGCCTGGGAGCAACGCGTTGCCTGCGGCGGCTGAAGCCTGTTTCTCGGCCGCGGCCCTGGTCGAGTGCATCGAGCGCCGCGTGGACCGCATCACGGGGGCGACGTGGGGCGACGCGCCGGTATCGCACGGCGCGCTCCACGCTTTCCTGAAGGAGAGGTTTCTGCCGGCCTTGAAGGAGATTGTCGAGTGGTGCCGCTGCGGATTGGAAGGGGAAGGGATTCCGTTTGATCGGGAACTCGCCATGGAGGCGCGGACGCTGAGCCCATCGGATGTGGGGTTCCACAATGCCCTCCGGCGCGGGAACCAGCTGGTGTTTCTGGATTTTGAGTACTTCGGGTGGGATGACCCGGCGAAGCTGGTGGCGGATTTTGTGCTCCATCCCGCGATGGACCTCTCCGTGGCGATGAAGCGGCGCTTTGTCTCCGAGCTGCTCGCTCGATGGGACGCGCCGCGTGATGTGACGACGCGCCTGGCGTTCCTCTACCCGTTGTACGGATTGAAGTGGTGCATGATTTTTCTCAATGAATTCGTGCCGCAGGATTTGTTCCGGAGGGATTTTGCGAAGCGGGAGGTCCTGGAACGCGGCACCCTCCAGGCGGAGCAGTTGGCCAAATCGCAACGGATGCTGGATCACATCAGGCGGGGGTATGCCCACTTTCCCTACGGCGGACCTTCTTCGTAAATCGGGCGTTTCCGGAACCGCGCTGGATGCGCGATCGCTCGCCCTGCGTCGGACGATTGTCCGCATCATGGCCGCCAGCAAGCGGGGTCACCTGGGGTCGGCCTTTTCCCTCGTGGAGATCCTCCGGGCGCTCTACGATGACATCTTGCGATATGATCCGGCTCGGCCAGACTGGTCCTCGAGGGATCGGTGTATTCTGAGCAAAGGGCATGGCTGCCTGGCGCTCTACGCGATCCTGGCCGACAAGGGGTTTTTCCCGGAGTCGGAGCTGTGGAAGTTCTGTCAGGAGGACGGGATCCTAGGTGGCCATCCGGAACGTGGGAGGGTGCCGGGAGTGGAGGCGTCCACCGGAAGCCTTGGACATGGGTTGGCCGTCGGGATCGGATTCGCGCTGTCGGCGCGGCTGGCGCACGCCTCCCACCGGGTGTTCGTCATCATGAGCGACGGGGAGTCGAACGAAGGGTCGGTGTGGGAAGCGGCGATGTGCGCGGGGAAGCATAGCTTAGACCGGCTGACCGCCCTCGTGGACTACAACAAGCAGCAGTCGTATGGCAGCACGGCCGAGGTTCTCAATCTGGAACCGTTTGCCGAGAAGTGGCGGGCGTTTGGCTTTGCGGTCGAGGAGGTCGATGGCCATAGCGTGCCGGCGCTGCGATCGGCCCTCTCCCGCGTGCCGTTTCAGCCGCGTCGGCCCAGCGTGATCATCTGCCACACCGTGAAAGGCAAGGGGGTGCCGTTCGCCGAGGGCAACCCGAAGTGGCACCATAAGAACCGGCTGACGGACGATGAGGTGCAGGCCCTGTTGGCTGCGCTGGAAGGCCGCGATGCGTAAGGTCTGCTTGGAGATGGTCTATGAGTTGGCGAAGGCGGATGAGCGGATCATCTTTATCGGGTCGGATCTGGGCGCCGGGACGCTGCAAGCCTTCAAGGACGAGATGCCGGATCGGTTCTTCATGGAGGGGGTCAGCGAGGCGACGGTCGTCGGGATGGCGGCCGGTTTAGCGATGGAGGGGAGGATCCCGTACGTCAACACCATCGCGACCTTCCTCACCCGGCGCTGCTTCGAACAGATCGCGATCGACTGCTGCCTGCACCAGGCCAAGGTCCGGTTGATCGGCAACGGCGGCGGGCTGGTCTACGCCCCGCTGGGTCCGACCCACCTCGCCATCGAAGACGTGGCGATCCTCCGTGCGCTGCCCCACATGACGATTGTGGCCCCGGCCGATGCCAACGAGATGCGTCGGCTGATGCCGGCGACCGTCGACCATCCTGGACCCCTCTACATTCGGTTGGCGAAAGGTGACGACCCGATCGTCACCGCGCCGAGCGGTTCCTTCGAGATCGGAAAGGGTGTGGTGATGCGCGAGGGTGCTGACGCGCTATTGGTCACCACCGGTGTGACGCTCCGCGTGGCCCTCGACGCGGCGGCCGTGCTACACGGACAGGGGGTGGAAGCCGGCGTCCTCCACCTGCCCACGATCAAGCCGTTGGATCTGCAGGCGGTGCGCCGCATGGCGGCTGCGGCCCCCGTGATTGTCACGGTGGAAGAACACTCGATCATCGGGGGGTTGGGCAGTGCCGTGGCGGAAGCGATCGCCGAGAGCTCCTTCAACGCGCCCCGGCGCGTGAGGCGAATCGGCATTCCGGATACGTTCCCGGATCGGTATGGATCCCAGGAAGGGTTGATGAGGCACTACGCGATCACCGCGGAGCAGGTGGCGGCCACCGTCACGCGTCTGCTCGCGGACGCCGCTCAGGGCGCGCACGCCTCGAGCGTCTAGGAGGACAGTCATGGCGTATGTGGATTTTGTGATGAAGCTGCACACGAGCACGAAGCGTGACTACCTGCAGCGCGTCGTGCAGTACGATAAAGCGGCCTGCGCCGAGAAAGCGATTCAGTTTGCCGAGGACTATTGGGACGGGGACCGGCGCTACGGCTACGGCGGCTACCGCTACGACGGACGCTGGCGGCCGATCGCCGAGGAGATAGCCCGGCACTACGGACTCAAGCCTGGGGACAAGATCCTGGACGTGGGCTGCGGGAAGGGGTTCTTGCTCTATGAGTTCACCCAGGTGGTCCCCGGCGTGGACGTGGCCGGCATCGATATCTCCCGGTATGGGATTGAGCACGCGAAGGAAGAGGTGGAACCGTTCCTCAAGGTGGGCAACGCCACGCATCTGCCATGGCCGGACCGGACGTTCGATTTTGTGGTGTCCGTGACGACGCTGCACAACCTCTACAACTACGAGCTGCGCCAAGCGCTCCAAGAGATCGAGCGGGTGGGGAAGAACAAGAAGCACATCATCATTGAGACGTATCGCAACGAGCGGGAGAAAGTCAACCTCATGTACTGGCAGCTGACCTGCCGGGCGTTCTACACGCCGAAAGAGTGGGAGTGGTTCTTCACCGAGAGCGGTTACACCGGTGACTATTCGTACATCGTGTTTGAGTGAGGAGCCCATCCTGACATGCCACAGACGCTGCTCAACGCCACACGCCCTCAGGCGATGACCGGCGGGACGCCGGGACGGCGCGCCACGCGCGCCGCCATCTTGGTGCAACAACACGCTCCCCTGGTGGTCGCCGATGAGGTGGAGTTGCCCGCGCTTGGGGTGGGACAGGTCCTGGTCAAGGTCGCCTTCAGCGGCATCTGCGGCAAGCAGCTCGATGAGATCGACGGACGGCGGGGAGACGATCCGTTCCTCCCGCACTGCCTGGGGCATGAGGGAGCCGGGGTGGTTGTGGAGATCGGGCCAGGGGTGCGGCGAGTCAAGCCAGGCGACCCTGTCGTGCTGCACTGGATGAAAGGCCCGGGGATTGACGCGGCGCCCCCGTCGTTCCGGTGGAACGGCAAGACGGTGAACGCAGGCTGCGTGACCACCTTCAGCGAGTACACGGTGGCCTCCGAGAATCGCTTGACGCCGATTCCGGCCGACGTCTCGTTGGACATCGCCGCGCTCTTTGGCTGCGCGGTCCTGACCGGATTGGGGATCGTGTTCAACAACGCCGAGCTGAAACCGGGACAATCGATCGCCGTCTTCGGTGTCGGGGGGGTGGGGATGAACGTGCTGCAGGGGGCGAGGTTGGTGAGCGCCCACCCCATCGTGGCCGTGGATCTGCACGACGACAAGCTCGAACGGGCCACGCTCTTCGGCGCCACGCACACCCTCAACGCCGCGCGGGACGACGTGACGCGTCGGCTGCAGGAGCTCTCGACGGGACGAGGGATGGATGCTGCGGTGGATACCACGGGGATGTCCCAGGTGCGGGAGCTGGCGTACAACGCCACCAGCGCGACCGGCCGGACCATCTTCGCGGGCGTGCCGCTCCATACGGAGCGGATCACCATCGACTCATTCCCGATTCATTTTGGCCGGCGCCTCATCGGCGTCCACGGCGGGGACTCTAAGCCGGAGGTGGACATCCCCCGGTATCTCCACCTCTACCGACTGGGCAAGCTGAAGCTCGAGGAACAGATCACCCACCGGTTTTCTCTCGATGAGGTGAACGCCGCGGTGGAGCAGACGCAGCAGGGGAGGGCGGGTCGTTGTCTGATCGTGCTGTCCTGATCCTCGGCGCCTCCAGCTTCATCGGCCGTCACCTCTTCGAGGCGGTTGGGCCGTCAGCGGCGATCGGCACGCACTGCCGCCATCCGGTCGCCGGAACCGCGGCCTTCGATGTAACACGCATGCGTCTTGAGGAGATCATTCCGCGGCCGTCGGACATCAGCCATGCCGTGGTCTGCTTCGCCGAGGCGGACATCGACGCGTGCAAAGCCGACCAGGTGCGTTCGGAGGAGCTCAATGTGCGGCGAACGATCGTGGTGCTTGAGGCCCTGATTCAGATGGGGATCGCCCCGATCTTCCTCTCCTCGGAGTACGTGTTCGACGGGACGCGGGGGCGGTACACGGAGACGGACGCGCCGAATCCAACCACTGTCTACGGGTCACAGAAGCGCGAGGTGGAACGCTACCTGGAGGGGCGGACGCAGGACTTCGCGATCCTCAGACTGGCGAAGGTGTTCGGGACGGATCCTGACGATGGGACGATCCTCTCGACGTGGATCAGGCAGATCCGACACGGCGAAGCGATCCGCGCCGCGCGCGACCAGGTGTTTTCGCCGGTTCATGTGAGCGACGTCGTCGCGGTCATCCAAGCCGTGATCCGCCAAGGACTGCGGGGCGTGTTTCATGTGGGAGGTGCTGAGTCGTGGAGCCGGCTCGGCATGGTGCAGGCCCTGTGCCGCTGCATGGACGCGGAGGTCCGCGTGATCGAGTGCAGCCTGAAAGACCTCGCGTTCCTCGACCACCGGCCGCTGGATCTGTCGTTGAATCCACGGAAGATCCTGGAGGCGACCGGGTTGACCGTTCGGGGGGTTGCGTCCTGCTGCGAAGAGATGGCCCGAAAGGCCGGGCTACTGCGATCCGGGATGGCGGAGGTCAACCCATGAGTGCGCGCGAGACATTCTTCACGAGCCGCGCCGTCCGGCAGGATGCGCAGGCCAAATCGTTCTCGTTCTACTCCACGACGGCGGTAGTCTCGGTGGATCGCGAGATCGTGCGCCAGTTGGTCGAGGCGTCAGGCCGTGATCCGCGAGGCCGCGCCCGGCTGTGCCTCCACCAGTCTCCGGAATCCACTTTCCACGAGATGGTCGTTGTGGAGCGGCGCGGCGACTTCTTCCGGCCGCACAAGCACCTCACGAAGAGCGAGTCATGCGTCATGCTCGAGGGGCGGGCGGCGTTCCTCGTGTTTGATCACGACGGCGCGGTGACCCACTCATCGGTCGTTGGCTCAGAGGGGGGGATGCTCTGCCGGGTGGAGGCCAATCAGTGGCACACCGTGATCCCTCTGAGTCCCTATGCCGTCTACCTGGAATCGAAGCCGGGTCCGTTCCTCGGGGCGCAGGATAGCCTCTACCCTTCCTGGGCACCTGATGGATCGGATCCTGGAGCCGCTCGTCGGTACATGGGGGTGCTGGTGCAGCGCGTGGAGCCAGGAAGGCCATCCGCATGAGGATCTTGATCACCGGGAGCGGGGGATTGATCGGCCGTTTCCTGACGCAGGCCTTTCTTGCTCAGGGGCACGCCGTGGCGGCAGTCTATCGCACGACCCCTCCCAAGCTCGAGGGTCCCTCGAGCCGGTTGCGTCTGATCCAGGTCGATCTCTCGAAGGGACTCGAAGAACTCGCGCCGGCTGAGGGGCTGGAGCCGGCCGACGTCATCGTGCACGCGGCGGCCCACACCCACCTCATCCCCCATTCGACGGCGGGTGACTATGTCCACGCGAACCTGCTGGGCACCCTGAACCTGATCGACTATGCGAACGCCGTCACACCACGGTGCTTCGTGTACCTGTCGGCGATGTCCGTCTACGGCGACGTGACGGTCGGTGAGCTGGATGAAGACACCCCGTTGAACCGGCCCGAGTTGTACGGGGCGTCGAAGTACGTCGCCGAACTCATCGTGCGTGAGGCCGGCGGGGCGTTCCCGGTCCTCTGCGTCCGGTTGCCCGGCGTCGTGGGCCGCGGCTACTTCACGCCGTGGATCGGAACGATGCTGCGCGCGGCGATGCGGCACGAACCCCTCCGCATCTACAACTCCGAGGCCCCCTTCAACAATCTCGTCGATCTGCAGGAAATCGCACGGTTTCTCGCGCATGTAATCGAGCGCGGGACCGCCGGGTGCGATCTCGTGAACCTCGCGGCGTCCGAGCCGATGCGTATTCGGGATGTCGTCGGGCTCCTTCGATCGCTGACACGCTCCCGCTCTGAGGTGCTGGTGATGGATCGGGCGCAGAAGCGGTCCTTTGTCATCAGCACGGCCCGGCTGCGGGATCGCCTGGGGTTCCAGGCCTCGACCACGCAGGATATGATCCGGCGGTATGTGGCCGAGCATGTGTCGGAGGGCTCGGGACTGCGCGACGGACCAGCTCCAGTCGCGGAGCCGTTGCCGAACGGGCCGCTCGCTGTGGTGGGGCCAGGGGGCGGCCGATGACGACGCGGGTCCTCGTGATCGGCGGAGGGTTTGCCGGCTGTTGCGCGGCGCATCTGCTCTCCGAGAAGGGCTGGGAGGTCACGCTGATCGAGAACGCGCCGTTTCTCGGTGGAGGCTGCAAGACCTTCATCTACGGCGGCCACCCGTTCACCTACGGGCCGCGGCACTTCCTCACTAAAGATGAGCGGCTCTTTGAGTTTCTCAACCGGTACGTGCCGATGCGGCGCATTCCGGAACACGAGTTCTTGACCTATATCGAGCGGGATCCCGGCTTCTACCATTTCCCCATCCATCGGGACGACGTCGAACTGATGCCGGACCGCGATCGCATCGCCGCGGAGCTGGCCAGCCTGGACGGGATCGAGGGCGCCCGCAACCTCGAGGAGTATTGGATGCGCTCGGTGGGGCCGACCCTGTACAGCAAATTCATCGACCAGTACTCCAAGAAGATGTGGCGGGTGGCGTCCAACACCGAGATCGACGACTTCGCCTTTTCGCCCAAGGGGGTGGCGCTGAAAACCGGCCCGAAGGCGGCGTGGACCGAGGCCATCTCGGCGTTTCCAATCAAGCGCAACGGCTACGATGATTACTTCGACATCGCCACGCGCAACACGCAGGTGTGTCTGCGGACCGCCATCGAGGCCTACGATGTGGAGCGCCATCGGGTCAAGATCGACGGAGCGTGGCGGGCCTACGACATCATCGTGAGCACCACGCTGCCGGAGATCCTGCTCAACAACGCGTTCGGGCCCCTGCGCTGGGTCGGCCGGGACTTCTTCAACGTCGTCCTGCCGGTGCAAGAGGTGTTCCCGCCGAACGTCTACTTCCTCTACTATGCGAACCGGGAACCGTTCACGCGGATCGTGGAGTACAAGAAGTTCTACCGCTACGAAGCCCCGACGACGCTCCTGGGCATGGAGATTCCGTCGACGACCAATAAGCTGTATCCCTATCCGATCCGCAAGGATCAGGAGCTGGCCCAGAAATATCTGGACGCCTTGCCGGATCGGGTCTTCTCGATCGGGCGGGCAGGCAGTTATCGCTATATCGACATTGACGACATCATCCAGCAGTGCCTGGATCTCTCGAAGGCGCTCGATGGCCAGGGGGGCGGCGCGCAGCCGCGTGCGGTCATCGCGGACACCGCGGGGCGCGAGGAATGACGAACGTGGCCACGGATGCGCTGAAGACCTTGCCCAGGCCCGCGCCGGACCGCGCGTTCTATGAAGCCACCCTCGAGGCGGGGTTCCGTCGATTTCCGGAGCGCCGAGCGAATTACGAGAAGTACCGGGCGTCCACGCGGACCGAAGTGCTGGACCATCTGCCGGTTCGGCTGGATATCGAGAACGTCAGCCGGTGCAACTACCACTGCACGATGTGCCAGGTGAGCGACTGGCCCGGCCTGAAACGCGCCGACGACATGTCCCTGGAGGACTTCAAGCGGCTGCTCGAGGGCCAGTATGGGGTGGTGGAGATCAAGCTGCAGGGGATGGGTGAGCCGTTCCTGGGGACATCGTACGTGGAGATGGTCGCGTATGCGCGGGCGCAGGAGATCTGGGTCCGGTCGACGACGAACGCCTCGCTCCTCCATCTGAACCACAACGCTCAACGGATCATCGACGCCGACATTTGCGAGCTCCAGGTGTCGATTGATGGGGCGACCCCGGCAACGTATGAGGCGATCCGACGGGGAGGCCGGTTTGAGCGGGTCGCGGAGAGCTGCCGGTTGCTGAACCGCTATGCTCGTGAGGTCAACCGGAAGCGGACGAGGATGTGGACGGTGGTGCAGGAGGGCAACTACGCGGAGTTGGAGCAATTTCCGGTGCTGGCGGCAGATCTCGGATTCGAGCGGCTCACCTTGTCGCTGGACTTGAACGATTGGGGCCAGGAGCGTTGGCGCGCGGTCAACGATCCGCTGGACGTCCACGAGCGGTTTGACCGTTCGAGGGCCCACGAACTGGTGGAGACCGGGAAGGGGATGGGCGTCGAGGTCACGTTCTGGTTCATCGATGAGAAATACGACACGGATGACCCGGCGCACCTGTGCCAGTGGCCGTTCGAGCGGACCTACGTGTCCTCGGATATGCGGATCGTCCCCTGTTGCATGATTGGCAATCCCCAGGTGGTGGATTTGGGTGATGCCCGCGACTTCATGGCGGCTTGGAATGACAAGAAGATGCGCGCCTTCCGGAGGCTCCACCTAGGGGGCAAGATTCCCAAAGTGTGCCAGACATGTTACAAGCAGCGGGCGGCAGGTGAGACGCCGGATGGAGTTGACGGTTCCCCATGACTCCCGCGGTGTCATCTGCGAAGATCGCGCGTGCGGAGCGCCGCTCCGCTCAGAACGCTACGGAGCTCGCCACCACCACGGTGATCGATGCAGGGGCCCGGTACGGCATGCACCCGAGCTGGAGAGGGTTCGGTGGATCGTTGCGGTATCTCGCATTCGAGCCGGATCCGCAAGAAGCCAAACGGCTTCGTGAGCAGCGTCACCCACCGGGGTTTGAAGTAATTGAGCAGGGACTTGCGAAGGGGCACGGTACACGGCAGCTACGGATTACCAGGCACCGTGGCTACAGCTCGTTTTTGGAGATTGATCGGAGGTGTGAATGGTTTGCTCGCTATCGGCCCGGTGAAGAAAGCGAGGTCGAAACCATCGTTCGCGTTCCGACGTGTTCCATTGACCATGTGGCGCACACACGGAAGCTGAGAGTGGACTTTCTCAAAGTCGACACCGAGGGGACAGAGCTGGACGTCTTGGAGGGCGCCGCCAAGCAACTGGGGTCTGACATCATGGGGGTTCGCGCGAATGTCAATTTTCAGCCGGTGCACCGGCACCAGTCCCTTTTTACCGACATCCAAACCTATCTGACAGCCAAGGGGTTCATGCTGCTTAACATGGACTACGTGGGCCGAGGCATCCCGCACTATGGGCTTTTTCGCAACCCGGACCCGCTCTTGCTGGATCAGGAGCGTTACGGTGTCTTACTCGCCACGGATGTCGTGTGGCTGAAACCTGCCGCGTGGCTGTTTGAGCGGTATCGCCATGAGGCGGACGCGTGTG
Source organism: uncultured Planctomycetales bacterium (assembly GCA_964624155.1). GTDB lineage: Bacteria > Omnitrophota > Gorgyraeia > Aquiviventales > Aquiviventaceae > CAZUWM01. The sequence goes on from CAZUWM010000013.1 coordinate 18,257, forward strand.
CCTACGCGGTCCTGAAGTATGCCTACTTCTGTCTGCTGAACCATGCGGCGGACGTCGGTTTGAACGTACTCACACGGTTCGTCACCGAGCGTCATGGGACGTTTCGCTCAAGGGTGGAGTCCTCGGAGCTGTACCGTGCCTTTCGACGGAAGTGCGCGACGTTCCTGGGCCGCTGGCGTGTCTATCCAGACGCGCAGTGGGAGCTGGCCTGCTCTACGTTCAAGACCGTCTTTGGGTTGGAGTTAGCAAGTGGGAGCGGGTACTGGGAGCTCATCCAACGTCTCTAACTGGGAATGGGGCCGCAGGGGGCTCGAGCACCTGGTGACGAACATGGTCTTTGCCAAAGGAACTGGTGTGGGGGAGGAAGGGGACGCGACGGTCCACAGATAAGGAGGAACGATCGGATGAACCAGCAGGCACGCATTCGAAAGGTGTTGCTGATCAACCCCCCAGGGAAATGCCACCTGAGAGAGGATGGGAGTCTGGGGGAGCGGAAGCATTGCGTCCCTCCGCTGGGGTTGGCGTACATCGCAGCAAACCTTCTGAAGCACGAGTTCGAAGTAGAAGTGCTTGACATCCTCGCCGAAGGCTATCATCAGCACCTGTTTGAGGATCCGTTCATCACGTATGGGCTGACGATCGAGCAAACCCTGGAGCGCGTGCGCAAGGCGAAGCCGGACCTGATCGGTATCAGCGTGCTGTTTTCCAACCGGGCCAAGGAGAGCTTGGAGATCGCCCTGGTCCTGAAGCGGGAGTTTCCCGAGGTGCCGATTGTTATGGGCGGCCAGCATCCTTCCGGCGTGCCGCTGGAGGTGATGAAACATCCCGAGGTCGATTTCGTGATGATCGGCGAGGCCGATACCTCGTTCACACAGCTCGCGTACGCCCTCAATGGCGAAGGCCCGCTTGAAGGCGTGCCCGGCTTGTACTACCGAAAGGACGGGGAGGTCGCGACGACCACCTCGCGCGACAAGGCCGTGGTGGCCGGCGAGGGGTGGAACTATTTCTACCTCAAGGACTTCCCGAGCCCCAAATCGCTTGGCGATCTGGCGTTTCCAGCCTGGCACCTTTTCCCGATGGACGCGTATTGGCATTCCGAGGTGCGCGTGGGAGGCGGGGACATCATGCGGGAGCGTTTTGCCGTCATGATGAGCACCCGGGGCTGCCCTCATACCTGCGAGTTTTGTACCTCGCCGCTCTTGAGCGGATACAAGGGCTACCGCATGCGGACGAACGAGGATGTGGTGAAAGAAATCCACTGGCTGAGGGAACGCTTCGGGATCGAGGAGATCATGTTCCTGGACGACAACTTCTTCGTGAGCAAACCGAGGGTCAAGCGGTTGCTCAAGGTGCTTGCGGAGGAGTTCCCTTCGATGGTGTTCAGCGTGCCGGCCGGCACGGAAGTCAACGCGCTCGACTTCGAGGTGATCGACCTGTGCGCGAAGGCCAATTTCCACAAGTTGACGCTGGCCATTGAAGCCGGCGATCCAGACGTGCAGCAGGCTCGGGTGGACAAGAACGTGAAGCTGGACCGGCTTCCGGAAATCGTCAGCTACATCCGCAGCAAGGACATCCGGACGCAGGGGCTGTTCATGATCGGGTTCCCCGATGAGACGCGCGCGCAGATCGACCGCACCGTGAACCTGGCCTTGACCGTGGATGTGGATGATTTCTATATCTCGGTCTGCACGCCGCTCCCCGGCACGCCCCTCTACGATGAGTGCCTCCGGCGGGGGCTGTTGCACGAGGATTTTGACGTCAACGACCTGCGCTACTCCGTCGCCAACATCAAGCTCCCGGATACCACCCGGGAGGAGCTGGAGGGGATCCGCCGGAACGTTTGGTTGAAGTACCGGCACAACCAGACCTCGAAGCTGCAATCCGCGATCGTCAAGCGGCCGTATCGGGAGTTCCGCACGACGGACGCGTACGAGTACGCCGGCTTTCAGCGGCCGCCTGGACAACTCAGAACAGGCGGCTCCAGGACGTCGACGGCAGCGGGCACGACGGTGGAGGAGTCCCCTTCAGCATGAACGCGGTTGAACGTCCGATGGCTCCACTGACGCAAGCCGGGCTGGCGCTGCTGGAGGCGCCGAGGCGGCAACAACCCTCCATGTACGCGATCTTATCGTGGCGTGGGATCATCGAGACGTTCATCCGTTTCGGCCGGCGTCAAGTCGCGGATATCCGCCAGGGAGGATGGCTGGTGGCCTGGCGCAAGGGGCTCATGCTGCTTGAGGTGCTGCTGGCGATCCCCGTGGTCCTCGCCGCGCGGCTCTTGCGCCGGGTGGTGCGCATCCGATTCGGCGGATTGCCCACGACTTCTATCGGACATCTGGCCATTGAAATGGAATTGTTGCTCTGTCGTCGGGATGCCGGACATTACGGCCGGACGATTGACCTGTTCTGCTGCGCCTTGCCGGTCTGCAACCAGCCGTTGAAACGCATGTGGGAGCGAGCGGTGCACGTCAGCCGGTTCGGGCTGGCCGCGGAACGGATCAACCGCTGGCTGCCGGGCGGTCAGGGCAATCGCATCCCGTTTGAGTGGGCGCCGAGCGACGTGCACGGGTTGCTGACTCAGCAGCCGCCGCATCTGTCATTCACGCCGGCGGAACAACGCCAAGGATGGGACGCGCTCCGGAAACTGGGCATTCCGGAGGGGGCCCGGTTTATTTGTGTGATGGCCCGTGACCCCGCCTACTATGCCACCCGCCCTCGATATCGCGACGTCGTCACCGGCTTTCGTAATTCCGACATTCGGGCGTACTTCCCGGCGATGCAACGGCTCGTCGAACGGGGCTATCTGATGGTGCGGATGGGGGCGGCGGTGAGCCAGCCGCTGCCGGATCGTCCGGGCTTCGTCGATTACGCCGCCACCGGCAGAACGGAGTTCCTGGACATCTTTCTCTGCGCCCATTGCCACTTTTACCTGGGGGATAGCGCCGGACTGCATAACGTGCCGATCATTTTTCGGCGGCCCGTGGCCATGGCTAACACGGCGCCGTTTGAGTATTCGACGAGTTGGAGTCCGCGGGACCTCTTCATTCCCAAGATGCTGTGGCTGCGGGTGCAAGATCGCGCCATGACGTACCGAGAGATCCTCGAATCCGGAGCGGGCCGCTACACGCGCCCCCATCAATACGAGCAGCTCGGCGTGGAGACGATCGAGAACACCCCTGAAGAGATCATGGCGCTCGCCCTGGAGATGGAAGCGCGCTGCGCCGGGACCTGGCAGACGAGTGCGGAAGACGAAGCGCTGCAGCAGCGGTTCTGGGACGTCTTCCGAACGTACACCACGTACTACACGGCAGGCTTCAGGACGCACCGGCTCATCGGGGCGGAGTTTCTGCGGCAGCACCAGGATCTCTTGGAGGCGCAAGAGGCGCTTGCGAGGGTGTCATGCTAAGGTCAGGCGGTAACTGATGAACACGACCGTGACGACTCCAACGGCCGGCCGGGCCTATCGGATTACCTTCGGCCATATAGAAATCGGTGAGGCGGCCCGACGGTGGCTCAACGAGGCGCTCGACCGCCATTGGGTGTCGGAAGGCCCGAACGTGCAGCGCTTCGAACGCGAGTTTGCCCGCAAGTTCGGCTACCGCCATGCCCTGGCGACCAGCTCCGGGACGGATGCGGGGATCGTCGCGATGGCGGCATTGCTGGAACGGGGCGCTTCGCGAGGGGATGAAGTGATCACGCCGGCGCTGGCGTTTGTCGCGACGGCGAACTGCATTCTAGCCGCCGGGCTCATCCCGAAATTTGTCGATGTGGAACTGACCACACTCAACATCAATCCCGACCTGATCGAAGCCGCCATCACGCCGCGCACGCGCGCCATCCAAGTGGTCCACACGATGGGCAAGCCGTGCCGCATGGCGGAGATCCTGGCGATTGCAAAGCGCCATCGGTTGGCGGTGATCGAAGACTGCTGTGAGGCGCATGGGGCCACGGTGAATGGCCGGATCGTCGGTTCCTTTGGCGACATGGCGCTCTTCAGCTTTTACGCGGCCCACATGATCTGCAGCGGGGAAGGCGGCATGATCACCACGCCCGATGAGGGGCTTGCTGGCGCGTGCCGTTCGATCCGAAGCCACGGGCGCCGGGCTGGCCAGCTCTATTTTGCGTTCGACCGGGTCGGTTACAACTCCAAAATGAACGATTTGGAGGCAGCGATCGGTCTTGAGGGACTCGAGCGGTTCGATCAGACCTTCGCCGTACGCCGCCGCCATCTGACGCGGCTGTGGGAGCGGCTGGGTTCGTTGGAGGATCGGCTGATCCTCTATCCGGACGGACCGGGCGAAGTGACCTGCCCGCACGCGTTCCCGCTGGTCCTGCGGGAGGCCTCGCACTCGGTCGAAGGGCTGTATCAGCATTTGGAGCGTGAAGGGATTCAGTGCAAGACGCTATTCGGCTCGCTGCCGACCCAGCACGGCGCCTTCAGGTTCCTCGGGTACCGACCTGGCGACTTCCCGGTGGCGGAGCGGATCGGACGCACCGGCCTTCATGTCGGGGTCCACCAATATCTCAGTGACGACGACATCATGTACCTCGCCGAGCAGTTTGGGGCGTACTTCGCGCCGTCCTAATGGCAGACCTGCAGACGATTGAGCGCAAGTGCCTCGGGCACGTCTTGGACATCCTCGAGGTCCATGGCTTGGGACATACCGGCGGGTCGCTCTCGATCCTCCAGATGTTGGTTGCGCTCTATTTTCAGGTGGCCCTGGTGGATCCCCGCAACCCCAAATGGCCGCAGCGCGATCGGATCATTCTGTCCAAGGGGCATGCCTGCGAAGCGATGTATGCGGTTTTGGCGGAACGAGGGTACTTCTCCCCCGAGCGATTCAAGGAGTACCTCGAATTCGGCTCCATGCTGCAAGGCCATACGGAGCTCTGCACGCCGGGGGTGGAATATTCGGCCGGGTCGTTGGGGCAGGGATTGTCGTTTGGGTGCGGGATGGCGTATGCCGGCCGCCTTCGCGGCCAGACCTATCGGGTGTTCTGCCTGTTGGGCGACGGGGAATGTCATGAGGGATCGGTGTGGGAGGCCGCGATGTTCGCCGCCCATTACGAACTCGGCAACGTCTACGCGCTCGTGGACTACAACCATTACGCGGACCACGATGATGTCGATCGGTTGATGAACCTGCAGCCATTTCAGGCGAAATGGGAAAGCTGCGGTTGGGAGGCGGTGACCGTCGAGCAGGGCAATGATGTGGAGCGTCTCATCGCAGCCCTCCAGGGCTTTCGAGAGCCGAAGAAGCCGAAATGCCTCATCGCCAGCACCGTCAAGAACTACGGCGTGCCGTCGTGGACAGCCCAGCACCTGCACCAAACAGCGGGCGAGACATTGGCCAGCGGGATCCGGGAAGCCCGAGCGCTACTGGCCGCCGTGGCCTCTCGATAAGATGGCGCAGCCGATGGCCTACAAGAAAACGCGCGAAGCCTTTGCCGACACCGTCATTGAGCTCGCCAAACAGGACGAGCGCATCGTGTTCGTCTCGGCCGATTGTGGCGCGCATGAGCGGGAGTTCTTCCGCGTCGAGGCGAAGGGGAGACTGGTGGAGACCGGCATTGCTGAAGCGAACTCAGCCGCGGTCGCGGCAGGGCTCGCCGCCGAGGGGTTCAGGCCGTATCTCTTGAACTTCGCGTATCTCTTGGGACGCATGTACAACCAGATCAGCCAGAGCATCTGCGAGGACGCCTATCCCGTCAAGATGGCGGCCTACTACGCAGGGGTCTGGGGGACGGGTGGCCGCTCCCACAACTGTGTGACCGATCTCGCGATCATGCGGGCGTTGCCCAATATGACGGTCCTGGCACCCGCCGATTACTGGGAGACGAAGGCAGCGGTCCGCTGGGCGCATCAGTTACCGGGGCCCGCCTACATCCGTCTCTCGGGTATTCCCACACCGGTGGTCTATGACCGCGAGCCGGGGTTTCAACCGATTCGCCGCTTGACCGAGGGCAAACACTGCACGATCTTCTGTCACGGGACGGCGGTTCGTCAGGCCTTATGGGCCAATCAGCATGGTCAGTTGGACGCCGCGGTGGTCGCTGTCCCGCTGGTGAAGCCGCTTCCAGAGGATCAGATCCTCGCCGAGGCCGAGCGGACCCAGCGCGTGGTGATCGTCGAAGAGCACAGTCTCATCGGCGGGTTGGGGGAGGCCATCTGCGCGGTGGTGGCGCAACACCGCGCGGTGCCGGTGCGGGTCGTGGCGGTCCCGGATGCGTTCCCCTCTTCCGTCCTGATGGACGTCTCGGACCCTGATGAGGTGTACCAGCATTACCGTATCGCCTCGTCTGATATCATTCGGGCGGTGCGCAGCCTGTCGGAGCCGTCGCGGACGTCGGCCCAGAAGGATGCGGAGAGCGAGACAGTTATGAACACGGGACGGTAGCCGATGCCAGAGACGCTCATCAGCGACGTGCCGCCGATGGTCAGCGATCGTCCAGCGGGGGCCGTCACGACCAGGCGCGCTGGATGGCTCTTGGCGCTGTGGCGGGAGCTTCGACCACAGCAGTGGGTGAAGAATCTCTTCGTGTTCGCCCCGCTCTTTTTCTCGGCGAATGCCTCCTCGCTCCGGGCGGTCACGCAAACGCTCCTGGCGTTCGGCTGTTTCTGCATGATCAGCGGCTCGGTGTACCTGTTGAACGACCTGGCGGATTGCGCCCAAGACCGTCTCCATCCGGAAAAACGCCGCCGGCCGTTGGCCGCGGGATGGCTGCCGGTGTGGATCGCCCGAGTCGCGGTCGCCGGGTTGTTACTGCTGGCGCTGCTTGGGAGTACCGCGCTGAGGCCCTCCTTCACAGTGGTGCTGACGGCCTACTGGGGGCTCAACCTGCTTTATGCGTGGAAACTCAAGCACGCGGTGATCCTTGATGTGTTCGTGGTGGCTGCCGGCTATCTCCTGAGGGTGATTGCCGGCGCCGTGGTCATCCAGGCGGTGATGAGCGCGTGGTTGCTGATCTGCACGACCTTGCTGGCGCTCTTCATCGCCCTGTGCAAACGCCGCCATGAACTCGTGCTCCTCGAGGAAGGCGCGGCGGACCACCGGCAGGTCCTGACGGATTACCCCATCCCGTTCCTCGATGCGATGATCGGGATCATCACGGCGTCCGCGCTAGTCAGCTATACCCTCTATACCGTGAGCGATGAGATCGTCGCCAGATTCGGTTCGCCGGGTCTCCTCCTGACCGCTCCCTTTGTGCTGTACGGGTTTTTCCGCTATCTCTACTTGGTCCATCATAAACAGGAGGGGGGAGATCCCACGCAAAGCATCCTCACCGACCGGCCAATGATGGTGAACCTTCTCTTGTGGGTCACCGTCGCCGGGGTCGTGCTCTACCGAAACAAGCTATAACGGAAGGATCAGGACATGAAGCGCGGGTTCATCGTTCTTGGGATCGTGGTGGGCGGGTTGTGCGTCGCAGAGCTGGCGGCGCGGGTCTATCTCTTTACGAAACATCCAGACCGGTATGCCTCGACGTCGCTGATCACCGGTTCCGTCCGTCCTCCGGAGGCAGCCACCTCGGCGCAGGCCGAGCCAACGGCGGGACCGCGGCGCCCCTGCCAGGCGGTGCCGACCAAGTTGAATCTCTACGGAGGGCGGGGACCCGATTGGGTGCGTGAGAAGCCGCCTGGGGTCATGCGGATCACGGCCCTGGGCGCCTCGACGACGTATGGGGATCGCAGCGCTGTGGAGGCGACCTATCCGACGTTTCTTGAAGCGGCGCTGCATCGGCGCTATGGACGGCCGTTTGAAGTGCTGAATGCCGGGGTGCCCTCGCGGCGCATCGAGCAGATGATCGACCGGTTGCCGATCGAGATCTATCCGTTTCAGCCGGAGATGGTGTTGTACTACGAAGGGTTTAATAATGCCATTGTTCGCTCGTCACCCTTCTGGTATACCGAGATCAGCATCGCCAGATTCCACGCCCACCACCCGATCGGCCGTCTGCTCTCACGACTGCACCACCGCTCGATGTTCTATACCGCCCTGCTTGAAAAGGCCCACTTTGAGTGGGCGCGACGGCCCTACAACGCGGTGCCGGAGATCGCGTATTTTGAGGCGCATCTTCGTCGGCTGGTGCGGTTGCTCCGCGCCCGCGCTATCACGCCCGTCTTTGTGCTGCAGGTCACGCAGGTTCCCGAGGAACCCACGTTTCGGTCGCTTCGATTTGATGACGAGCGGGCGATCGACGCCGCGATTCGTCAAGCGGCCGACGCGCATGCCCGGCCGGAGGACGCCGTGGCGGATATCCGGATGACCACCATCCGCGGCTATCAAGCCCAGGTCCTCGTCGAGGTCGTCCGGCGGACCGGCGAGGCCCTCGGCGTCCAGATCGTTGATCCGCGCCCGGCCTTCAGCCGCTATCAGGGCGGCGAGCCGCTGTTTTGCGATGTCATCCACCTGACCGATCGCGGGAACCAGCTTCTGGCGGAGGCGATTGCCGAGGCGTTGGCGGTGCCGGGCCTGCGTCCTCAACATGTGGCCCGCACTCCGACCCCGACCCTCGTCGCGGCGAAGGCAACAGCGTGCGAGGCAGGGGGATAAACGGCACCGATGAGTCGTGCGATGCGCCTCAGTAAACGCGTGTGCTTCACGCTGTTGCCTGCGCTTGGATTGCTGGGCCTGGTGGAGGGTGGCGTGCGAGTGGCCTACTTCTTCACGCATCACCGTGACGTGAAATACCTCCTCATGCCTTTTGCGGGAAGCGTTCGTGAACCTCCGGTGGAATACCGCTACAAGCGCTATCAGACCTATACCCAACATGACGCGTGTTCGGGACGAGAGATCACCTTCACGGCCAATCGTTTGGGAGGCCGCGGACCCGACTGGACGGTGGCCAAACCGCCAGGCACCACGCGCCTGTTGGCGGTTGGAGGGTCGACGACCTATGGACAAACCAACCCCGACTGGGCGACCTATCCCGCCTTGCTGGACGCCACGCTGAATCGACAAGGGATGAACGTGGAAGTGTTGAATGCCGGCGTGCTGGGCTACCGACTTGAAACTGTGGTGGGGGAGCTGCCAGCCCAACTCGAGCAATGGCACCCCGATGTCGTGCTCTACTATGAAGCGTTCAACAATGCTGTGGCCCACTGCTCAGAGTACGAGCATGTCAGGACCACGGCAGACCGCTTCCATCGGTATCACCGACTGGGACGTCTGACGTACGGGCTGTACGGTCGCTCCTTGCTCTATACCTACCTGCTGGAAAAGCCGTTATTTGCTCGGGCAGCCAGCGAGAAACAGATTGTGCCGGAGATCGGCTATTTTCAAACCCAGCTGACCCGGTTCGTCGAGGTCGTGCGGGAGTTCGGCGCAACACCCATCTTGATCCTCCAGGTGACGCGGCCACCCTCGGATCCTGGGCTGCAAGCTGTACAGCTCGATGACGTTGAAGCCATTGCGCGCGAGATCCTCAGAGCGACGCAAGCCCACGCGACCGAATCGGACGAAAAAGTCTTGCCCCAAATGACGACCTTGCGGGCATTCCAAACGCAAGTTCTCGTTGAAGTCGTCCGGCGGACCGGCGAGGCCCTCGGCGTCCAGATCGTTGATCCGCGCCCGGCCTTCAGCCGCTATCAGGGCGGCGAGCCGCTGTTTTGCGATGTCATCCACCTGACCGATCGCGGGAACCAGCTTCTGGCGGAGGCGATTGCCGAGGCGTTGGCGGTGACGGTCGCCGCGACACAGCGGGTGGTCCCATCAGAAAGGCAGTCATGACACTTGCGATGAACGCGCACGAGCTCGATGCGGTGCTGATCAATCCCGGCGGCCGGTCAAGGATCTATCAAGCCCTTGGTGCCACGCTGTCAGCCATTGAGCCTCCGGTATGGGCCGGGCTCATGGCGACGTTCTTACGCCTCCGGGGTTACCGCGTCGCGATCGTCGATGCGGAGGCCGACGATCTGAGCCCCGAGCAGACGGCCGAACGCGTGGAGGCGATGGATCCTCGGCTCGCCGCCGTCGTCGTCTACGGTCACCAGCCCTCGGCGTCAACGCAGGTGATGCCCGGAGCTGCAGCGATCTGCACGGCGATCAAACAGCGAGATCCAGAGCAGCAGATCCTCTTAGTGGGCGGTCATGTCGCCGCGCTGCCTCAGCGCACGCTGGAGGAAGAAGACGCGGATTTTGTGTGCAGTGGGGAAGGACCCGTGACGCTGCTGGAGCTGGTCCAGGCGTTGCAATCCACGCGGCCGGATTGCTCCCGGGTTCGGGGATTGGTGTACCGCCAGGACGGCCAGATTCAGCAGACGCCGGCCGCCCCACTGGTGAAAGATCTCGATCACGAGATGCCGGAGCTGGCGTGGGATCTCCTGCCGATGGAACGCTATCGGGCCCATAACTGGCATACCTTTGGCCATCTTCAGCGGCAACCCTACGCCGCGATCTACACAACCCTTGGGTGCCCGTACCATTGCCACTTCTGCGTTTCAAAGGGCACGACCATCATCACCGCGCGCGGGACGAACAAGAAGGTTCAAAATTTACAAGTCGGCGACACGCTGATGGCGTGGGACGAAGAGAAGAAACACCTTTCCGAGACCACCATCATTGCGTGTGGGCATCGCAAGGTGGACAGAATCCTCAAGATCAAGATGGCAAGCGGCGCGACTATCAAGATCACTCCGGAACACCCGGTGTTGACCCCTCATGGCTGGATAGAGGCCGGGCAACTCAGGCTGGAAAGCCAGATCTTGTTGATGGCCCCGGCTGACAAGAAGAGTTACCTCAGCAGCAAGTACGCTCCGACCCGCCGTCTAGAAATCCGTGAGAAACTTTCCAGACGGTGGAAGGAGAACGGTCATCGTCCTCCTCATACGCCCGAGGTTCAAGCAAGGCGGCTAGCCGCCATGCAGAGTGAACCAGTGAGACGGAAGCTGAGCGAGGCCATGAGACGTCGCAGGCGCGAAGGGACCGCCCCGCAGATTTCTATGGATGGCAGACGCCGGCTTGCCGAACATATGAAAGCCGACAATCCCATGCGACGGGAAGACGTCAGGATGAAAGTCGCTGTGACGATGGCACAACGACATGGCAGCGCTATTGGCGAACGCTTGAGACGGTTGCACCAACAAGGATTCATCCCTCGCGGCCAGTGGTCTAGAGAAACGCGGCAGTTCATCTCCGAGCGTATGCGCAGCGACAATCCCATGCGCCGAGAGGGGGTTGCGCAAAGGGTGAGTGAGACGTTGAGAAGACGCATCGCGTCCGGAGAAGTCATCCCCTTTATGCGGACGGACAAAGGGAGGAGGGCGATTGCCGAGAAGGCACGGGCGAGGGCGCTATCGGACGACAATCCCCTCCGCGGGGAGAACAATCCGTTCTGGCGAGGCGGTATCCCACGCACCTATCCCTCGGCTTATACGGCAAGCCTTCGGAGACGTATCCTCCAGCGCGATGGATACGCCTGCCAGAACTGTGGAACGAAGGACAAGCTCACCGTGCACCACGTTGATCACGATAAGTTCAACAACGACCCATGCAACCTGATCTGCCTGTGCAATCCCTGCAATCAAAAGGCAAAAACTGATCGTGAGACATGGAAAGACTACTACCAAGAAAAAATGCTCTCGAAGGGCAACTGCCCTCATTACGAAGCGGTTAGAGAAATAGAGGAGCTGCGGGGAGACTTCACGGTCTATAACTTCCAGTGCGTTCCTCACGACAATTACTTCGCTGAGCTCATGTGCGTTCACAACTGCTGCATTCAGGCGCCGTTCAAGAGCGGGGAGAAGGAGCTGGGGCTGAAAGCCAGCACCAACAGTTACCGGTTCTGGAGTGTGGAGTCGGTCATGGCGCAGGTTGACCGGCTCGTCAAGGACTACGGCGTGCGGAACATCAAGATCGCGGATGAGATGTTCGTCCTCCATCCCAAACACGTGCTTGGCATCTGCGAGGCGATCATCGAACGCGACTATGACCTCAACATCTGGGCGTATGCCCGGGTGGATACGGTGCGCGAGGACATGGTGGACAAGCTCAAGCGAGCGGGAGTGAATTGGCTGGCCTTTGGCATTGAAGCGGCGAACCCTCGCGTGCGCGATCATGTGCAGAAAGGATTCAACCAGGAGGACATCGCGAAGACCATTGACCGCGTCCACCGGGCCGGCATCTACGTGATCGGCAACTACATCTTCGGGTTGCCGGAAGACGACCTGGCGACGATGCAGGAAACGTTGGATCTGGCGCTTGAACTCAACTGCGAATTCGCGAATCTGTATTCGGCGATGGCCTACCCGGGCAGCGCGCTGTATGACTACGCGCTGCAACACGGCTGGCCGCTGCCGGCGCGGTGGTCGGGGTATTCTCAGCATGCAGTGGATACCTTGCCGTTGCCGACCAAATATCTCTCAGGCGCAGAGGTCTTACGATTCCGCGATCAGGCGTTCCACACGTACTTTACGTCTCCGCGGTATCTAGACATGGTGGCTCAAAAGTTTGGTGAAGAGACGGTCGAGCACATTCGCCAGATGACGTCACACAAACTCGAGCGAGCCTACGTGACATCATGATTATTAGCCAGACACCCTTTCGAATTTCGTTTTTCGGCGGTGGGACTGATTACCCCGTGTGGTTTCGGGAGCACGGGGGTGCGGTCCTGGCCACCACGATTGACAAGTACTGCTACATCACCTGCCGTCACCTGCCGCCGTTTTTCAAGCACCGCACCCGCCTCGTGTATTCACAGGTTGAGACGGTGCCGTCGAACGAGGCGATTGAGCATCCGGCCGTGCGGAGCGTGCTGCGGTATCTCAACATCACGGACGGCCTGGAGATCCATCACGACGGGGACCTGCCGGCCAGAACGGGCTTAGGGTCCAGCTCCGCGTTTACCGTCGGCTTCCTGCACGCGCTCTACGGCTTGCGGGGGCGGATGCCAACCAAGATGCAGCTCGCGCGTGAGGCGATTCACATCGAGCAAGAGGTGCTCAAGGAATCGGTGGGGTCTCAGGACCAAATCATCACCGCCTTCGGAGGGTTCAATCGAATCGAGTTTCCGACCGACCATCGCTTCCAGGTTTCGCCCGTCGTCGTGACTGATGAGCAACGCGCGCGCCTCCAAGACCATCTGATGCTCTGTTTCACAGGGTTTTCTCGCACCGCCTCGGAGGTTGCCGGCGAGCAAATTCGAGCCACCCCGACGAAGACGCACGAACTGCACCGCATGCGGCAGATGGTCGATGAGGCCATCCGCATCTTGCAGGGTGCAGATGATCTGGAAGCCTTTGGGCGGCTGCTCCATGAGGGCTGGCAGGTCAAGCGCGGTCTCACCACCCGGATTTCCACGCCGCAAATCGACGCGCTCTATGACGCCGCCAGGGCTGCCGGTGCCCTTGGCGGGAAGCTCCTGGGGGCCGGCGGGGGAGGCTTCCTCTTACTATTCGTCCGCCCCGAGGAGCAGGAGCGTGTGAAGGAGGCGCTGCGCGGCGTGCTGCATGTGCCGTTCCGATTTGAGACCGGGGGAAGCCGGATCATTTTTTATGAGTCGCAGGACCGGAGAACATGGCGCACGGCGGCGTCGGTTCCTCGGTGGCGCGCGATGGCAGGGAAGGCGTGATGCAGACGCTCGTGACCGGCGGGGCGGGGTTCATTGGGAGCCATCTGGTGGAGCGGTTGCTCGCCGACGGCCACCAGGTGACGGCGCTTGACAACCTCTCCACCGGTCGCCTGAGCAATCTGGCCTCCCTGAAAGCGGATCCTCGCCTGAGGTTTCATCAGGTGGACGCGACCGACCAGGCGCAGGTCCATCGGCTCATGACGGGCAACGACTGGATCTTTCACCTGGCGGCGTTGGCGGATATCGTTCCATCCATCGAGCGGCCATGGGACTACTATCGGGCCAACGTGGAGGGCACCCTGTCCGTCCTGGAAGCCGCTCGGGCTGCCGGGGTGAAGCGGCTGATCTACGCGGCCTCGTCGTCCTGTTACGGGATTCCGGACGTCTACCCGACGCCGGAATCAGCCCCGGTCCGCCCGCAATACCCGTATGCGCTCACCAAGTGGCTGGGGGAGCAGCTCGTGATGCACTGGGCTCAGGTGTATCGGTTGCCGGCCGTTTCGCTTCGGCTCTTCAACGTGTACGGCCCTCGGTCGCGGACCTCCGGGACCTACGGCGCCGTCTTCGGTGTCTTCCTCGCGCAGAAACTCGCCGGGCGGCCGTTTACCGTCGTGGGGGACGGCACGCAGACGCGGGACTTTACCTATGTGACTGATGTGGCGGAGGCGTTCATTCGGGCCGCGGCCTCCGAGGTGATGGGCGAGGTGTTCAACGTGGGCTCCAGCAACACCTACGCGGTCAACCGGCTCGTGGAGCTGCTGGGCGGGCCGGTGGTCCACATCCCGAAGCGTCCAGGCGAGCCGGACTGCACCTTCGCCGACATCGCCAAGATCCGCCGCGTCCTCGGGTGGGCGCCGCGGGTTCGATTTGAGGACGGGGTCCGGCGGATGCTGGAGACTCTGCAGGATTGGAATGCCGCCCCCGTGTGGACTCCGGAGTCGATCACCGCGGCCACCCAGACGTGGTTTCGCTATCTTGGAAGGTTGGATGAACCTGAAAAACACGCGAATCGCCCCACGATGAGGCAATGCAATGGTGTCTG
>CAZUWM010000014.1:0-31238 GCA_964624155.1 uncultured Planctomycetales bacterium
AAAGAGCAAGGGTTTCCTAAACCCTGTGCCGGCCGTTCGAATCGGCCCTGGGGCATACCTAAAAAATCACGTAACATTGTTTAGCCCATGTCACGGGAACGTAACAAATATGTAAAAAATGCTTGACAAACCCCACCTCGTTTCTTTATAGTAGGACAAAATGTGTGGAGGTACGCAGCAACAAGGAGGGGGAAATATGGTGAAGGCTACGCTTCGAAGCGCAGTCCTTCTGGGGCTCCTGCTAGCGAGCGTCCCCGGCTACGCAGAGGTTCAGAACGTGAAGGTGGGGGGGGATGTGACGGTGCGTGGGTTTTACCGCAGCAACCTCGATCTGCACGATGAATCCAGCGGCACTGGAGTCGGTAACGCAGCCCATCAGGGGCGGGTTGGCTCCGGGCTGGCCGGGTTCGATCGTGAAAGTTTCATCATGAGCACCATCGGCGTGAACATCGGGGCTGACCTGAGTGAGAATGTCTCGGCGTTCATCCGGTTGGCGAACGAGCGCGACTGGGACAGCACCGCAGGAGCCGACACCACAGACTTGGATATCAGTCAAGCGTATGTCACGTTGAAAGAACTCTTTTACACGCCATTAACGGTCCGTCTGGGAACCCAGCCGATTGTATGGGGTCGCGGCTTTGTGTTGGGCAGCAATCTGTTCCCGGCTGTGAACAACAAAGGGGACGATCGCAACGCCTCGATCACGGCCAACGAGTTCACGGACTTCACGGCCTTCGAGGCCATTCGCGCCACGCTGGATCTGTCCAACCTCGGCGGGATGAGCCTGCCGCTCACGGCAGACTACGTCTTTATCAGAACCGATGAGAACAACGTGAACTCGAATGACGACGTCAACATCCAGGGGGTCAATCTCGGCACCAAGCTGGATGCTGCCAACGCAGAGGTCGAGACCTATTTTCTCAACAAGCGAGATAAGGCCGCAGGAACTGCGACGAATAGCAACTTCGGTTCGGTCAGCACCATCGGGTTACGGGGAAGCGCCCAACCGGTGCAAGGGTTCTACACCTACGGCGAGTTGGCGTACCAATTCGGCAGACGAGTCACTGATCCCTCGGGGATCCTGCCAGCCGGTGAGGCCCACCAAGCCTGGGGGGTCAATCTGGGAGGCGATTACACATTTGCCACCGTCGCCTCATCACCCAAGCTCGGCGTCGAATGGCGCTTTTACTCTGGCAAACAAAAACCAGGTGGCGATGGCGCGAATGGGAAAACTGGTGCAGGTGGCTGGGCTCCCGTGGCACCCGGATACTTCACGACGGCCTTGCGTGAGTTCCAGACGCAAAACACGGTGACAGGGTTCTACCCGACGGATCATGCGAATGTGACGTCGGCGGGAACCAACCAGCATGAGTTCGCCCTCTACGGAAGCTTCACCCCGCTCGAGGACCTGACAGTGTCGCCTCGCCTGGCGTGGTTCACGCTCGATGAGAACGTTGCTCCACAGGCTGGCGCGAAGCCGAATGGTTTCCTGGGTACCGAGTGGGACACGAACATCGTGTACAACTACACGGAGGATGTCCAACTCGGGTTGCTCTACGCGCTCTTTGCTCCGGGCAACGCCTTCCGAGAGCCGGCTGACGCGACAGCTCAAGAGTTGGTCACCACAGTCAGCGTGAAGTTTTAAGCCTACGGGCTCAGGTGTGTGATTGACCCCCCTGCCTCGAAAGGGGCAGGGGGCGTTTTTTTTATCTTCTTGATCATGAACCATCCCCTCCACATCGCCTTCATCTGGCACATGCATCAGCCGTATTACCGCAACCTATTGACCGGCGAATGCTTCATGCCCTGGGTACGCCTCCACGCGACGAAAGACTATCTGGACATGGTCAAGATCCTGGAGGAGTTCCCGTCCATCCATCAAACGTTCAACTTCGTTCCGGGCCTGCTCGACCAACTCCAAGCCTATCTGCCTCCCGCCAATCAATCCGACTATTTTCTCGAGCTCTCTCAAAAACCTGCCACGGCCCTCACGGAAGACGAACAGCGTTTTCTCATCACATGGTTTTTCTTGGCAGATTGGGACCATATGATCAAGCCGCATCCACGCTATCATGATTTGCTGACGAAACGCTCTGTATCCTCCAACCCTACGGGTGGGTGGTTCAGGCTACAGGACTACTTGGACCTCCAGGTGTGGTTCAATCTGGTATGGATCGATCCATGGTTGCGACAACAGGATCCACAGCTCGCGGCCGTGGAGGCCAAGGGGAGCCATTTCACTGAGGCGGATAAACACCTTGTGCTCACCAAGCACCGTGAATTGATGGCGCAAATCCTCCCGGCCTACCGTGAGGCTCAGGCTCGTGGGCAAGTCGAACTGACGACTTCACCCTACTATCACCCGATCACCCCTCTTTTGTGCGACATTCGATCCGCCCACGTGGCCCTTCCGCACCTTCCTCTTCCTCGCCTCTCATTTCGACATCCTGAAGATGCCCGTTGGCAGTTGACCCACGCGATGAAACGGCATGAAGAGTTGTTTGGAAGTCGACCCAACGGCCTGTGGCCGCCGGAAGGAAGCGTAAGCGAAGCTGTGGTCGCGTTAGCGCTTGAGGCGGGGTGTCAATGGATGGCGACGGATGAGACCATCCTCTGGAGAACCCTGAAGACCGATCGGACGCCTCTCTTGCTCTATCGACCGCATCCGGTGAACCGCGGTGGAGAGTCGCTCGCCATGGTCTTTCGAGATCGCGAACTTTCTGACTTGTTAGGATTCGTCTATAGCCAGTGGGAGGAGACGATCGCGGTGCAAGATTTCGTCGACCGATTGTCGGCCATCCATGAACAGGTCCGGCAAGCTCCTACGCCGGCGCTTGTCACGATCGCCCTCGATGGGGAAAATGCCTGGGAGCATTATCCGGAGGACGGCGGTCCGTTTCTTCGCAAACTGTACCAGGCCTTGGCTGCTGATGAGCGATTCCGGATGGTGACCGTCAGCGAATTCCTCGAGCAGTTCCCTCCAGATCGCTCCTCGTCGCTTCCCGAACTCTTTGCGGGATCCTGGATCGACGGGAATTTTTCTACCTGGGTAGGACACGAGGAGAAAAACACGGCCTGGATCACTCTCGCTCGCACTCGGGAGTTCCTGTCATCAGCTGGAAAGAGGGAAGAGCTTCCCCAAGCCTGGCAGAGCTTGTCGATCGCGGAAGGCAGCGATTGGATGTGGTGGTATGGAGATACCCATTACTCGGCCCAGCAAGAAGAATTCGATCGACTCTTCCGGATGCACGTGGCGAACGTCTACCGGTCGCTCCAACAAGAACCTCCTCGCGATCTTGACACTCCCATCAAACCGGTCTCTTCACTGCCGAGTCATGAACCGACCGCCGCGCTCTCGCCGATCCTTGATGGACGGGAAACGACGTACTACGAGTGGCTGTACGCGGGACGCATCGACTTTCACAAGCATTACGGCTCACTGCATCGCGGGCACCAACTCTGCCATACGCTCTATTATGGATTTGATACGGCGTTCGCCTATTTCCGCCTCGATCTGGATGCTGTCCAGTTGAAGCGCCTCGCACGTTGGCGGATCGAATTGGCGTTCATGGACCGCCACCTGCACGCGAGCCTCCAACAGAGCCCCACGGGCATCACGGTCGATCCCCCATCGCTGCGGTGGGCATTTGAGCGCGTCCTGGAGGTTGGGATTCCGTACGCATGGCTTTCAATCAAACCCGGCGAGTCGTGGTTCCTTCGTGTGACGATCTTTCAAGACGCCGATCCTCTTGAGCGCTATCCGGCGCAGGGCGCGTTTCGTCTGTCAGTCCCTCCGAAGGGTTTTGAGGCCTCCGCTTGGTCCGTCTAGTTGATTTCCCTCGCGATGCCTTCTATAATGGGTGAACTTCGTTTGAGCCATCCGTCACGATGAAATCGCCCGTTCGGCTTGTGATTGTCGGGGTAGGGAACTGCGCGACCTCATTGCTCCAGGGGCTGGCGTACTATCAACGCATCACCAAGCACCAGAGCGGGTTGTTGCATCATGAGATTGGCGGGTACCGCCCCGAGGACATCCAGGTCGTGGCGGCCTTCGATGTGGACGCGAGGAAAGTCGGCAAATCCCTCCAGGAAGCCTGCGCCGCGAAACCCAATTGCACGGCGTGGTTTGTGAAACAACTCCCGAAATTCAAGGTCCGCGTTCAGATGGGGCCGGTGTTGGACGGGATCGCTCCCCACATGGCTCATTATCCCCCTGAGCAAACGTTCCTGGTTGCGAAGTCCAAGCCGGTCAATATCGCGAAGGTCTTACGGGACACTGGCGCTGAGGTGGCGGTGAATTATCTGCCAGTCGGCTCAGAGCAGGCCACCAAAGCCTATGCGACCGCATGTCTGGAGGCCGGGGTGAGTTTCCTCAATTGTATGCCGGTGTTTATTGTCTCTGACCCTGCCTGGGCTCATCGCTTTACCAAGAAGACCATCCCCATCGTTGGCGATGACATCAAAGCCCAGCTTGGAGCTACCATTCTCCACCGCGCTTTAGCGAAACTGTTCGCCATCCGCGGCGTCGCGGTCGATCGAACGTACCAGCTCAACGTGGGTGGCAATACCGATTTCTTGAACATGCTCAACCGGGATCGACTCTCCAGCAAGAAGATCTCCAAGACCGAAGCCGTCCAATCCGCCTTGCGTACTCGTCTGCCCAGCGAGCTGATCCACATCGGCCCCAGTGACTATGTCCCCTGGCAAAAGGATCGGAAGGTCTGCTTCCTGCGGATGGAAGGCCGTGGATTTGGGGATTGTCCGCTTGAGGTCGAGCTGCGCTTGTCGGTGGAGGATTCCCCTAACAGTGCCGGCATGGCGATCGATGCCATTCGATGTCTGCGTCTCGCCCGCGATCGTCGACTCGGTGGGCCGATTCGTTCCGTCTCGGCATGGACGATGAAACACCCTCCTCAACCGATGGATGATGACCACGCTCGAGAACTCGTGGAGGCGTTCATCCGTGGGACGAGCCGAGTCTAACCCGCCTTCCACGCAGGCATTCCAGCGTCTTCTGATCTTTGCAGGTGCCACTGCGCTCCTTGCCGTGGTCGTCAGTTGGGCCATCCACCCCTGGACGACGCTCTCGTGGTGGAAGGTCTTCAGGCGATGCGTCTCTGTCGCGGCGGCCATCAGCCTCTGGGGTCTCCTTAGGTTTGTCGATCGCAAGCCCCTGCGCGCGCTCGGATTCGGCCCGTGGCCGCAGGGGCGCGCCGATCTTGTACGCGGTCTCCTGTTGGGGCTTGGCGCGGTCTTTCTCATTGGCGGACTCTACCTGACATTCGGTGCCTGTCGCATCGCGATCCACCCGGATGCCTGGCGCCTCTGGAGGACGGTGATTGGCTTTATTCCCGCAGCGTTGCTCATCGGCGTGTTGGAAGAAGCGATTTTCCGTGGCTACGTTCTGCATCACCTCATGGCGTTTTCAACGCCATTGGCCATCGTCGGCAGCAGCGTCTCCTACGCCCTCGTCCACGTGAGAGGCGAGTGGCTCTGGCCGTCAACGGCCTTGGAGTTGATCGGGCTATCGATCCTCGGCGTCATCTTAGCCCTGAGCCGGTTGAAGACCGGGCAGTTGTATCTGGCTATCGGATTGCACGCCTCGCTGGCTTACTGGGCCCGAGTGAATAAACTGCTGGTCGAATTTCCCGATCCAGCCCTCACCTGGATGGTGGGAACGAATCGGCTCGTCAATGGCGTGGCGGCATGGGTGGCGCTGATGGCCGTCGGTTGGCTGATCACACGGTGGAGTGGGCGTCCAAGCGAGGGGGGTGGGTCATGAAGCAGGGAAGAGGAGTCGGCGTCGCGGTCGCTGTCGCGGTCCTGCTCGTCGCCGTGAAGGCGGAGGCCGGTGAGGATCTTAGCGGGTATGCCGACGGTTCCACGAGGAAACTCGGACGCGGGGTGTGCAATGTCGTGACGGCTCCACTCGAGTTGATCCGCACGCCCTACCTCGTCACCCAACAAGAGGGAACGATGGCAGGGGCCACGGTTGGATTGATTCAAGGACTTGGGGCGGTCCTCACCCGAGAGCTTGCCGGCGTCGTTGAGATGGCGACCTTTTTCCTTCCATTTCCCAATGGTTTCGACCCACTTATCAAGCCGGAGTTCATTTACGCCCACGGCGACTGGGTTCCGTGATAGAATAGGAGGAGACATGCGCTTAACCCTACGGGTGGGTACCACGATCTTGACGGCGGTGGTCTTAGGAATCGTCATGGGCTCCACGACGCCCGTCTTCGCCCAGGACCCCATTCATAAGTTGGGGCGCGGCGCGAGCAATATCCTGACCTGTTGGGTCGAGGTGCCGAAGAATTTGTCGCTCGGCATGCAAGAAGACAATCCTCTCCTCGGAATCGGCGGAGGCTTGTTGAAGGGGGGCGGATTGATGTTCACGCGACTCGCCGTAGGCGCATATGAAGCCCTCTCATTCTTCGTCCCCTTCCCGAAGGATTATGCTTCACCGTATGAGGGGATGGAGCTCGCTGACTACGCGTGGGAATAGCGTCCCTCCAACAGATTCTCACGTCATTCGAGGCCCTTGGAGAGACATCCCAAGGGCCTTTGCATTTCTCCTGGCCTGCTGGTTGGGGCCTGCTCACGCCATGGCGTTGGCCCAAGGAAGGGAAGAGATTGCGGAACACGCCTCAGAGACGATCGAGATCCTTCCCCCGCAGGCCCAGCCTATCGTTGGCGAGCGTCTCAGCTTCCATGGTCGATGGCTTGGTATTCCGGTCGGGCATGGGTGGATTGAAGTGAAAGATATCACGGAGATCGAAGGCCGCCAAGCGTATACCGTGGAAGCTCAGATCCATTCCAACGACTTTCTTTCGACGTTTTACCCGATCCACGACACCCTCCGTTCATCCATCGAGGTCGGCACCTTTCGGCCGCTCCGATTTGAAAAATACCAGCGCGAGGGCCGTTACCGAGCGGATGAAATCGTCACGTTTGACTATGACCGCCTGGTCGCCACCTACCGCTCGTTGCTCAACCAATCCGTCAAGGAGGTACCCATCTCGCCTCACGTCCATGATCTCCTGAGCGCGTTCTATTGGCTGAGGGCCCATTCACTTGACCTCACGGCGCCGACGAGTCTCGAGATCTATTCGGATGAGAAGACCTATCACGTGGACTTCGCCCCTCTCATGACCCTAAACCTGGAACTTCGCCGTCGGGGCACGCTTCCTTGCGTCCTCATTGAGCCGAAGGCCAATTTCAAAGGTGTTCTCATCCGACGTGGGCGCATTTGGTTTTACATCAGCGCGGATAAGCGGCGGATCCCTCTCTACGTCAAGATCGCGACCCCCTGGGGACCCATGACCGGCGTCATCGACCAAGAATCTCTTTCTCGACGCTGATGGCTGAGTACATCCCGGTCCTTGACCTCCAGGATCTTCCGGCACAGGGTTTGAAAGCTGTTGAGGTCAACGGACGCTCCATCCTCATCGGCCGCGTCCATAACCAAGTGGTGGCCTTCTTGGACCGCTGTCCCCATGCCGGGGCCCCTCTGCGGATTGGCAAACTGCGGGGCAGCGAACTCAAATGCGCTTGGCACGGCTGGACGTTTGATGTCCTGACCGGAAATGCCATCCCGGATCATCCCGCCTTCCATCTGACGCAATTTCCCGTCAAAGTCGAAGGCTCTAAGATCCTGATGATCCCTCCGGTTATGCTTAAATAATGTCTGATAAGATCTATTCTGTAAAATAAACAGACCACCAAACGAACCAAGTAGTTAGGTGGGCTGGTTAGGCTAAATGAGTGTCGAAAAAGTCGATCAGACGCTGAAGGTAAGCCTGAGGATTGAGGTAAAAACCTCCGGAATGATCGCTCGTGGGGAGAATCCAGAGATCTTTGGGCTCCCCCGATGCTTCAAACAATGCCTTGGCCGCCTGAAGAGGCATTCGAGGGTCCTGCTCCCCGTGAATCACCAGAACAGGTCGTGGGCTGATCCGGCCAACCGCTGTAACCGGCGCCATTCGGCTGGGCCAAACCCCAAATCGTAGGCGGTAGGCCGTATTGACAAACCATCCAAACGGTACCCGAGGCAGCCGATAGAGCCATGTGAGGTGGTGCGCAAGGGACTCTTCAAGATTTGAGTAGATGCTGTCAACCACCACAGCCCCGAGGCGCTCGTCGCGGGCCGCGACCATGATGGCAACCGCCCCGCCCATCGAAACCCCAAAGACTCCATAGGGATGATCGAGAACCTCTGGTTGGGCTCCTAAGAATGCCAAGGCCCCTTCCAGATCACGCTGTTCGATCCAGCCAAATGAGGTGGAACGGCCCTCGCTTTCCCCATGAGCTCGGAAATCAAAGAGGAAGACGTTGTACTTCGCGTTGGTCAGCCCTGAAGCGATGTCGAGGAGATCGGTTCGGTTGGCTCCCAGGCCGTGGCACAGGAGGATCCACGGCCTGGAAGGATCGACGGTGACTTTCCAGCCGGCTAATCGAACGCCGTCAATGGCAGGAAATGTCACCGCCTGAACTTGATGCGGCGACCAGTGGATGGGACCTGAGAGGAGTGGCGTGCGCGGGAGGAATGTTTGGCGAAGAAACAGCACCGCCGTGCAAAACCACGCCCAAAAGACGACCAAAAAGAGCAGTTCGGCGAGGACCACCCACAACCTCTTCTTACTTAACAAGGCTTCCAACGGGAACGGGTCGATCGGTCGTCAAGAGTGCCAAGGAGGTGTCGGCCGAGGCGGCGAGCGCCATCCCCTGGCTTTCGATCCCTCGAAGGACCGCGGGTTTAAGATTGGTGACGACGATGACTTGCTTGCCGATGATGGTCGATGGGTCGTAGGCTTGCCGGATGCCGGCGACGACCTGACGCTTCTCAGCCCCCAGGTCAACGTGTAAGACGAGCAAGCGATCGGCGTTCGGGTGAAGTTCGGCGCTGACGACGGTGCCAACGCGCAATTGAACCCGTTGAAAGTCCTCAAGGGTTGCCAAAACAGGCGCCAGCGATGCGGTGGGCGGAGGGGAAATCGGCTGGGTAGGCGGCAGCGGTTGATCGCTCATGGTTCGACAAGCTCACCCCCAGCTAACACAGGCGCTTCCTGAGGCGGCACCATCGTAATCGCATCCCACGGGCAGATCTTCTCGCAGAGGAAACACCCAATGCATCTTGGTTGATCGATGACGCACGTTGCGTTGAGCGTCGGCAGCTCCGGCCCCGGAAGCTTGTCGATGCAATCCACCGGGCAGACCGCGATGCAGACCTCGCAACCCGAACAACTGTCGGGGTTGATGACTGCCTTGGGACGGCCTTTACGAGGTTGAGCAACGGTCGTGGCCATGAGCTCCTCAGCCCTGTTTCAACCGTTCCGCAACGAGCTGGCTGACGGTCTTACCATCCGCCGCACCGGCCGCTTTGCTCATCACGAATTTCATGATCGGCCCTTGCTGCGGCCCGACCGAGGCAATCGCTTCGTCGATGAATTGCTTCAGCGTCTGGGGCGATAGTTGCTGCGGCAAATAGGTGGAGAGGAAATCCAGCTCGGCCTTCGCCCCGGAGAGAATGTCCTGGCGGCTGGCTTTCTGAGCCGCCTCGATCGTCTCGCGCCGCTGCTTGACCTGCTGGTTGAGGATGGGGATGATTTCCGCATCGTCGAGCATGTCTTTACGCTTGTCGATCGCCACGCGCTGCACGGCAGCCTTGACCATCCGCAGGGTGTCCACCCGTAGGCGGTCGCCGCCTTTCAGGGCGGTCTTGTAGTCGGCTTCGAAGCGTTCACTCAGCGTCGCCATCGTCTCCTCAGTCTATACGACTTCTCTTCTCCCCGCAACCCCGCCTGGCGAATCTCAGAGGGAACGGAGATAACGCCGGACTTCATCATGCAGGCCGACCAGGACAAATGAGACCTGTTCTCCTCGCTGCGCCCACACGATACGAATGGCTTGGCTCACCCTCGCCTCGAAAATCTTCTCTTCGCCCCTCGCATAGAGAAGTTTGAGACGAAGCCCGAAGGGGGCGTGCCGCGTACGGTAATAGGCTCGGATCTGCTGGTCGGTTTCGAGAATCAGAGCTTGCTCAGGGGCCGAGAAGCAGTCGAAGCGCTTGAGATAGCGCTCCTTGTAGAGAAACTGCATCTACCGCTTCTTTTTGAGTCGTTTCTTCAGCACCGAGGCGGCGCTGCGCTCATCCGCCACGATATCGCCTGCGGCCGGGGTAAACGCGTCTTTCAAAAGCGCCTCGTAGGCTTCCGGCGAAACGCGCTCTTCGACGTCCACCGGCTTGAGCACAATCACGCCTCCGGCGTAGACAACATCCAGGTAATCGCGCCCGGCCTGCAAATGAGCCTGATCGACGATGGGCTTCGGAATGGTGAATTGATTGCCACGCGTCAGTTTCGCCAACATCTGCTTCCCTCCTCTTGCTTCAACAATACCATGAATCACATAAACTGTCAATTACAGTTTTACTTTTTACGGGCATCGTGGTGACTTTCTTCTTAACTCGCTTCTTTGAAATATCCATGCTGTAATCCTCTAGGCAGCGAACCATGTCGTAATGCAAGACCTGACCCTAATTTTCCTGCAGATGGCGCCGGTGCGGACTTTACGAAGAGCGTCCTTGAGCGAGAGGACGACCGGGGTGAGCAGCTCGTCCGCCAGAAAGACCGTCATCCGCTCCGAGCAAAATCCAGGCGCTGCGAAAAACCGTCCGATCCGAAGCCTTTGGCGAAGGAGGGCGATCGAGTATCGGCACCATGACGACCGCACCCGGATGCAGCGCCGTCTCACGGACCACACGTCGAATCACTCGAATGCGCGCCATTGTCACTGTAGGTAGCCGAGCTCGCGAAGCATTGCGGGGTCGTTGCGCCATCCCTCGGCGACCTTGACCCACAGCTCAAGAAACACCTTGCGGCCCAGCAATCGCTCGATGCCAAGACGAGCGGCTTGGCCAACTTTCTTCAGCACCTGTCCCTTATGGCCGATGACGATCGCCTTCTGCCCTTGTCGTTCGACGAGGATGGTGGCTCGGATCACCGTCACGGTCTCTTTGGCCGTCAACTCCTCGATGAGCACGGCGACCGCCTGCGGAACCTCCTGCCGTGTGGCGTAGAGCACCTGCTCCCGGATCATCTCGCTGATGAGCTGCTGTGTGGATTGATCGGTGAGCTGACCTGGCTCATACCATTCAGGCCCTTCAGGGAGCCTGGCGATCAGCGTCGAGAGCAGGACCTCCATGTTCTCACCATTGAGCGCGGAGACCGGCACGTATTCTTCGAAGAGCTTCAGGGCGGCGCACTGCTCCAGGAGCGGCAGGACGAATGGCTTTTTGACCGCGTCGACTTTATTGATCGCCAACACGGCCGGCCGCCTCGCTCGGCGCACCGCGTCGAAGACCCATTCATCCTCCTGTTCGATCCGGCTGGTGGCATCGATGACCGCCAGCAGCAGGTCCGCATCCTCCATGACGCCCTTGGCGACAGTCACCATGTGCTTCTCAAAAAGATGTTTCGGCTTGTGCCAGCCGGGACTGTCCACAAAGATCGCCTGGGTGTCGCCGCGCGTGAGGATGCCGAGGATGCGGCCTCGGGTCGTCTGCGGCCTGGGCGAGACGATGGATACCGGATGTCCCAGCAGACGGTTCAAGATGGTGGACTTCCCGACGTTGGGCTTGCCGACGATCCCGACGAAGCCTGATCGATGCGGCGTGGACGGCAATGTCATCCCACCACCTGCCTGCCCCGCCTCTCGGTGGGGCGAACATACTGGTGTGGGGAGTATTCTAACATTTTCGCGGCTCGCTATTGGCGAGCCCAGGCAGGTGGTGGGATCATGCCTGAGCCCCCGCAGGAACGGTGGCGGGAACTTTCCGGAGCATCCAGATGCCGATCGCCAGCAAACCGATCAGCGCGACGAGGGCGTACCGGTAGCGCGACGGGTCCCACACGATCAGCCCCCAGACGATCGGGCCGATGACCGAGGAGGCCCGGCCGAGGAAGCCGGCGAGTCCGAAAAACTCGGCCAGCTGCTGCGGAGGGGCCAACTCGACCAAGAGCACGCGCGAGGTCGCCCATGTCGGACCGAGGCAGAAACCGATGACGGGCCCGATCAACCACCAGGCGCGTATATCGCGCGTGACGACGGCGCACGATAGCGCCAGCAGCCACCCGCCCCACACCAGCGCCAAGGTCCGCCTCGCCCCGAGGCGCTGAACCACCTGCCCTCCCACCAGCGCTCCGACGACGGCGCATCCCTGCCCCAGCAGGAAGAAACGGATCAACTCGGCGTCAGAAAACCCCAGGACTCGCTTGGTGTAGACGGCCATGAAGACCAGGATGGTGTTGATCGCATTGAGGCTGAAGAAGCACGCGACGAAAAACCACCAGACCGGCCGGTACGATCGGGCATGGCCGATGGTCGCCGCCAGTTGACGGAACCCCTGCCGGATCACGGCGTGCCACGCCATCGAGCGCGGCGCCGGAGGATCGCGGAGGATCATGAAGCTCAGCAGCGCGAAGAGGAAAAACAGCACGGCGGAGGGGATGAACGCCGCGTGATACCCGCCGGCGCGTACGAACGGCCACAACGACGCCAGCCCGACCATGCTGCCCAAGTAGCCGAACGCCGCCCCGAAGCCTGAGGCCGCTCCCAGGCGGTCAGATGGCCCGACGTGGCGCAGCAGCGCGTCATAGAACACCGTCCCAAGCTGATAGCACACGTTCGCGGCCGCGAAGAAGGCCAGCGCGATCCACACGGTTTGCAGGCAGCCCATCGCCGCGGTCAGGAGCACGCATCCCAGCGTCGTCCACCAGAGATAGCGCACCCGCTGGCCCGTCGCATCGGCGATCGCTCCGCAGACCGGCATGATGACCGCCACACACACCATCGATACACCCAGCGAGGCGCTGAAGACCAGCTCTTTCACTCCCTGATCTTGCACCAACCACAGGGGAAAATAAAAGGTGAGCATCGCCACCGCGAAGAACGTGTTGGCGAGATCGTAGAGGGCCCAGGCGAGGAGCGTCGGTCGATGCGAGACCGACATCAGGATGAGGGTTTAGCTAGAAGCTCATCGAGCCACTTCCGCCATTCGGATTGCAGACGGGCGGGTTTGGTGCGAAACTCGTCGGTGAGCGCCTTCTCCAGAAGCACCTCGCTTGCCAGCGCCTTGATGAGCCGCCGCATCCGCCAAAATCCGTAGCGCTCCACCAGGTAGCGCACGATACTATGCGATTGCTCATACGCCAAGGTCACGGTTTCCGTGGAGAGCGACATGGAAAAATTGGAGGAAAGCTGGGCCCACGGGATGAGACGATCATCCTTCAGCGCTTGCCTGAGCGCCGACCATGCCGGCTGCTGAGCCTTCCAGGCCTCATATTCCGCCAACCCCTCGTTGAGCCACACCGGCAATTGCCCCTTGGTCAGGTCGTGGATCACCGCATGGGTGTATTCGTGGATGAGCGTTCGTTTGACCGCCGCGCGATCGAGACCCTGGCCGGGAAGCGGCACGCGGATCTTGCCGTCGTACTGACCGGCCAACCAATCCGGCGTTCCGGTTCGCATGGTGCGAAACTGGTCTGCCCCGTACAACAGCACGATGAGCTTGTATTTGGGCCAGTGCTGAAAATCGGATCCCACGCTGCGGCGAGCTTCCAGCAAGTCGTCGCGGACGTCAAATCCCTTGGAGCGCTCGATGGATTCGGTGTAGCGGATATCGAAATAGGCTTGCGACAATCGCTCGAAATCCGACTCGACGGGAAACTCCTGGTTCAACTGCTCCAACCGTTTGGTGACGTCCTCGCGTCCCGGATCAAGGGAGAGCGCCTTCTGCCATGCCGCACGGGCCTCTTTCAACCGCTGGCTGTCATACTCGACTTCTCCTAACAGGACATAGGCGGAAACCTCCTGAGGGTTGAGTTTCAGGGCTTTGGTGATCCCGTCTCGCGCCTCGGAGGCGCGGTGATGTTGATGCGCTTGTTGGGCCTGCTGGAGGTGAATGCGGGCCAGGTTATCCCGGAACTGTTGATCGGTCGGTTCAAGACGAATGGCCTCCTCAAGGTGTTGCTGAGCCTGCTGGAGCTGTTCGGCTTCCGCTAATCGGATGGCGTAGTTGTTACGGGCAATTGCCAGTTGCCGACGGGCTGCCGTGTTGTTCGGGGTGTGTCCGAAGTCCTGTTCCAACTCTTCGATCATCGCAGCCCAGTTGGATTCCTCGGCACCACAGATATCACAGAGGACACAGAGAAACATCACACAGAGAGCACAGATCAACTCCCTCTGTGGTATCTGTGACATCTGTGGTGTTGTTCTGTGTATCTGTGTGATCTGTGTTTCAGTCATGGGCATCCATCCAGGCAATGATCTCATCGATGACCTGCATCTGAACCGGCTCAAAGTGGAGCTCATGGTAGCATCCCTCAAACGTCTTCAGGCGCTTGGGACACGTCAGGCGATGGAAGACTTCCTGACAAACCTCCAGGGAGATGACGCGATCCTTCGTCCCATACATCATCAGGGTTGGAAGCGTAATCCGATGCGCTTCTTCCTTCACGTACCGCATGGCCGCCTGCAGAGCCACATAGCCTCGCAACGTCATCCGATGATGCACCAGCGGATCGGTTCGATAGCGCTGGACGACCTCGCCGTCGTGACTCAGCCATGTCGGATCCAATCCGATGGGCAAACTCAAACGGGGCCACACCCTCGCCAGGGCTCCTGCAAGCGAGGTTTTCCATTGCGGCACAGGGTAACCGACCCCCAGCAGCGGCGACTGGGCAATCACACACCGACACGCCGGTGGAACACCTCGGATCGCCCACGCCAGCGCCAGGAGCCCCCCGAGGCTGTGTCCAAATAGAGTATACCGGTTCTGCGCCGTGGACGGCAGCAGCACCATCGTGGTCAGCGCCTCAAGATCATCAAGGTAGTGGGTGAATCGTTCGATGTCGCCGCGTGGACCTGCTGAACGGCCATGTCCCCAGAGATCGGCACACGCGACACTCCATGAATGTCCGACGAGCGCGGAGGCCAGGGGATCATACCGGCCGCCGTGTTCCCCAAACCCGTGGATCAGCACCATCAACCCGCGGGACTCAGGGGGTTGATAGAAACGGTAGAACAAGGAACGATGGGTTGTCGGATGTTGCCACAGGGCCTCGCGGACACTCGCGCCAGGCATCACCGACACGATGAGGCAGAAGCCGAGGGGTTGTTCTGAGCGCTCTGCTGATAGAGAGTCCGGATGAGCTCTTGGTACCGCATGGCGATGGCCGCTCGTTTGGCTTTGAGGGTGGGGGTGAGCTCGCCGGCGGCTTGCGTGAATTCCCGATCCAGCAGGGCAATCGCTTTGACCCGCTCAAAACTCGGCAGGTGTTGCTGGAGCGCCTGAACACGGCCCCACAGGAAGTCACGGATCACGGGAGACTGCACCAGCGTCTGGGGGGCGGTCGGCACCCCGTGGTCGTTGGCATAGTCCGCTAACCGCTCAAACCGTGGGATGATCAGCGCGACACAGTACGGTTCCCGATCCCCATAGACGAACGCCTGGGCGATATACGAGTCAGTCACAAACAGATTCTCCAATTTCTGCGGAGCGACAAATTTCCCGCCGGCCGTCTTGATGAGATCTTTCTTCCGGTCCGTAATCGACACGAAGCCATCGGCATCGATGGCCCCGATGTCACCGGTATGACACCATCCCTCGCTGATAACCGCCTCGGTGGCCTCAGGTTGTCGGTAATACCCCTGCATGACATGCGGACCCTTGGTGAGGATTTCCCCGTCTTCCGCCAGTTTGACGTCCACGCCGTCGACCGGCAACCCAACCGTTCCAAACTTCAGGGCGCTCGGTCGATTGACGGAGATGACGGGAGAGGTCTCGGTCAGTCCATAGCCTTCCAAGATCGTGACATGCGCGCTGTAGAAGAATTCCGCGATCGTTTTCGACAAGGGCGCGCTCCCAGAGACGAAAAACCGCAACCGACCGCCGAGGCGCTGATGGAACTTGTGAAAAACCAACCGTCCAGCGATTCGCTCTCGACACCACAACCACGGCGGGATCGGTTGGTGCGCCAATCGATAAGGGGCGGTCTGTCGGCCGACGGAGAGCGCCCATTCGACGATCCGCCGTTTCCTCGTCGGGGCCTGTTGAATGCCTTCTTGGATACGCGTGTAGAGCTTCTCGAAAAACCGCGGGACGCCGAGCATGACGGTGGGACGGACCTCACACATATTCTGGGGGACGGTGTCCATGTTCTCCGCGTAGGCCACCGAAGCACCGGCCATCAACATCAGGTACCAGCCGGCCATTCGTTCGAAGACGTGGCTCAACGGTAGGAACGACAGATGACGATCGCCGCATCGGATTGGAATCGCCTTCAGGCACGCGGCGGCGTTGGAGAGAAAATTGCGATGAGACAGCATCACCCCCTTCGGCTCACCCGTGGTGCCGGAGGTGTAGATCAAGGTCGCGGTGTCGTCAGGGGCCATGTGCTCGAGCCGCTGGCGCATGAGATCAGACAACCTCGGAGCGGCTCCCTTCCCTTCTTGGATGGCTTGCGACCACGATCGTTCATGAGGCAGCATCGATTGGCCCGCCTCCATGACGATGACCAACCGGAGGCAAGGAACTTGCGGACAGACGGCGCGAAGTTTTTTCGCTTGGTCGGCTGTGGAGGCGAAGCACACGACCGGCTCGCAATCCTTGAGGATGTGGAGGATATCCGGCTCGTTCAAACTCGGATAGATCGGGACGCCCCACCCCCCCAGCCACTGGATCGCCAAGTCGGCAATCCCCCATTCAGGGCGATTCTCTGACAAGATGACGACTCGATCGCCCCGTTGGACGCCGGCGTTGAGCAGGAACGCGCTCACGGCTTCGACGAGCCGGCTCACCTCTTCCCACGTCAGGGGTTGGTAGCGGCCTGAGCGCTTGACCCACATGAGCGGCTCGCGGCGCAGGTGATGCGCTTGACGCAAGAACAAGGCAGGAATGGTCTCCGTCATGTGATTTCACAGATTGAAGAGTGATTGCACAGATTCATCAGTGTAATCTGGTCTGAATCTGTGTAATCATTTTATGATCCCTTCTTCGAGCCACAGATACTGGTCGCTCAATACCGCCTGCGCCGCGCGAGAGAGCCGTCGATCCAACGGGTCCTCAAGATGACTCGACCGGTCATGGATTCGGCGTCGAGCGAGACGACAAAACAGATCAGCCAGTTGGACGGGTCGCTCATCCTGGGAGGGCTGCTGACGGAGTCGGTGCGCCTTGGAACACGCGGCGGCGATCGCAAAAAGGTCAGCCCCGATATCCACGCATCGTCCCAGCAGCTGCTGGCGATACGCCAGGTGCGTCTGATACTTGACGGCACTATGGAACAACGCGAGGGCGAGATGGTGGCTGGCCCGTTCGACGAAGCGCAGATGACCCGCGAGCGGGCCAAGCCACCCGAACGGCCGTGTCCCGCAGAGCGAAAGCCACTGCCGAGGCCACCACACCAGATAGTAGCCGATCGCCTTCGAAAGTACGGAGAGCTTCTTCCCCGACGAGCCGCCAGGGCTCATGAGGGGTCCCACCAGCCGCATATGCGCATCCAATGCCTCGCGGGCGATGAAGAGCCGCATGATCTCGCTGGTGCCTTCAATAATGAGGTTGATCCGACTTTCGCGCAGGATGCGCTCAACGGGATAGGGTGTTTCGCCTCGAGCCCTCAAGGAATCAGCGGTCTCATACCCCCGTCCTCCGCGAATCTGCAGCGTTTCATCGGCGATGCGCCAGGCCGCCTCAGAACAAAACAACTTCGCCATGGCGGCTTCCAGACGAATATCGGTATCGCGCCGGTCAGCCAGCGCGGAGGCCAGCCACACCATGGCATCCATGGCGAAGACCGTCGCCGCCATGTCTCCTAACTTCGCGGCAATCGCCTCATGGTGGCCGATGGCGCGGCCCCATTGTTTCCGCTCTTTCGCCCATTGTCGGGAAATTTGGAGGCACCGCTTGACGGCTCCGACGCACGCGGCTGGCAACGTGAGTCGGCCGGTGTTGAGGGTCATCAGCGCCAGCTTGAGCCCCTGCCCAAGATCCCAGAGGATGTTCGCCTTGGGGACGCGGACATTTGTGAACCGGAGCACGCCGTTCTGGATGCCTTTCAACCCCAGGAAGTCGCATCGATGGACGACCTCCACACCTGCCATGGATCGTTCCACGATAAAGGCCGTGATCTGTTTGCGCTCGTTGCCATCGACCGTCACTGAAGGGGTTCTCGCCATGACGATGACGACGTCCGCCACCGGCCCGTTGGTGCACCACAACTTCTGCCCGTTCAACAGATACGTAGCACCCCCGTCGAGGGGTGTCGCCGTGGTTTCCATGTTCGCGGGATCCGAGCCCACACCGAGTTCCGTCAGCGCAAACGCGGAGATGGCGCCGGCCGCCAACCGCGGGAGGTAGCGGCGTTTCTGCTCTTCGGTGCCGAATAATTTGAGCGGCTGGGGGGCCCCGATGCTTTGATGGGCGCTGAGCCACACCGCGGTGGATCCACAGTAGCTGGCGACGAGGGAAATCACGCGATTGTAGTTGACTTGCGAAAGGCCAAGCCCGCCGTAGTCCTTCGGGATTTTCATCCCAAAGCAGCCGAGACGGACCAACCCCTCGATGACGTGCGGAGGCATTTCCTTGGTGCGATCGATCTCATCCGGATCGACCTGGGAACGGAGGAAGGCTTCAACGCGCTGGAGATACTCATCGCCCACGCGGCGATCCGCTTCGTCTTGCTCGGGATAGGGGAAGACGAGACGCGTGTTGAGCCGGCCCATGAACAGTTCCGCGACAAAACTCGGCGCGTGCCACTCGGCTTCCCGAGCGGCTTCGGCGACTTCGAGGGATTCGTGGTGCGACGAACTCATGGAAGGATTATCGGTCTTGAAACCGCGGTTGTCGCTTTTCGAGGAAGGCGGCAACCCCCTCCTTTGCATCGTGGGTGTCTGCCGCGTCTCCAAACGCTTTGGCTTCGGCTGCGAGTCCTTCGTCGAGGGACTGTCCGAGTCCTTGTTCGGTCACCTGGAGAGCGAGTCGGACGGCGACCTGCCCCTTTGAGGCGATTTTTCGGGCGAGATCTTTGGCGGCCTTCATCACCTGGTCTTGGGGGACCACCTGATTCACGAGGCCCAGCCGATGAGCCTCTTGGGCCGTGATGAGATCGCCGGTGAGGATCCACTCCAGCGCCTTGGCCTTGCCAATGAGACGAGGCAAGCGCTGTGTGCCTCCGAATCCCGGGATGATGCCCAGATTGATTTCCGGTTGGCCGAACCGCGTCCGATCCCCCGCCACCCGCAAGTGGCAGGCCATCGCCAGCTCGTTGCCGCCGCCCAGGCACACCCCGTTGATCGCGGCGATGACTGGCTTGCCCAACCGCTGAATGTTCATGATGACCGCTTGTCCTTTGGCCGCGACCTCGGCCGCTTCACAGCCGGAGGAGAGCGAGGCGATTTCTTTGACGTCCGCTCCCGCAATGAAGGCGAAGGAGCCGCCTCCGGTGATGATCACGACCTTCACCGCGGCGTCCGCCTTGACGGCCTGCAGCGTCGTGTCGAGCTCCGCCATCACGTCCCGACTCAACGCGTTGACCGGAGGCCGGTCGATCGTCACGACAGCCATTCCTTCTTCGACGCGAAGTGTGACGTTAGCCCCCATACTCAAAGAAACCTCGCTTGGCTTTCTTGCCCATATGACCGGCCGCCACCTTCCGCTTCAACAAGGGCGAGGGCCAGAATCGACTGCCGAGCTGTTGGCGAAGCCGATCGAGCTCTTGCAGGACCACGTCAAGACCCAATTCATCCGCGTAGTGCAGAATGCCGCCTTTGGATGGCGGAAAGCCGAGCCCGGCGATGACGGCCAGATCCACTTCAGCGGCGGTGCACACGTGTTCCTCCACGCATCGAATGGCTTCATTGATCATCGGCAGGATCACGCGATTGACGGAGAACTCGCCCTTCGGCTTGGTCGACGCGGAGAGTTCCTTGACGATCGCGTCGAATCCGGCATCCGCCTGCCCAGCCCGCTCACCATACAGATAGAATCCCGCCCCGGATTTCGTGCCCTGCCGTCCTTTCGCGTAGAGCCGCTCCCAGAGCGTGGCCGGCTGCATACGATCCCCATAGGCATCGACGAGGACGTTGACCACCTCGCGGCAGACGTCAAACCCCAATTGGTCAACGAGCGTAAAAGGCCCCATCGGAAATCCTATCCCCACGACCGCCTCATCGATCTGCCCGGGGGTCGCCGAACCTTCCTGGACGCAGAAGGTCGCTTCATTGAGATAGGGCATGAGGATCCGATTGACCAGGAATCCCGGACATTCATTCACCCGAATCGGCAGCTTCCGCAGGCTCTCGGCAAACGCGGTGATATCCGCCACTGCCTCCTCGGAGGTCTCCAATCCAGGGATGACCTCGACGAGCTTCATGATATGGGCGGGGTAAAAAAAATGCATGCCGATCACCTTCTGCGGCCGTTTGGTGGAGGAGGCTAAGGCCGAGATGGAGAGGGACGAGGTGTTCGACGCCAGGATGGCGCTCTCCTGGGCGGCTCCGTCGAGCTCCTTGAAAATCTTCTGTTTCAAGCCCAACTGTTCGGGAACCGCTTCGATGACGAGATCGATGTCGCGGAACTGGTCGTACGTCGTGGTGGGAATTACCAACGCCATCTTTTCGGCCAGCTCTTCTTGGGTCATCTTGCCGCGATCGACCCGGCGCTGGTAGATGCTGCGGATGGTCTCGAGCCCCTTGTCGACGCGGGCCTGGTCCACGTCTTTGAGCACGACGGGCAGGCCGCTGAAGGTGATCGTCTGGGCGATCTCAGCGCCCATCGCCCCGGCCCCAACCACCCCAGCTTTATAAATGTACATCTATCATCGTTCAAAAATCATGGCGATGCCTTGTCCTCCGCCGACACACAACGTCGCGAGCCCTAACGTGAGGTTGCGCCGTTTCATTTCATGGAGGAGGGTCACCACGATCCGCGCCCCACTCTGCCCGACCGGATGCCCCAGGGCGATGGCTCCGCCGTTGACATTGACGATCTCGCGATTGAGATTCAGGGCTTTCTCGCACGCCAGATAGGTGGCGGCGAAGGCTTCATTGATCTCGATGAGTTGGAGATCCTTCACGGTGAGCTTCGCTTTGTTCAACGCCTCCGGAATCGCCAGCGCCGGTCCCAACCCCATGCGATGAGGTTCCAATCCCACGACGGCATACGCTCGAATCGCCGCCAGGGGGCTGTAGCCCAGCGCCTTGGCGCGCTCGTCGGACATGACGAGCACCGCCGCCGCGCCATCCGCGTTGAAACAACTGTTTCCCGAGGTCACCGTCCCGCCCTCCTTGAAGACGGCGGGATATTGGCTGAGGACCTGCTCGTTCAACGCGGGATTGATCCCCTCATCTTGCACAAACGGCTCAGGGGGCAGTTCCTTGCCGTAGGCTTTCTTGGGAATCATGACGGTGACGAGCTCATCTTTGAACTTCCCTTCCCGCGTAGCGCGGAAGGCCCGTTGGTGGGACACCATCGCAAACCGGTCTTGGTCTTGCCGAGCAATTCCGAATTCTTCGACGAGATTCTCCGCGGTGCGGCCCATGATCTGCCCGCACACCGGATCGGTCAACCCTTCCCACACCGTATCGATCAGTTCGGAGTGGCGCAGGCGTTTGCCCCATCGCAGATCGCGGTTCACGTACGGTGAGGCGCTCATGCATTCCACCCCGCCGGCGATCTGCACGTTGCGATCACCGCAGAGAATGTTCTGATACGCGCTGACGATCGCCTGGAGACCCGAGGCGCAATTGCGCTGGACGGTATACGCGGGAACGTGGTTGGGCAGGCCCGCCATCAACCCGAGCACCCTGGCGACGTTGGGCGCATCCGAGGCCTGTCCCACACAGCCGAAGATGAGCTCTTCGACGTCGGCCGGCTTGAGGTTGGCACGCTTGAGGAGCTCGCGGACGACGATCTCGCCGAGCCGCTGGGCGGTGAAGTCCTTCAGCGCCCCGCCAAAGATCCCTTGCGGGGTCCGAACCCCATGGGTAATTACAACGCGACTCGACATATTTTCTTTGTCATACTTTAACAGTTTGTGAAATGGTTTGCTAGCCTCTTTGCCTCTTTGCCTCGCAAGGGTTCAACCCATTAACTTGAAGTTGTCAACGCGCCTGAGAGATCAAGGACGCCGGTCACTCGTTTGAGGACCGGCAGCAGGCGCAGCGCTTCTTCTTCCCCTTTTTGGATGAATTTCTCTGGATGGTAGAACTCCAGCCAGTAAGATCCTGGAAGGGTGGGGCGAAGCACCAGGTCCGCCTCGCGACAGGCCACCTCGGCGATTTGGTATTCCATCGATTGCATGGCTCGCATGATCACATCGAACACCAACGGAGACACGGAGCGGATCAGCTCCTGACGAACCCACACCATCATCCTCGCCAGCAAGGGGCGAGAGGCCGTCCGGGCTTCCCATTCCACTCGCTCGCGCTGCAGACGCTCGAGGTATATCCTGAGTTCCGGGGTGGTAGGAAAGACGTTGACCGCGATGACGTGGCGAGCCCCGGCATGTTTCACCACGCTCACAGGGACCGGGTTGATCACCCCCCCATCGACACAGAGCTTGCCCTGATAGATGACCGGTTTGAAAATCCCCGGAATCGACACCGAGGCGCGAACGGCCAGGGCAATGGGACCTGAGGTAAAGATCACTTCTTCGCGGGCCATCGGATTCGAGGCCACAACCTGCAGGGGGATGCGGGTTTGCTCAAAGGTCTTGCCGGCGAAGTCGCTCTCCAGGCGTGCCATCAACTGAGCCCCTTGGATCGGTCCACCGACCAGCGGTCCCGTGAGCAAGGCAAAGACCACGCAGACAATGAATCCAAACAAGAACCCTGCCCACAAACCCGTCATCAGGCCCAGCAAGACGCCGGCCATCACCCCAATCACCAGGCTCGCCATCGGCACCCCGAAGTCAAAGACGAAGAGCCGCCGGACATCCCAGGGGTTCTTAAACCGAAGAGCCATCTGTTCCAGTTCCTGTGCGGACATCCCCGAAGCCCATAAGCCGGCCACCAACGCCCCGATACTCGAACCCGCGATCAGGTCGATCGGAACGCGTTCCCGCTCGATGACTTTCAAGACGCCGATATGCGCCAGCCCCAACGCCGCCCCGGAGCCCAACGCCAACCCCACCAACAGCCCCCCGAGGTCGCGGGCGATGAAGCGGACGGCTCGCGCATAGGGGGAATCCCGCTGGTCGATCACGCGAAGCAATTCATCAATCGTGACCTCGCCCGAGGGCGTTTCGATATGGGGCAGGGTGAAATCGACACGGCACTCCAACGTCTCAGCCGCTTGCTCGACGCTGAGACGTTCCCTGCCCGACTCCACCAGGTTCAACATCACGCTCATCTGTTGCGCGTGCGACCCGACGGCGTCATGCAGCTGCCGCATCAAGGCTTTGGTCCGAATCACCGATTCCCGCGTGCAGTCGCTGACCAGGTAGATGAGATCGGCTTGGGTCAGGGCCTTGAGCACCGTCGCATCGACCTCGACCGGCAGATCCATGACGATGTAGCGATAGCGTTGGGCCAATTCGCTGGCCAGCGGCGCGATGAGGGTTTCCCGTTCCCCCTCGGTCGTGGACGCGCCCGCGTAGAGGAAATCAAACCCCGCCGGATGATGCTGAACCTCATGGGCAATCTCTTCATCGGAGACGAGCCCCTGGTGGACGATCGAGGTGATGCGCGGATGGCTCTCCCGCCCGAAGAATCGGTTGATCTGTCCTTCCGGCGTGTTGACGTCCACGAGAATGACCGGTTGGCGCGTCTCGCGGCGCAGCGACGTGGCCAGTGCCACGGTAAACAGCGTCCGCCCCACGCCTCGCGCGGCGCTGTAGACCGCGACGATCGTCGCCTCCATCGCTCCGACCGCATGCCCTTTGGTCCGCAGGCGTTTCGAGAGCAAACGGCTGAGGTAGAGGACCAACGACGGAATCCGATTGATCAGGTCTTCGAAATCCGCCTTCTCCAACTGGAAGACCAGCGTGTCGTTGAGGGCCTGCACGGTCGCCGAATGGGGCTCGCCGGTCAGCAGGGAGACTTCCCCAAATGTATCCCCGTTATGCAAGACGGTGTAGAGGTGCTTCGTCCCATCGATGATCGAGAAGACTTCCAGGCGGCCGGAGGCGACGATGTACAGGGCGGAGGCCACCTCCCCCTCCCGATACAAGACTTCCCCCTTCTTGTACTCCACCAGTCGAGTCCGCTCGGCCACGAGCTGCAATTGCGCCTCGGTGCAGGAGGCGAACAACGCAATCCGCCGCAGGAGTGTGAGCTTATCTTCCGGTCGAGGTTGATCGGCGATCGTCATGATGAGAGGGCGCGATGGAGCGCGCGCATCTTCCCCGGGACGTTTGTCACGATGCCGTCGACGCCCATGCGGACCAACCGCCGCGCGACATCGAGTCGATCGACCGTCCACACGTGAACCCGCAAGCCGTGCCGATGGGCATGGCGGATCAAGGAACTCGTCGTGATGGAATGATGCGGATGCAAGGCCACACACTCCAGGTCTACCGCTCGTCGCAACGCGTGCTGGGGACGTCGGGCACACAGCAGCGCGCGAGCCACACCTGGTGCAGCGGTCTTCAGGTGAGCCAAGAGGGCGTGATCGAACGAGGAGATCAGGACGCGGTGCTGCTTGCCGCTGTCTCGCAGACAACGGACGACTCGTCGAATCAAGGCCTGCGCTTGCGAGGTGGGTTTCAGCTCAAGATTCACGCCACAGGACGGCGGACACATCGTCAAGGCTTCTGACGCCAACAGGATGCGCTCCCTGGCAAACCGAGGAGCCCACCACGATCCGACATCAAGACGGCGAAGATCACGATAGCGCCACTGAACCAATCGGCCGTGACCGGTGCTCGTCCGCTCCATCCGATCATCATGGAAGATGACCACGCGTCCATCCCGCGTCAACTGGACATCGAGCTCGACGAACTGCGCGCGCTGCGCGAAGGCCCGACGGATGGCAGCGGCCGTGTTTTCCGGCGCCTCCGCCGAAGCCCCTCGATGCGCGATCACGAGGAAGCGATCACCACCGAAACGCCACGGCATCGCCACGCTTGATGCGAGATCGCGCCTCCGCCGAGCCCTCGCGGACCGCCAACTCAAGATACCCGTGGGAGCCGATCACCGCAATCAATTCCCCCACCCGAGCCACTCCATAGGTGGCCACCAGACGGACCTTCCGTCCTCGAAACCGGACGTGTCCCCCAGGATGGCGTACCACGAGCTGCTTGGGGATGTTCGCGATCGCATTGCCAAAATGATCCAGGTGGAGAATGGTGCCCCGGATTGAGGTCTTCGTCTGCCGCAGGCGCGGCCAGGAGAGAGGATGGTATCGTTTCATCACGGGGCCGAAGTCGCGGAGGGGGCGGCCGCGCGCAAGATGCCCGGCCACCGGCGCGAAGATGTCCCGCCCGTGAAAGGTCGAGCTAATCTGGGCGTGCCAGTAACGCCGCTGCGTGAGCCGGACAACCGTCAGCCGTTTGGCCCGATCAAACGCCATGGAGAACAATCCGTTATCAGGACCGACGAAGAATCGCCCGTCGGCGGATGCCGCGATCGGGACTCGACTCGTCCCCACGCCGGGATCGACCACGCCTACGCAAATCGTTCCCGTGGGCAGCCAGGGAACCACCGCGGAGAGCGTCAAGGCGCCGACCAGGATATCCTGGGGAGGGATTTCATGCGTCACATCCAGCAGCCGCGCGGCGGGGCAGATCGACCAGATGACCGCTTTCAGACAGGCCGCGTACCAATCGGTGGTTCC
This sequence comes from uncultured Planctomycetales bacterium, assembly GCA_964624155.1. Lineage (GTDB taxonomy): Bacteria > Omnitrophota > Gorgyraeia > Aquiviventales > Aquiviventaceae > CAZUWM01. The sequence continues at coordinate 25,832 of CAZUWM010000014.1, forward strand.
AAAATCCGTCACGAGGGCGATCAGAGGAGTTTGGCGGGAAGCCGACGTCGTACCCACAGCTTATCCGGTCGTCGAGGCGGAGGTTCGAAGATGGTGCAGCACGTAGCGGGCGACCGCGGCCCGGTCCTCATCTGACAGGTCGTTGAAGAAAATCGCCACGTCGTACGCCGAACGTCGTGGTCGCAACGACGGAGGATTGACGCGCACCACAATCCCGTGACAGGCGATCGTCTGGCTGCGGCTGCCTACGTCCAGTTGCAGGCGGACCTGAAGCTTGGTCATTGGAGCGACAAAGTTCTCGAACGTGCAGTAGGCTCCCGATGCGCTGAGATTCTTGGTCTGCACGATAAAGGATCGGCGCCGTTCCCCGATCACCACGGGAATCTGATGGTCAACACGAGGCGCGGATCGTCGTTCTTGGGTCGTCATCCGGGGGGCCACCTCATGGGGCGTCCACCGAGCAAGTGCAGGTGGACGTGAAAGACACTCTGCCCGGCCCCGCTTCCACAATTAAGGACCAACCGGTACCCTTGCTCGGCGATGCCGGCCTGCTGCGCCAACCGATTCGCCAACACCACCGCCTCACTCATCAACGGGGCGGTCTCAGGGGTCAAGTCGGCGATCGTGTCGAGATGGCGTTTGGGAATGATCAGCATATGGGTCGGCGCTTGCGGATGAATGTCGTTGATCGCCAGCAATCGGTCGTCTTCCGCCACGATCTGCGCCGGCACTAAGTGCTGGGCGATCCGGCAGAACAAGCATGAGTCCCCACTCATGATGCGGGTTGCTCTGCAGGTTTTGATGGTTCGGCTTTGGCGGCTTCTTCCTTGGCTTTCTCCACCGCGCTGTGCCAGCACGCTTTCTTGCAGTAATACTGCCCGTTGCGATAATACCAATGCTTTTTACTCAGACGCTTCGCGCAGGATGGACAGGTCGTCGTGGTCGGTCGACTCATCGGCTTACGTCACCTCAATGTGATGGGGAAAGACCCCCAAGGGACACGCTGCACAGTTCGGCTTCCGACGGTGGCAGTACCGCTTGCCCGCCGCCACCAACAACGCATGGAATTCGTTGTAGAGCTGCGCGTGACGAGGCAACCGCTCCATGACGAACCGCTGGAGCTGCTCATACGACTCCCCGCCCTTGATCAAGCGATGGCGATGAAAGATCCGCCGGGTGTAGGCATCGATGACGAAGATCGGCTGTTCCCCGGCGTACAAGAGGATCGAATCCGCCGTCTCCGGCCCAATCCCTTTCACCGCGAGCAGCTCCTCCCGCAGCGCCCCCAACGGCGCGCGAAACATCACACGATGCGAGCCTCGATACCGCGAGAGATACCATTGACTGAATCCCTGCAAGACCGCGGCTTTCTGCCGGAAATAGCCGCTCGAGCGGACCAACCGCTGCAACACGCTCGGCCGCAGCCGCGCCAGCTTCCGCGCCGACAACGCGCGGGCGCGTTTGAGCTGCCCGATCGCCCGCTCGACATTGCTCCACGCGGTGTTCTGCGTGAGCAGCGCCCCCACCATGACCTCGAAGGGGCTCTTCGCCGGCCACCACTGCTGAGGGCCCAGCCTCCGCCGGAGACGTTGATAGATCCGGCGCAGTGATGGGATCACCAAATCGCCCAGGCCACGACGTGGTACGTCAGCGCGAGACTCAAACCAATGACCAATCCCAGAATGAGATCGGCGCCGCGCGGATTCAGGAAAGGGAGATACATGATGCACGTATTGTAGCGTCGGGTGGCGAGATCGTCAACAACATGTGTCAGACAGGATCAGGGAATCAGGAGACCAGGGGATCGGGAGATCAGATAGAAAAAACTGGGGCTGCCCATGCCGGGCAGCCCCACTCAGTTCACCGTTCCTCGGTGCGACTTACTTGACTGCAAGTTTTAGAACCCCAATGACGCTCAAGACGACAAACAACAGCTTGAACGTGTCAAGGGGGTAGTGCAGTCCGAGCGTCACACCGAGGATGACCCCGATAATCACATCCACGTGTCGATCGGATAGCTTCATCACCTGGACTCACCTCCTTACGTAGACGGTTGTCTGTACTTCTAGACACTGTCTACACACCAGAACCAGCCTCCTAGACCTTTTGGCTTGGGTTCTCTACTCAGAACTATACCATATGTGAGGAGATTTTAGCAACATGGAGAGCACTAACACGATGGTAATAAATAGGTTAGTTCAGAATTACCTGGAGGATACGGCGAGGGGCTGGACGGACTCGAGATATCTAGACAAAAGTAGCCTATTTCGCTCGGACAACTCGTCGAAGGTGATGCCGAGATAGAACTGGTCGCCGTGCGGCACCTCTTGAAACCAGGCCGTCTTGGCTTGGAGTTGAAGAATCATCTTGCCTCGGCCGACATCAAGCTCGACAGAGAGCGGGGTAGCGACCGGTCTGGAGATGGGGCTCAGACACCTCAAGCCCCCGATTGAGACGTCTTTGGTGAGGGTCTGGATGACTTTCGTCTCGCCGTGGGGGTAGAGCCGAATCGGCAGGACACATCGAATCCGCGGGTGACGTCTGCGCTCGTCTGGCATGAGGTCAGCATACCAATCGTCGCCCCTCACTGTCAACCCTATTTCCCTCTTGATTTTGGTTTGAGGCGCGCTAAAATGGTGAACAGGATCAGGGACAAGCCAACAAGCTCAACATGGGTGTGTGAGCTCTACTCTGAACCTGTTAACATGTACCTTGAGTATCTTGGTCTACGCGAACCCCCGTTCTCGGTCACGACCGATCCTGCCTTCCTGTATCTCTCCCGGCGTCATCGCGAAGCGCTCTCGCACATGATCTACGGCATTCAGGAGCGCAAGGGCTTCATCGAAATCACGGGCGAAGTGGGCACGGGAAAAACGACCCTCTGCAAAGCGCTCTTGCGTCAGCTCGGGGACCGTACCAAAACCGCGCTGATCCTGCACTCGGGGCTCTCGGAGCTCCAACTGCTGCAAGCCGTCATCCAGGATTTCGGGCTCGATCCCATGCGCAGCAACCGCTTCGGGTTATTCAACGAATTGAACCACTTCCTCATCGACCAAACCACGCTGGGCAACAACATCGTCCTGATCATCGACGAAGCGCAAAACCTGAGCCTGCGCGTCTTGGAACAAATCCGCATGCTCTCGAATCTGGAGACCGACAAGCAGAAATTGATCCAGATCGTCCTCGTGGGCCAGCCGCAGCTGCGGGACAAGCTGGACCGCCCGTCGCTACGGCAGTTGCAGCAGCGCATCGGCGTGCGCTACCACATCCTGCCGCTCGATGCCGAAGAGATCCGCACGTATATCGGGCATCGCCTTGAGGTGGCGGGATCCGACGGGAGCCTGGCATTCACCGATGAAGCCGTTGAAGAAATCTTCCGATGCTCCGCCGGCATCCCCCGGCTCATCAACTTGGTCTGCGACCGCACGCTGCTGGCCTGCTACGTGATGCGCGTGAAGCTCGTGGACCGCGCGCTGATCCAACGCAGTTATCAAGAGCTGATGGGACAACTCTCCTTGTCCACGAGTGAGCCGGTAAAGGTATGAGCGATCATGAGTTTGATTGAAGAAGCCCTGCGCCGAGCCCAAACCATCCCCGCGAAACATCCTGAGGCCTCCACCCCGGAGGTCTCGGTTCCTTCAAGCGTTCCGGAGCCACCGCCACTGATGTTCTCTCCCCTGATTGGGACGCGGTTGCTCAATGCGAAATGGTGGGTGGGCCTTGCCGTGGGGGGAGCCGCCATGGTCGTCCTGGTCTTGTGGGGATATTCCGTGATGCTGCGATGGCAACTGACCAAGATCACCAAGGCCACACCGGAACCCCAACCTGCTGCTGTCAGCGCGCCTGCTCCCGTTGACATCCCTCGTGCGGCATCGCCTCAGCCGGTCGTGGCTCAAGCGCCTGCAAATCCCAAGCCCCGGCCCAAGCGAGCGCCGGAGTTGGCACTCAATGGAATTGTTGAAGGGCGCGGCGAGCCGCTGGCGATCATCAATGGGATGATTCTCCGGGTGGGGGAGAGTGTCGCGGGTGCGACCCTCCTCGAAATCCGGGGAGAGGAAGCTCGACTGCGCTGGCGCGACGAAGAGTTGGTGTTAAGTACAACTCGATAGTGATTACACAGATTTTCAATCTGTGTAATCACGCCACGAGTTTATAGACCACGTCGTGTTTGCGGCAGCGCTGCTCCACTTTGACTCCCATCGACTGGCCCGCTGAAGCCTCCTGAGCCGGCTGGTGCTCGAACTGCATCGATTCCACAACCTGCTGGAAGTCCGTGGTGTGGCCCTTGATGTAGATCCGATCCCCCACCCGCAAGGGCGCCGTAAGTTCAATGATCGCCGCACCGACGTGCGCAAAAAATCCTGCCACTTTCCCGATCTCTTCCATCCGAGGCTCAGCCATCGTCCCTCCTATTTAATAGGTTCAACGCCAACATCTCCTGTACCAATGACGGCGGTACGTCTTCCGTGACCTCGACGTGACCGATCCGCTTCGGCAGCACCCACCGCGCCGTGCCCCTGATAAATTTTTTATCATATCGCATGGCCTGTAGGACCGCGGCAAGAGAAACTCCCTTGATCGCCGTCGGAAGCCCCAGGGCGCGGAGCAACCGAACCACGCGCTCATCATCGCGGCGCAGCATGAGGCCGAGTGCCACGCTCAGACGGGAGACAAACGCCATCCCGATGGCAATGGCTTCCCCGTGGGTGAGTCGTCGGTAGTGCGTGGCCGCCTCCAGCGCATGACCGAGGGTATGGCCAAGGTTCAGATGGATCCGCAGCCCCTCAGTGTCCCGCTCATCCTGCGAGACCACGCGGGCTTTGATCCGCGCGCAGCGCTCCACCATCACGCGGTCGACGCGCGGCTCGCCCTCCAGGGCAGCCTCGATGTGCGTCTCGAGGAATCGGAACAACGCGGCATCGGCCATGAGGGCGTACTTGACGATCTCCCCCAACCCTGAGCGGCGCTGCCGCAGGGGGAGGCTGCGCAACAGGCCGAGATGGTCGAACACCAGGCGAGGTTGGTAGAACGCGCCGACCGCATTTTTGGCCGCCGGCAAATCAATCCCCACCTTCCCGCCGATGGAGGAATCGACTTGCGCCAACAGCGTCGTGGGTAATTGGATGTAGGGGACCCCGCGGCGAAACACGGCGGCGACAAACCCGGTGAGGTCTCCCACCACGCCGCCGCCGAACGCCGCCAACACGGGAACGCGCATCGCGGCGCGATGGGCCACCTGGGTGATGACGCGTTCGGCGACCGCGGAGGATTTCGACTGCTCGGATTCGGGGATCGTGATGGCCGCCACGGAGAATCCGGCTTGACGAAGCGGGGGGAGGAGTTCCCGACCGAAGCGATCCAGCAGACGACGATGGGAGACCACCACGATCAACGGCCCCAGCCCCGC
>CAZUWM010000015.1:0-29261 GCA_964624155.1 uncultured Planctomycetales bacterium
ATCCCGACCGGCGAGCACGGCGACAACTACGACCGATACCTGGTGCGCATGGAAGAAATGGAGCAGAGCATGCGGATCGTCGAGCAGGCCCTTACGCGCATTCCGCCTGGGCCGATTCAGGTCGATGCGGAAGGCCGGGTGATTGAAGCCGCCGAGATGGTCGATGAAGCGAAGCTGGGGCACGCCACCGGCATGAAGGCGTGCTCGGTGAAGACCGATCCGACCCTCGAAGGTTCGACGAAGTCATTTCATCCCGGCGTCTATGCTTCGGAGAAGCGCGCGGTCCTTCCGCCGAAGGAAGACACCTATGGCAACATCGAAGGGCTCATGCAGCACTTTAAACTGGTGATGATGGGCCATGGCATCCGCCCGCCGAAGGGCGAGATCTACGTGCCAGTCGAGGGGGCCAACGGCGAGTTGGGATTCTACGTGGTCAGCGATGGAGGCGACCGGCCCTATCGGGTGCGGGTGCGCCCGCCGTGTTTCACGATCATGCCGGCGTTGTCGCTGATGCTGCCGCGGGACATGCTCGCGGATATCGTGCCGACGTTCGGGTCGGTCAACATGATCGGCGGGGAATTAGATCGGTGAAAGGTGAAGGGTGAACGGTGAAGGAAGAACCCCTTTCACCCTTGACCCTCCACCCTTCACCATGCAGCGATGGCTACCCAATTCGGGACACTTGAACAAGAAGCGATTCAGATAATTTCACGCTACGAGAAGAAGCAGGCGGCGATGCTGCCCGTCTTGCATCTCGTGCAGGATCGCCTTGGCTACCTCACGACGGAGGCCGAGGAGTGGGTGGCGGAGCTGCTTGGCGTCTCGCCGGCTCACGTGCATGAAGTCGTGACGTTCTACACGCTGTTTCGCCGGAAGCCGCTCGGCCGCTACCACGTGCAAGTCTGCTCCAACATGTCCTGCATGCTGCAAGGCGCCGAGACGTGTCTGAAGCGCCTCTCGCAGCGACTTGGCATCACGCCGGGTCAGACCACCGCCGACGGGCGGTTTACGCTCTCAACCGTCGAGTGCCTGTGCGCCTGCGAGATGGCACCCATGATGCAGGTCAACGACACCTATGTCGGTCCAATCACGCCTGAGGTGATTGACCAGCTCGTCTCTCGTCCCGAGCAGATTGTCCCGTCTTCGCTGCCGTTCCGCGGCGCGCCGGGGCTTGTGGAGCCGGTCATCTCCAAGCGCTTGACCATGAACAACTCGCATCTGATCGAAACCTACGTGCGGGATGACGGCTACCAGGCGGGCCGCAAGGCCGTCACCGAGATGACTCCTGAGCAGGTCATCAACGAGGTGACGAAGTCCAACCTGCGAGGCTTAGGCGGGGCGGGATTTCCCACCGGCAAGAAATGGAGTTTTATCCCAAAAGACACGACCAAACCCAAGTTTCTCGTGGTGAACGCCGATGAGGGGGAGCCTGGCACCATCAAGGATCGCTACATCCTGGAGCGCGATCCGCATCGGCTCATCGAAGGCATGATCATCGCCTCCTACGCCACCGGTTGCCGCAAAGCCTACGTGTACATCCGCGGGGAGTATGCGGAGCCGATGCGAATCTTCTCCAAGGCGGTTGACGAGGCGTCCAAGTACGGGTTCCTCGGCAAGAAGATGTTCAACAGCGACTTCGATCTCGACGTGGTCATCCACCCCGGGGCCGGCGCCTACATCTGCGGAGAGGAAACGGCCCTGTTGGAGTCGCTGGAGGGCAAGAAAGGCTTCCCCCGCTTGAAGCCGCCGTTTCCCGCCATCAGCGGGCTCTTTGGGTGTCCGACGGTCATCAACAACGTCGAGACCCTGGCGATGGTGCCGACGATTCTCCAGAAGGGCGGGGAGTGGTTTGCCAAGCTGGGATTCGGCCGATCAGGGGGCACGCGGCTCTTCAGCGTCAGCGGGCACGTGAATCAGCCGGGCCTCTACGAGGCTTCGCACGGCGTGACGCTGCGGGAGTTGATTTTCGACTACGCGGGGGGCATCCCCGCCGGTCGGCAACTGAAAGCCGTCATCCCCGGTGGGATCTCCGCCAAGATCCTGCGCGCGGATGAGATCGACGTGCGCATGGATTTCGACTCGCTGCTGGCCGCCGGCACGATGGCCGGCTCGGCGGGTGTGATCGTCATGGACGACTCGACGTGCATGGTCAAGGCGCTCTCGTGCGCCTCCGAGTTCTTCGCGCATGAGTCGTGCGGGCAGTGTTCGCCCTGCCGGGAAGGGACCGGTTGGGTCCACAAGATCATCGCGCGCATCGCGCAGGGTGAGGGGCGGACGAACGATCTCGACAACCTCCTGCAAATCGCCGGCAACATGGAAGGCCGGACAATCTGTGTCTTCGCCGATGCCGCCGCCTGGCCCGTGCAGAGCTACGTCACAAAGTTCCGCGACGAGTTTGAATTTCATGTTCGGGAAAGCCGTTGCAACCTGAGACACGATTCCACAGATTTCCATGAGATTTCACAGATTGGTAAGACGACATCGGTGAAATCTGTTTAAAATCTGTGTAATCGATCAATGACTGACAAGATGATCACGCTGACGATTGACGGAAAATCGGTCACCGTCCCTGACGGGACGACGGTATTGCAAGCCTGCGAAAAAGCGCAAAGCCCGGTGCCGTTCTACTGCTACCATCCGGGGCTGTCCATCGCGGGCAACTGCCGCATCTGCCTCGTGGAGATCGAGGGGATGCCCAAACTGCAAATTTCGTGCTACATGCGCGCGGCCGAGGGCATGATCGTCCACACCACCAGTGACAAGACGCTCGATGGCCGCAAGTCGGTGCTGGAGTTTTTATTGGCCAACCACCCGCTGGATTGCCCGGTGTGCGATCAGGCCGGGGAGTGCTGGCTGCAGGACTACTACATGGAATACGGGCTCTACGATCCGAAGTTCAACGAGCAGAAGGTGAAGAAGCCCAAGGCCGTTCCCGTCGGGCCGAAGGTGATGCTCGATGCGGAGCGGTGCATCCTGTGCTCGCGCTGTGTGCGGTTCTGCGATGAGATCACAAAGACCGGCGAGTTCGGGATTTTCAACCGAGGGGATCATTCGGAGATCGGCGTCTTTGACGGCAAGCAGGTGGACAATAAGTATTCAGGTTGTGTGGTGGACGTCTGTCCGGTCGGGGCGCTGACCGACCGCGATTTTCGGTTCAAATGCCGCGTGTGGTATCTCGGCGCGACCAAGTCGGTCTGCCCGGGGTGCTCGATGGGCTGCAACATCGAGATTCACAGCAACCGCGAGCGCAAGGACCGTCCGCATATCGCCGGCGGGGCGCGCGTCATGCGCCTGAAGCCGCGCCACAACCCTGAGGTGAACCGATGGTGGATGTGCGATGAGGGCCGCTACGCCTATCACGCCATCGACGAGCATCGCATCATGAACATCCAGATTCGAGACGGCCATGCCACTCGAGAGGGATCATGGGAGGAAGCGTTCACGAGACTGGTGTCGGCGATTCAACGGCTCAAGACCGCCGGGCAATTGGATCGCATCGGCGTGATCCTTTCCACGCACCTGACCAACGAAGAGCTCTATCTCGCCAAGACCATTTTCCGACAGCTTGGCATCACGCAGGTGACGGCGCAGGCGCCGCGTCCAGGCGGCAGCGACGACTTCCTCATCAAAGCCGACAAATCCCCCAACACGCACGGAGCCCAGGCGCTCGGATTGGCGTTTCGCAGCGACGCGCTGTTTGAGCGGGCCGCGCGCCTGGAGCTGTCGATGCTGTATGTGTTCGGCCACGATCTCGAGGCGGTGTTCGGGCGCGAGCCGGTGGCAGCGGTTTCGGCGAACGTCGAGATGATCGTGTTCCAAGGCTCCAACGTGAACGCCAGCGGCCAGTTCGCGCACCTGGTGCTGCCCAGTGCGGTCTATGCGGAGAAAGACGGCACGTTCACCAACTGCCAGGGCCGCGTGCAGCGTATCCACGCGGCCTTTCCGCCGTTAGCGGAGGCCAAAACCGACGCTGACATCTTATCGGAGCTGGCGAAGCGGTTGGGAGTGTCGGTGAATTTCCCCGATGTCCAGTCGATCTTCGCCGATCTTGCCGCGCATGAGCCGGCGTTCCGTGGACTCAGGTACGAGGCGATTGGCGACACAGGCGCCATGCTCACAACGGTGAAGGGTGAAGGCTGAAGGGTGAAGGGTTCATGTGGATTGAGCTCCTGATTAAGCTAGTCCTGGCTTCCGTAGTGCTGTTTGCGGTGCTGAATCTTGCCGGCATCCAGACATGGGTGGAGCGCAAGCAAAGCGCCCTGATGCAGGATCGCGTCGGGGCCAACCGCGCCTATTTCACCCTGCCCTGGTGGTGGGCCGCTCCGATCAACTGGTTTCTACGAAAGATCGGCGGACTAGGATTGTTTCATCCAATTGCCGACGTTATCAAGCTGTTGTGGAAAGAAGATTTCGTGCCCTCGACGGGCAACCGCCTGCTGCACACCCTCGCGCCGTGGATTTCAGTGTTCTTCGCGCTGGTCGCGTTTTCCGCGATTCCCTTTGGCGATCGGCTGACGCTCTTCGGCAGGACGATCGAGCTGCAAGTAGCTCATCTCGACGCGGCGCTCCTGTATGTGCTGGCGTTAGCCTCCATCGGCACGTATGGGGTCATCCTCGCCGGCATGGCCTCCGGCACCAACCTCTCGACGCTGGGCGGGTTGCGCGGCGCCTCGCAGATGCTCGCCTATGAGATCGCGTTGGGGGTCTCCCTCATCGGGACGATCGTGTGGTATGGCACGCTGGACTTGCAGGAGATGATCCGGCTGCAGGGGGCCTCGCCCCTCGGTTGGGGCTTCGTCGCTCAGCCGATCGGCTGCCTGATTTTCATGACGGCCGCGTTGGCGGAGACCAAGCGGGTGCCGTTTGACTTGCCTGAAGGCGAACCGGAGATTATCGGCTACTTCACGGAATACAGCGGGATGAAGTTCGGGCTGTTCTTCCTCACCGATTTCGTCGAGACGGTGCTGGTGGCGGCTCTGACGACGGTCTTGTTTTTCGGTGGCTGGCAGGTGCCCTGGGTTGATCCTCGCGCGTTCTCTCCCAACGTCATGGCGCTGCTCGGCGTAGGCGCCTTCACCGTGAAGGTGGCGTGCTTCCTCTGGTTCTTCATGGCGATCCGTTGGACCCTGCCGCGATTCCGCTACGATCAACTGATGCGGTTGGGATGGAAGGTGTTGTTTCCGTTGTCGATCGCGAATATCGGGGTGACTGGTGTTGTGCGGTTGTTGGTCCGCTGACGATGATGACGAGCTTAAGTGACCAGCTGCTCCATCGGATTCGCGCAGCCCACAAGCGGCGCACGCTGTCGTGGTGGGAGCGCATCTACTTGCCCGCGATTGCGCAAGGGTTATGGGTGACCTCGGTGCACTTCTGGCGGAACCTCTTCTTGCACGTCGCGCATCGGGTGGGGTTGTTCCGTCACGTGCCGGCTTCCGTCACGATCCAGTATCCTGATGAGCAGCGGCAGACCTCTCCGCGGCTGCGCACGCGCCATCGGTTGATGCAGCGGGAGGATGGAACCCCGCGGTGCGTGGGATGCATGTTGTGCGAGACGGTCTGCCCGGCGAAGTGCATCTACATTACCCCGGCCGAGCACCCTGATCCGAACGTCGAGAAGTACGCGAAGAGCTTTGATATCGACCTGGGCAAGTGCGTCTACTGCGGCTACTGTGTTGAGGTGTGCCCGGAAGATGCCATTCGAATGGACACGCAGCGGCATGACATCGCGGCGTTTTCCCGCGATGGGATGTGGCTGGATATGGTTGAGCTCCTGCACCCCGGTTCGCGTAAGCCGACCGACCCGCCGAAGAAGTTCGTCCAGCTCGACCTCGACGGCTTCAAATCCCTCAAGCATAAGCTCCCCGCCTGACCCTCTTATTACACATCCGCTTGACAAGAGGCATACATTACCATACAATCTGTATGGAATGGGCTCACAAAAACGTTTCTCTCAGAAGCAACTCGAAGCTCTACGGCACATCCGGAACTGGCTCGTTCGGCAGGGTCGTACGCCCTCTGTGCGGGAGCTCATGACGGCTTTAGCGTACAAGTCGCCGAGATCAGCCCAAGACATCCTTGAGCAACTTCACGAAAAGGGCGTCATTCGGAAGCTGCGATCTGGCGATTATCAACTGATCGGCCAGCCAGATCTCGGCCCGTTACACGCCCAAACCGTGAGCGTGCCTCTTGTCGGAACAGCGGCTTGCGGAGGCCCGATGTTAGCTGAAGAGAATATCGAGGGCTTCATCGCTGTCTCCACCGCCATCGCGAAGTCTGGACATAAGTATTTTCTCCTCCGCGCTCGAGGCGACTCGATGGACAAAGCCGGTATTAAGGATGGTAACATGGTTCTTGTTCGACAGCAGTCAACGGCACATGAGGGCGAGCGGGTGGTTGCACTGATTGATGACGAGGCTACTATTAAGGAGTACCATCGTTCAAACGGAGTTGTTGTGTTGACGCCGCGCTCAACCAATCAAAAGCACAAGCTCATTATCTTGACAGATGATTTTCAAGTGCAGGGCATCGTCGTCGCGGTCGTTCCTCATCTGGACTAAATACTGAGGGAGCTACCTTGAAACTCGCACCGACTGTTCAGAAATTGCGGGGCGGCTACTACACACCGCAACCGATCGCTCACTTCCTTTGTAAGTGGGCCATTCGTGACCGCAATACAAGAGTGCTGGAACCTAGCTGCGGGGATGGCAGCGTTCTTCTTGAGGCTGCAAATGTCCTGGCGCAGCGGCGAGGGTCCAAAGCCGACGTCGGCGCCGCGCTCACAGGGATAGAATTGGATGGACATGAGGCCGCTGCTTGCATCCGGCGCTTGCATGAGCATGGAATTACCTCTCGAAAAACCGTGGTCATCGGGGATTTCTTTATGCGTTGTAGGGAAATGGAAGCGGATGACACTCGGTTCAACGCGGTGGTTGGAAACCCTCCGTTCATTCGTTACCAACACTTTCCTGAGGGACAGCGAGCGGTTGCGATTGAGATCATGCAGGCCTCTGGGTTGCGGCCGAACCGTCTGATGAACTCCTGGGTCCCTTTCCTGGTCGGCTCAACGCGACTTCTGTCCGAGCATGGAAGGCTGGCGATGGTCATTCCCGCCGAACTGCTTCAGGTGAACTACGCGGCCGAGACGCGGCGGTTCCTGAGCGAGAACTACAGCCGCATCACGCTCATCACGTTCAGGCGCTTGGTCTTTGAAGAGGTTCAGCAAGAGATCATCTTATTGCTTGGCGAGAAGAACGGGAACGAGAAAGTCGGAATACGCACCGTTGAGCTCGGCGGGCTTGAAGATCTCGCTGCCTATGAGGATTCCGATTTCTCATCGAGGGGATTGAAACCCATCGACCACTCAACTGAGAAGTGGACGCAGTATTTCCTCACGGCGGAGGAAATCCTCTTGTTGCGCCGGCTCAAGGCAGCCCCGGGAATCAAGAGGTTGAGTGACCTTGGCGAAGTCGATGTCGGGATTGTGACTGGGCTGAATGAATTCTTCGTGATGACCCAGGATCAGGTTCGAGAGCTGGCGCTCACGAGCCATACCTTACCGATTGTTTCGCGTTCGGAGCAATTAGCGGGGGTCGTCTACACGAAGGCCAATTGGAGAGATCACGTCGAAAACAACCGCCCAGCGTTTCTGCTGAACCTACCGGACGTACCCATGGAGGGGCTCCCTGACGCGGCAAGGAGATATATCACCGATGGCGAACGTCGAGGGTTCCATGAGGGGTACAAGTGCCGTATCCGTGGCCGCTGGTATGTGGTTCCGTCCATATGGACTCCGAACGCCTTCATGCTTCGCCAGATTCATCACTACCCCAAGGTAATTTTGAATAGGGCCGACACGACTTGCACAGATACCATCCATCGAGTTCGATTTCGCAACGGGACTTCGCAGGAAGCCTTCGCAACATCGTTTTTGAATTCGATGACGTTTGCCTTCGCCGAGGTGATGGGGCGTAGTTATGGCGGCGGCGTCCTAGAACTGGAACCCAGGGAAGCAGAAAACTTGCCGATACCCTGCAGTGGCACCGCGCGACTCGACGTGCAACACATCAACCAATTAGTGCTGACCGGAAACATTGAGTCTGTCCTGAACCTGACGGACTCGATCCTTCTGCAGAAGGGGATGGGTTTATCTGTCGTGGAGACGAGGATGTTACGGCGGATTTGGGAGAAGCTCAGAGATCGGAGAAACGCGAGGCGATAGAGATGGCTCTTCTCAAAGAGATGCCGCAGATAACGATCGACGACTCCGAACTGCGGAGATTTGGAAAAGTCTGGAAGACGGAGATTCGGAAAGCTAGGAAAGTTGTGAAGAAAGCTCGCAGCCTCAGCAGAACGCCGCCGCAATCCTCAGCCCAATTAGGCCAGATCTTCGACCGGGCGGTCGGGAAGAGTTTAGCGGAGATGCTGGGCGGCATACCAATTGTGTCACCTCACTCCTCTTCATTGAGCGCTCCAAAAAATGACTGCGTGGAAGTCGGAAATGTTCGGGTGATTGGTGGCGTCCGTCCGCAGAATTTCGATGTGGGATATCGCCCAGACGGGGTTCGCTTTGCCTATGATACCAAGACGCTGAATGACGAGGAGAGCGTGCGGAAGAACTGGCAGAACATGATCAACGACCTGGCGACAGAGGCCACGACAGTTCATAGCCGATTTCCGCACGCACTCGTTGCCTTTACGGTTGTGATCCCTGAACCGTCTATTGCGGAGGCGCAGAGAAGGGCGATGATCGAAACGTTGGAACGGTTGGCCCGTCGTGTCAACGTTCGAAACGATGCCCATATGGCCGAGACGATAGCCTTGGTCTTGTGGAATCCGGAAGACGGAACCATCGATCAGGCCATCCCAGACCCCACATCACCGCTTCGACTGGAGAAGTTCTCGGAGCAAGTAGAAGCGGTGTACAAGGCGCGTTACAAAGGCTTGCCTCCCCACGCCGCGGAGTAAAGTCTTGATAAAAAACCTATGAATGAATTCCGGGCGGCCGAAATTTCCCTGCCCAGTACGGCAGGAATACCTAGACCCACATACTGTCCGATGGTCAGGCCAACTCCTACAACAACCTAGGTCACTGCTAAGGCTAGCAGGGTGGCTGCTGCGCCATCTAACCGCTCCGGCAATTCATGTCTTAGTAATGTGGATAGGTCTGTGGACGTTTGTTTCATTTATGTATCCATCTCCAAAATCGCCTCACCAGATCGCCAAACATCTTACGATTATTCAGAAGACTATCCTCTGCACGTCGTATCTAGATCAAGACAGAAAAGGCATCGCATGTCCACAAATACTGAAGAACGCCGGACTAATCATGCAAACGTCAGGGAGCGATTGGTATCTCTTAATGGCAAATGCTCTCCAGGACCTTGCCAGCCAAGGACTCGTTGAAGAACGTCCACCTACCCTTCGACGAGATGGCGTATCATCATTTGAAACGCCACTAACTCCACTCGGAAGAGGAGTCGTGCAATATCTCAAGAAAACCGGAGGACTTCCGTGAACATTGACCCTATGAGCCTGACCGATCACCAAGCCCGTCAATTCTTGGAAAACTTAGCTGGCCGAATGGAACAGTTTTTTCCTCCCGCCAGCGGGAAGGAATGAGGCACCGCGGCAGGCGCTGATGGCCTGGACGCCGATAGCAAGCCGACCGAGCGGCCTGTGAGGCCGACGGCGTCCCTCGACCTTGCTTGGGACGCCATCCTGAGCGTAGTCGAATGGATGGCGCAGGCAGGGGGACACGGAAACTGACCGAAGGGAATTTCCGAGGGGGCACCACCCGCCGGAGCCGAGGCCGAACGCGAGGGAGGAGTGCGTGGCGTCCCTCGCATTCGCTCGGGATCCCTCAGCGAGCGATCCCGAGGCCGCAGGCCGAGGGAGAAGCCACAGTGCCTGCTACAGCGGTGCCTCAAGCTCAGCTGGCGGAGAGGGAAGACTACTTCGAGACTTGGTAGGCGGCGAAATTGCCGACACCCTGTGAGGCCTGTTGGGCGGCTTGTCCCCCGAAGAGCTCTTTTTGGCGGGCATGTTGGAGGGCCTCGTCCTTCGTGATCTTGCCTTCCTGCACGAGGGTCTGCAAACACTGATCGAGCGTCTGCATCCCATCCTTCTTGGCTGTCTGGATCGTTGAGAGGATTTGGAATGTCTTGCCCTCGCGGATCAGGTTCGCAATCGCCGGCGTCACCAACATGATCTCCACCGCGGCCACCCGTCCTTGCCCGTCGGCTCGCTTCGTCAGGATTTGCGACACCACGCCGATCAGCACCGTAGAGAGGATCTGGCGAATCTGAGGCTGCTGATTGACCGGGAAGACGTTGATGACCCGGTCGACCGTATCGGCGGCGCTGTTGGTGTGCAGCGTGCCGAAGACCAGGTGCCCGGTCTCCGCGGCGGTCAGCGCCAACTCGATGGTTTCCAAGTCCCGCATCTCACCGACGAGAATCACGTCAGGATCCTCGCGCAGCGCCGCCCGCAACGCGGTCGCAAAGGAATCGGTGTGGACGCCCGCTTCGCGTTGATTGATGAGGCAGCCTTTATTCGGATGCACGAACTCGATGGGGTCTTCAATCGTGATGATGTGGTCGTGCCGCTTCGTATTGATGTGGTCAATGATCGCGGCCAGCGTGGTGCTCTTCCCGCTGCCGGTGGCTCCAGTCATCAGGACGAGCCCTGATCGGTAGTTGGCGAATTGGATGATCTGTTGGGGCATCCCCAACTGTTGGAGGTTCTTGATCTCGAAGGGGATGTGCCGAAAAACCGCGCCAGGACCTTGCCGCTGGAAGAACGCGTTGGCACGGAAGCGGCCCGCCGTGGGGATCTCGTAGGCAAAGTCCACATCGTGGTGGTCATACCACCGTTGCTTCTGCTCCGGCGTCATGATCTGTTCGATCAACGCCCGAGCCACATCAGCCGTGATCGGACCCACCTGGTCGATGGGCTTGAGATCGCCATGGATGCGCAGCAGCGGAGGCGAGCCGGTGGTCAGGTGCAAGTCGCTCGCGTGGTTGTCCTTGGTCGCCACGAGCAACGCGTCAATATCCGCCATCGCAACCCCCTTGTCGGCTTAATAGATGATAATGCTACTTAGACAAGTATACCTGATCGCAAGGCCTGGTGAAGGTGCGGGGAGCTAAAACGTGATCGCAGACGAGATCAAGCGGAGAAAAGGTTCTTGGAAAGTCCCGATCACCACGATGCCGGCCAACAGCGCGAGCAGCACCGTGCGGGTCAGCGAATCGACGGCGACGGGTGCCGTTGAGGTCGGCTGAAGAAGGTACATGCGCCGCACCACCATGAGGTAGTAGTAGAGTGAGATCGCGACGTTGACCGCCCCGATGGCGACGAGCCACAGCCGTTGAATCTCAACCGTTGCGAGCAGCACGAAGAGCTTTCCGACGAACCCGGCCAATGGGGGAACGCCCGCCAATGACAGCAGCGCGATGAACAAGGACGCCGCCAGCAGCGGTGAGCGACGAGACAAGCCGTTATACCCATCGAGGGCATCGGTGCCAATGGCTTGAGAGACGATGACGACGACCAAGAAGGCGGTCAGGTTGCTGACGAGATACGCGAGGAGGTACATGCCGACAGCCTGCGCGCCAAAGGTGGTGGCGGTTGACAGCCCCATCAGGAGATAGCCGGCGTGTCCGATTGAGGAGTAGCCCAGCAGTCGCTTGATGTTCGTCTGCGGGATCGCTCCCAGATTGCCATAGAGCATCGTCGCGGCCGAGAGGACGGCGAGGACCCCGCCCCACAGGGCGTGGGCCGGCAGACAGGCGAAATAGAGCAAGCGCAACAGCGCAATCGCCCCCGCCATCTTGGAGCCGACCGACAAGAACGCGACGACCGGCGTGGGGGCTCCTTCATACACATCAGGGACCCACAGGTGAAACGGCACCGCCGCCATTTTGAATCCGAGGCCGGCCATCACGAGCAGCAGCCCTGCGGTCGTCGTGCCGCTGATCGGACCACGAGCCAACAGATCGCGGAGCGCCTCGAAGCTGGTGCCGCCCGAAGCCCCATAGAGCAAGCTGACGCCGTAGATGAGAAACCCCGACGACACGGAGCCCATGATGAGGTACTTCATGCCGGCTTCGATCGAGCGGGGATCGGTTTTGACGTACGCGGACATGACGTACAGCGAGAACGTCATCAGCTCAAGGCCGACGAAGAGCAGCAGAAGGTCCGTGGCGGAGGCGAGCACAAAGGCGCCCAGCAGCGCGGAGAAGATCAGCAGATAGAATTCGCCCAGACGAGACGGAAGGTTTTCGGCGAAGAGGCGGATCATCAGTACCACGACGAGTGCTGTGACGAGGAACAGCCATTTGAACGTGTAGGCGAATGGGTCCAGGACGAACATAGGGTCGAACGCCGCTCCCACCACGCCGCGTTGCCACCACAGCACGCCTGCCAAGACCAGCACCCCCAACGTGGCGAGTTGTCCCAGCAGGACGGTGCGGCGCGCGGGCGAGGCTGTAAGGTCCCCAACAAGCAAGACGGCGATCCACCCGCACAGACCTAATTCAAGGGCGACGGCATGCCAATTCATCGGAGTGACTCGGAGGCCATGCGAAGTTCCTGAGGAGCGGGTTGGACGGTGCGAGCGATGAGCGGCCGCGTGGAGACATCGATCAATCGGACGAGCGGAGCCGGCCAACATCCCACCAGGAGCAAGGCCGCAATCAGCGCCACATAGGGTAGTCGCGCGAATGGCGTCGAGGCGTCACGGGTGTGGGCCAGGGCGAGCGGCAAGTTGCCGAAGAAGACCCCGCGAACCATCCGCAGCATGTAGATCGACGTGATCACGATGCCGAGGATCGCCAGGATGGCTTGCAGACGGTAGCGATCCCACGAACCCAGGATCACCAGGAGCTCCGCGACGAAATTCGCAAATCCGGGCAGGCCGCTCGAGGCCATGGCGGCGATGACACCGCACGTCGCGAGAAAGGGCAGCCGCTTGGCCAATCCGCCCAACTCAGGCAGCGAACGGGTGTGCGCTTCGTCGTAAATGTGCCCGACCAACGCGAAGGCGAGGGCGGTCATGATGCCGTGCGCGAACATGAGCAGCACGGCGCCGTTGAGGGCGAGTGGGGTCAAAGCGGCCAGACCGAGCAGCACGTAGCCCATGTGGCTCGATGAGGAATAGCCGATGATGAACTTCAAGTCCTTTTGGGCCATCGCGACAAATCCGCCATAGATGATGTTCATCGTGCAGAGTCCCGCAATCCACGGCAGCCACATCTGCGCCCCCTGCGGCAGGAGAGTGATCGCCAGGCGGAGGATGGCGTAGGCGCCGAGCTTCATCAGCACGGCCGCGTGCAACATGCTGACCGCCGAAGGGGCGGCTGCATGACCGATGGGCGACCAACTATGCAGCGGCCACATGGGGGCGATGACGCCGAAGCCGACCGCCAAGAGCGGGAAGATCCACGTTTGAAGTGGCGTGGGCAACGGATTCGCGATCAAATGCTGCTCCAACGCCACGAGATCAAAGCTCCGCAGCCCGGAGGTGGTGTACAACCACAACAGGCCGATGAGCGCGATGACCGCTCCAGAGGTCAGGTAAATCGTCAGCTTCATCGCGGCGTATTCTTTCGAGAAGCGCACGACGCCGCCCTCCTTCGTGTCGCTGCCCCAGATGCCGATGAGAGGATACATGGGAATCACGGCCATCTCGTAGAAGAAGTAGAAGAAGAACAGGTCGAGCGACAGAAACACGCCGAAGACGCCGGTGATGAGCACCAGATAGAAGATGTAGTACTCCTTGACCCGCTCCTTGATCGCATAGGAGATCAGCACCCCGGCAAAGGCGCACAGCGCGTGCAACAGAACGAGGACCACGCTGATCCCGTCAACGCCGAGATGAAATCCAATCCCGAGACTCTGCATCCACGGCAGGTATACCTGGAACTGGTAGCCGCCCGCGCTGCGGTCATAGTGGGTGACGAGCCACAGCGCCGTGCCGAGCGCGACCGTCATGGACGCGACGGCGATGCGGCGAACCCAGTCCACCCGTTGCTGTGGAATTAACAACAGCACGAGGGCACCGACCGCCGGGGAGAGCAGGACGGCCAACAACGCCACACTCATTGAACCACCATGTAGAGCAGCGCGACCACGCCCGCGAAAAACACCAGGGCGTAGGTTTGAATCTTTCCGGTCTGACAGTAGCGGATGATGCCTCCGACCGTCTTGGTTACACGCGCGGTGCCGTTGACGGCGAAGCTGATGATGACCCACCGCTCGAACAGGGCACAGGCGCCGGCGATGATCCGTTGTTGAATCGCCTCGACGTACCAGGCGTACAGCTCATCAAGGCGATAGCGGCGCAACAAGAAGCGGTGGAGGGGCGCAAGCCGCCCCGCCACCTGCTCGGCTGAGATCGCGCGCTTGGCGTACATCGTCCATGCCAGCCCGCCGCCGACGGCCACGGCAGTCAGCGAGGTGAGGATCACGTCCCAATGCAGATGAGCGGGAGGATGGGCCCCAAGGAACTCCGGAATGCCGAGATAGCCGCTGACAATGGACAGCGCCGAGAGGATTGCGAGTGGGATGAGCATCACGCGGGGTGATTCGTGGGGATGGAGGTGTTCGGCTGGCTTGCCGGCAAACGCGACAAACCAGGCGCGGGCGGTGTAGAACGCCGTCAACCCGGCGGTGGCGATCCCCACCGCATAGAGCCAGGGGGCGTGCTCATGCGCGAGGATGAGAATCTCATCTTTGCTGAAGAACCCGCTGAACAACGGGACGCCGCACAGCGCAAGCGCTCCAATGAGGAAAGCCAGCGAAGTTTTACGCATCGAGTGCCACAA
Organism: uncultured Planctomycetales bacterium; assembly: GCA_964624155.1. Classification (GTDB taxonomy): domain Bacteria; phylum Omnitrophota; class Gorgyraeia; order Aquiviventales; family Aquiviventaceae; genus CAZUWM01. The sequence goes on from CAZUWM010000015.1 coordinate 14,826, forward strand.
CCCGCCGAGCTCCCAGATGTTCTGGTGATGCGTGCCGTGGATCACACTGCCCGCCGCGAGAAACAGCAACGCCTTGAAGCAGGCGTGTGTCGTCAAGTGATACATGCCGGTGACAGCGCCCCCCAATCCCACCGCCATGACCATGTAGCCGAGCTGGCTGAGCGTGGAGTAGGCGAGGATGCGCTTAAGGTCCGACTCGACCACCGCCAGGATTGCGGAGAGGATCGCCGTCGCCCCTCCCACCCAGGCGATGATCATCAAGACGGTGTGGGTCTCTGCAAACAGCCACGAGACTCGGCACAGCATGTACACGCCGGCCGCCACCATGGTCGCGGCGTGGATCAAGGCGGAGACCGACGTCGGCCCTTCCATCGCATCCGGCAGCCACACGTGCAGGGGAAACTGCGCCGATTTCCCCAACACGCCGCAGAAGATGAGCAGGCCGACTCCCATGAGCACCTCAGGGGAAAGCCAACCGAGTTCCATGAGATGAGGCAGGCGCAATTGCAGCGTTTGGAAATGGACCGTCCGCTCAGCGGGGATGGGGCTTGACAGCGCCCATAACGCGACGATGCCGATCATGAATCCGAAGTCCGCCACGCGGTTGACCATGAACGCCTTCTTGCCGGCTTCAGCAGCCGAGGGGCGTTCATACCAATGGCCGATCAGAGCGTACGAGCAGAAGCCCACCAATTCCCAGCCGATGAACAGCTCGACCCAGTTATTGGCCAGGACGATGGCGAGCATCGAAAACGCGAAGAGGGAGAGCAAGCCGAAGTAGCGGCTGTAGCCGGGGTCCTCCGCCATGTAGCCCACGGAATAGATGAAGATGAGACTGCCAACCCCTGTCACGACCAGGCACATCAAGAGGGACAGTTGATCGATCAACACACCGAAGGGAATCTGCAAGTCGGGGAGCGCCACCCAGTTGATCGAGATTTCAACAGGAAGCGGCAGGCGTCCCGTGACGGCTTGGACAAACAGAAAGGTTGCGCAGGCCAGCGACAACAACAGACCGCCGACCGCCAATGTGACGCTCAGTCGGCGGTTGTGGATGCCGAACAGGAGGATGGACAGGGCCGCCGCGAGGGGGCTAAAGAGGAGGGTCCAAGCACAACAGGTGGAGAGATTAGCGGGCATGGAAATTTTGGATTTTGGATTTTGGATTTTGGATTGGCAGTTTGAACTCTGAACTCGGAACCCTGAACTCTGAACTGGAATTTACCATTTGAGGGAGCGGACGTCGTCAACGTTGAGGGTGCGAAGTTGACGAGCCATCAAGATCGCGATGGCCAGGCCGACGGTCACTTCCGCGGCGGCGATGGTGATGACAAACAGCACGATCAATTGCCCGCCCGTATCCCCAAGCGCCCGCCCATACGCCACGAATGATAAGTTGGCGGCATTAAACATCAGCTCGATCGAGAGCAAGATCATCAGCACGTTGCGGCGCGTCATGATGCCGACCAGGCCGATGGCAAAGAGGATGCCGCTGAGCATGAGGTAGTGATTCAAGCTGATCATAGGACTTTGAAGTCGGAAGTCGGAAGTCGGAAGTCGGAAGTAGGAAAGATAGCAAATCCAAAATCCAAAATCCAAAATCTAAAATAGGTCGGGGTCATTGATCATGTCGTGTTCCGCGGGCGAGGGTGACGGCGCCGATGATCGCGGCGAGGATCAAGAACGACGTCAGTTCAAACGGCAGCAGGTAGGTCGTCAATAACAGCCGCCCGACGTCCTTCACCGTGCTGGGAGGAGGCAAGACGCCGGCAAAGGATGGACTGGAAGCCGTGCGGCTGATCAACGAGACGATCTGCAGACAAAACCCCGCGGCAACCACCATCCCAAGGCCGCGCAGCGTGAAGGGGCGCATGCGCGCCACGGCCTCCGGCGCGAGGTTCAGGAGCATGATGACGAAGAGGAACAAGACCAGCACCGCGCCCGCGTACAGGAGGATCTGGATCGCAGCCGCAAACAGAGCCCCCAGCATCACGAATAGAGAGGCTAAACAGAACATCGCCGTCAGGAGGGAGAGCACGCTGTAGATCGGCTGGCGGCTGCACACCACCAGAACGGCTGCCGTCAGCAGGATGGCACTCAGGAGATAAAAAAAGACCGCTTCCACCATCTGTGTTACGGGGGTAGGTGTTGAATACGACGTGTGTGAAATAAATCACAAATCATTATAAGAAGGAGGCCTGCGCCTGTCCACTCCTCGAAGCGGTTGACTTCTCAATCTCTTCCCAATCTGTTAGGATGTGTCCGGAGGAGGGTCGATGGTACGTCCCTGGGCCGAGGAACGGTTTCTGGATAACGTGTGGCTCATTCAGCGGCGCGCGCTGATCACCGCCGTCCTCATGACGGCCGCGACGTTAAGCGTCGCCGTCTGGGTGTGGTGGCGTACCGAGCAAGCCGACTGGAACGTCCTGGTCTTACAGCCAGCCTCCACCCTGCATGAAGCCAAGTTGCTGGAGCAGCTTCGGAACGCCGCGGCATGGCTCAAGATCAACATCCGACTCTTTGTCGTGGAAACCGTCGCGGTGGCGATTGGTGTCACCGTCCTCATCACCTCCTATGCCAAGCAGGCGAGCCAACTCATCAACTTGGCGGACCGGCCTCCGTCTCCGCCACCAGACGATCCCCTTCCTCCTCATACGACTTCCACGACCTCATGATCTCGGGAGAGGTCGGGGGGACCGGATCGGGATGGATTATTCGGGCCAGACGAAGAGGTCTTTGTCGGGGGCCGTCCAGACGGTACCGTTGGAAAATCTTACCGCGGTGATGACAAGCCGTACCTCCTCAACATCTTTCATGCCGGACATCTCGGACCATGAAAGAGACCCCGTGTCTTGTGGAGCGACCCGACTGCGTAAAGTCACAACGTTGAGCCTCAGACGCTCGCGGAAGGGGTTCAGGAGGATCGTCGTCAGTTGAATGGCTTCCACGATCTTCTTAGTGTGGTTGCGGCAGGTTACCTGGCCTTCAATGGCATAGGTGAGCGGGACGCGATTCTTCACGTTCAGGTACCGTACGCGGCTACGGGGGATTTCCACGTCAGGAAACGGTGGGAGTTGTGAAGGTCCAGTGAAAGTTTCTACCAGCCGTAATTCCGCACGCTCAAGCGTCACCGGGGCTTCAGGGTAATTGGCGGTTAAGACCACTAACGAACGGTCGAGTGCGACTCCCGCGAGGGTCCCGACGACAAGCCCGATGGCGAGCAGCCCGGCTGGCGGTAGCAATCGTCTCATGCGAAGAATCCAGCGTACCACGACGCGCACAGGAAGACAACCGGAGAGGCTATGACGCACCAGAGGCGAGCGAGACCCGCCGGGTTGTTTCAGGCCAAGGTGTGGGGGTGGGTCGTGCTGCCGTTGGGGATCTTGTGGGCGACCACGTATTGGGGCAGCGCATTCTTTTGGACGCAGCACTCCAAGGCCGATCTCTCCACCATGGCCAGGCTTGCGGTGCGCCGATTTGAACATCTGGTGCAGTGGACCGAAGACCTCGCCGGGGAACTCCTGAACGACCCCGCGTTTCTCTCAGCGGTCAGAGCGCGGGATGGCTCCGGTCTCAAGCGTCTGCTGCACGCGTTCCTCCAGCATCATCCCCAGATCGAACAGGCGATCCTGTGGCAGCCTGACGGGACGGTGGGGTTTGAGTTGCCGCATGTCGTGGGATCGATTGAGCGGGACCTGATCTGGGCTGAGACGCTCGGTGGCGATCAGTCGCTGGATCAATGGCCGAAGGTGTCGCACTTGACGCGGTCCTCCCAAGGCGGTGACCGTCTGACCATAGTGGGCATTGCGGTCCCCGTCCTTGATGGGACGGATTTTCTTGGGGTGCTGGAAGTGCAGTACCACGCCGAGCAGCTGGAATCGTGGATCGCCCAGGTGCGCAGTAGCGAGATGGGCGGGTTTCTGTATGTCGTGGACAACAGCAGCCATGTGGTGGTCCATCCGTACCGGGTTCTGACTGGTGAGCCACAGGAGGTTACCTCGTGGCTGCCGCTGGACCGCTTGACCGGTCAGGGGCCGCTGATGCTGAAGGTCCACGATGAGCGGGGTCGGCTGAATCTCGTGATGGCCGAGCGGACTACCTTCGGCTGGTGGGTTGTCGCGCAACAATCCTTTAAGCGCATGCAAGCTCAGGCCCGCCGGGCCTACTTCCCGGTCATGGTGATCTCCAGCGTGGTTGTCCTCTTGGCTTGGCTGGTGGGATTCTGGCTGGGGAGGAGCAAGCGCTTCGCAGACTGCCCATGAGTCACGCACGGTTGATCATCTCCGATAGCGAGAAGAGCGCCAACCTGTACTACGCCACGAAGTTCTTGGCGCCCGATCCGTTTATCTTCATTCAGACAGGCGGCCGCAAGCTGCTGGTCATGAGCGACCTGGAGCTCGACCGGGCCAAAGCCCAGGCCAAGGTCGATGAGGTGCTGTCCTACACGAAGGTGTCCCAGCAGGCCAAGCAACGCCTAAGCAAGGCCCCGTCGCTGCTTGATGTGGTGGACGAGGTGTTGAAGGCGCACCAGGCGAAGACCATTGACGTCCCGCTCGATTTCAGCGTGTGGCACGCGGATGGCTTACGCCAGCGCGGCTATGAGATCATCCCCAAGCCTGACCCGTTCTATCCACAGCGGATGGTCAAGTCTGAGGAGGAGATCGCGGCGCTGACTCAGAGCTTGCGCGCCACCGAGGACGCCCTGGCCTGCGCCATCGAGCTGATCCACAACTCCGAGATCAAACCGGACAAGACCCTCTGGATCGGCGGGAAACCCCTCACGGCCGAGATGGTGCGCAAGGTGCTCCACATGCAGTTGATGGAGCGGGACTGTGTGGGGCAGCACACGATCATCGCCTGCGGGATTCAGGCGGTGGATCCCCACAACGAAGGCACCGGTCCATTGAAAGCCCACGAGCCGATTGTCATGGACGTATTTCCTCAACACGCTGTCACCCGCTACTTCGCCGATATCACGCGCACCGTGGTCAAAGGCAAAGCCTCCGACAAGGTCCGCCGGATGTTCGAGGCGGTGAAGGAGGGGCAGGAGATCGCCTTCCGCATGATCAAGGACGGCGTGGATGGCTCCACCGTTCACCGCGCGATCCTGGACTACTTCAATTCGCTCGGATTCAAGACCGGCGAGCAGAACGGCCGGATGCAGGGGTTTTTCCACGGCACCGGCCACGGGTTGGGACTGGAGATTCACGAGCCGCCTCGCGTCAGTCCTCGGCCGGATCTCCTCAAGGCGGGGATGGTGGTTACCGTCGAGCCGGGTCTCTACTATGCGGATGCCGGCGGCATGCGCATTGAGGATACGGTCGTCGTCACCGCCGACGGGTGCCGCGTGCTGACTCAAGCCCCCAAAGTGCTGGAAGTCTAGGAACGATTCCAGTAAGATCAATTCGACACCGTGTCATTCCGAGTACCATGCCCGACACACTCCACAACGCGACATTCACGCCTGAGCCCGTCGTCAAGCTCGAGAACTATTTCCGCGAGCCGTACAACCTGGCGATTGCGACGGCGCGCACGTGCTACTCCTCCCAGGTGGTTTCGAGGGAGGACGTCGACCGCGATGATACGACCCGCCTGCAGCGGGATCGCATCGCGGAGAGTATCTACAAAGCCGGCCATCACACCACGATCCAGCATCCCACCTTCCAATTTGTTCTTGAGCGCGTCTCGCGCCATTTCATCTGGTCGTTTTTACACTCGCACGCCTTTTACAATTCGGAACAGGTGAGTCAACGTTTTGTGGAGGTGAAGCCGGAGCATTTTACGACCCCGCCATTGCCGGATTCAGCACGCGAGATCTATCTGAAAACCGTCGAGCTTCAGATGGAGGCGTACCATCATCTGTGTAAGTTGATCGAGCCGATGGTCTGCGCGGAGTATCAGCGGATTTTCCCCCTGAGGCGCCTGGAGGACAAGCGGTGGAAGAGCGCCATCAAGAAACGCTGTCAGGAGGTGGCGCGGTACGTCCTGCCGGTCGCCACTCACGCTCACCTCTACCACACGGTCAGTGGGATCACCCTGCATCGGTATTGGCGGTTGTGTCAACAGTTCGATACGCCACTGGAACAGCGGTGTGTCGTGCAGAAGATGGTGGAGGAGGTTGGCAAGATCGATCCCAAGTTCATGGCCTTGGCGGATGATCCCATGCCCTTGGAAGCCACACTGGAGTATCAGGCGTTCCAGAGTTTGCACGGGATCGACGGCCCATCGGCCGTCGACACTTCCTCGCCAGCGAGGATGATGCTGGCTCGGTCGCCGGCGGTCAACGGGACGGGCCGCCGCTTCATCGATGAGTTTGATCGGGAGATGGGGTCCTCCACGTCGAAGTTGGTGGATTACAAGGTCAACGCCCAAGCAACGATGGCGCAGGCGGTGCGGTCGGTCCTCGGTGTGCCCAAGGGACAGCTTTCGGATCAGCAGGCGATCGACCTGGTGCTCAATCCGGCGCGCAATCCCTACCTCTCCGACACGCTGACCCTGACGACGATCAGCAAGCTCTCGCGGGCGATGGTGCATCCTCACTTTACGTTCAAGAAGAAACTGTCGCACACCGCGGATTCACAGGACCAACGCCACCGCATGGTGCCGGCCTCGCGGCCGATCCTCGCCACGCACTTCATCGCGGATCGTCCCGACTACCTTGTGCCGGCGTTGATTCACGCGACGCCGGAGGCTCGCGCCTACTACGACGACGTGATGACGAACGTTTGGCGCGCTATCACGCAGTTGTTGGAGTTGGGAGTCAGTCACGAATTCGCGCTCTACCTGTTGCCCAATGCGTTTCCGATTCGGTTTGAGGAATCTGGCGATCTCCTGCACTTCCACCACAAGTGGGTGCAGCGATTGTGCTACACCGCGCAGGAGGAGATTTGGAATAGCTGCCGCGAAGAGGTGTTGCAGGTGACCGAGCGGTTTTCGGACATCGGCCGCTACATCCAGGCCCCCTGTTGGCCGAGGTCCCAGGCAGGCATTCGTCCGTATTGTCCCGAAGGCGACCGCTTCTGCGGTGTGGCCGTGTGGAAGTTCCCCGTCGAGGAGTACAAACGACTCATTTGACATGACGGCTGGAGAAGCACAACTTCAAAAACACCATGCGCCGCGGGAGACGACGGCGAGACAGATCGTGGGGTTTTCATTCTATCGGCTTGATCCCGAGTGGCGCCGACTGCCGGCTTCGACCAAGCGCAAGCAGGGCGGCGAACTGGAGAGCGTCATCACGCGCCACTCCAAGCAGCTGATGGTGCTCACCTATTCGCTCGTCGGGTTGAAGCCTGACGTGGACTTTCTCATCTGGCGGGTCGGCATCTCGCTCGAGCAGTTACAGGCCATGTCGTCGGCGGTCCGGCAGACGGCGATGGCGGGTTACTTAAGCATGCCGTATGCGTATCTGTCGATGACGAAACGCTCGACGTACGTCGACAAGCTCGATCCGGACCACGCCGACAAGCGACGGTTCATCGCGCCCTTCCACAGCAAATACCTGTTCATCTATCCCTTCGTGAAAACCCACGAATGGTACCAATTGCCGTTTGAACAGCGGCAGGCCATGATGGATGAACATATCGTCTTGGGGAACAAGTACCCGTCGGTGCGCATCCACACAACCTACAGCTTTGGGTTGGATGATCAGGAGTTCGTCCTGGCGTTTGAGACCGACAGCCCGCAGGACTTCCTCGATCTGGTGATGGAGATGCGCGAGAGCAAAGCGCGTCCCTACACGCTTCGGGATACCCCCATCTTCACCTGTGTCGCCAAGCCATTCCGCGAGATTCTGAAGGACATCGGAGGATGAACGCGATCATCACGTCTGACGTCAGCTATCCGGGCGAAGGGGTGAGGTTGGCCGGATTTCTCGCCAGACCGAATGACGAAAAACCCCGTCCCGCGGTCGTCGTCATTCACGAATGGTGGGGGCTCAATGACCACATCAAGGATGTTGCCCAGCGCTTTTCCAAGGCAGGGTATATAGCGGTGACACCGGATTTGTATTCCCGGTTAGGTCACAAGGTGACGAAGGATCCAGCCGAGGCGGCGAAACTGATGGAAAGCCTCCAATCCCAGCACGCGCTGAAAGACCTTAACGCGACGACTCAGCATCTCAAGACCTTGCCGTTCGTCGATGCGTGGAAGATCGGCGCGGTGGGATTCTGCATGGGCGGGACCTTTGCGTTGATGGTGGCGGCGCACAACTCGGACATCAAAGCCTCGGTGTCGTTCTACGGCCAGATCCCGCCGACCGACAGCCTCAAGTACCTGGTGGCTCCTATCCTCTATATCCATGGAGGACAGGATGCATGGATCCTGAAGCGGGAGGCCGAGCGGCTTGCGCAAGGCCTGAAGCAATTCGGTCGGCCTGGCGAGGTGAAGATCTATCCGGATTGCCCGCGCGCCTTTTTCAACGACACCCGGCCTGAGGTGTACCGCCCGAACGAAGCGCAGGATGCCTGGCAGCGGACGCTAGCATTCTTCGCGACGCATCTGAGGTGACCATGGACCTGAATGCCAAGAAAATTGCGCTACGCAAGATTCCACACGGTGTTTACATCATCGGTGTGGCCCAGGACGGCCAGCTCAACGCGTTTACCGGCACGTGGCTGACGCAGGTGTCGTTCACCCCGCCGCTCGTGGCGATGGGGATTCGGAAAGACAGCCACTCGCTCTCCATGATCCGTCAGGCCAAGGTCTTTTCGGTGAGCATGTTGGGGAAGGATCAGAAAACGATCGCGGAGCACTTCGTCAAGCCCGCCACTGTCATCGGAGAAAAGCTCAAGGACGTCCCGCATCATGTGGGCAAGACCGGCGCGCCGCTCCTGGATGAAGCCATCGCGTTCGTCGAGTGCGAAGTGCGGGAGATCGCCAACGAGACGGGCGATCATGCGGTGGTGATCGGGGAAGTTATCGAAGCGGGAGTTCGAAAGGATGAGCCGGCCCTGACCCTGACGGACACCGGCTGGCACTACGGTGGCTAACCGCCACGATTCCTTCCAATCCTCTCCGTGGATTGCGGCCTGCCTGACCCTTGGGATCCTCGGCCTCTACGCGTGGTTTCTCGCTGAGCCCATTCATCTCACGACGGCTGATTTGGGCCGTCATCTCAAGAACGGCGAATTGGTCTGGCGCCATCCCGAACTGCTCGTCACCAATTTCTACTCCTATACCGAACCCGGCCATCCGTTCATCAACCATCATTGGGGAAGCGGGGTCGTCTTCTTCCTCGCGTGGAAGCTCCTGGGGTTTCAGGGGGCACAGTTCCTCTTCATCGCCCTCAATCTTCTGGCCCTGGCCGTCATGTTTCGCTGCGCTCAGGCACGGATTGGTGTCGGCGGGGCGGCACTCCTGTCCATCCTGATCATCCCGCTGCTGGCGATTCGAGCGGAGGTCCGACCGGAGGCCTTCAGCTATTTTTTCACCGCGCTATTCTTCCAGCGACTCGCTCGGTTCAGGGACCAACGGTTGTCGCTGCATGATCTGTGGTGGTTACCTGTCCTTGAGGCGGTGTGGGTCAACCTGCACAGTTATTTCGTGGTGGGCCCTGCCCTGATTGCGGCCTTCCTGCTCGAGACCCTCTTGAGTTCAGAGCGAAGACCCCAGGCACGGGTGCTGGCAATCCTCCTCGGATTCACGCTGGCAGCGACCCTGCTCAATCCCTTTGGTGTGAAGGGGGCGCTGGTGCCCCTGACGATGTTCCGCGAGTATGGCTACCGGCTCGTTGAAAACCAATCCGTCCCGTTTCTGTTGTCGCGCTTTGCGATGCCTTCCCTCTGGCTGTTCATCGGGGTGTTCGTGGTCTTAGCCGCGACTCTGCTGATGGCCTGGTTTCGTGCCAGGCGAGTCCTTCCATTCTCAGAGGTCCTGATCGCCATCGGCGTCAGCGCGATCGCTTGGGGAGCCTATCGCAACCTCACATTGTTTGGGTTGCTGGCGATTCCGCTGATCGCGACCGGGGTTGAGGCGCTGTGGGCCGCGCGGCCTCCACGAAATGAGCGATGGATGACGTTGGCTGCTGCGCTGATGTGGTGCGTGGTGGTCTTCGGGCCATCATCGGTGTGGTCGCCTCCTTCAGAACGAGGCATTGGGCTTGAGGCGGGGGATCATGCCGCGGCGGACTTTGTGAAGCGGGAGCATCTCCAGGGACCGACCTTCAACAACTATGACATCGGCGGGTATCTGATCTTCCACCTCTTTCCTGCGCATCGCGTCTTCGTCGACAATCGACCAGAGGCCTATAGTGCGTCCTTTTTTACCGATGTGTATGTGCCCATGCAAGAAAACGAAGCCGTCTGGCGAAAGGTCGATGCGCAGTATGGCTTCAACCTGATCGCGTTCCACCGGCACGACTTGACACCGTGGGGCCAACCGTTCCTCATCAGACGGGTGGACGATCCCGCGTGGGCTCCGGTGTTTGTGGATCAGGACACGATCATCTTCCTCAAGCGCAACGAGCGCAACCAATCGGTGATTAACCGGTTTGAGGTCCCCCGCAGCGCATTTCAAGTGGTCAAACCGCCTCTCTGAGATCCAAACCGCTTGACCCTCTCATCGGGGGATGGCAGAATAGACTGGCGAACAACAACCTTACGGAACATCGGTGAACAGGCACTCACATCGCGTCGACCACGTCATTACCATCGTGGCCGTGACCCTGTTGTGGAGCGTTACCGGTCCGATGGAGGCGGCCAGCGCGGATGCGCTGGGGGATTTGGTTGGGGGAGTGGGGCAGGTGCTCACCGGCGTCTTTGCGATTCCCATGGAAATCCTCCAAGGCACCCTCAATGGTCCGCCCATTCTGGGGACGGTCGGTGGAGCGCTCAGCGGGACGGTCCATGCGGTCGGCTCGACGTTGGGCGGCGTGTTGCAGGTCGCCAAGTCTATCGTGCCCCTCGCGAGCTCCCTTATCCCATTTCTTCCCTTGTTCCTCTAATAATACACATTACACAGATTAATCGGTGAAATCATGGTTGAAAATCAGTGTAATCCTTTTCCTTAACAGTCATGACCATCATGCGTTCTGCTCGCCTGGCGACGTATGCTCGGTTTATCAAATTGGAGCACACCGTCTTCTCGCTGCCGCTCATCTATGCCGGAGCATGGATCGGTGCCGGCGGTTCTCCGTCTGCGCGCTTGGCCGGGCTGATCCTCCTGGCGGCTGTGGGCGGCCGCGTGATGGCGATGGGGCTGAACCGCCTCATCGACGCCACAATCGATGCGCGCAACCCACGCACCAAGAACCGCGAGCTTCCGAGTGGGGCGATGCGCCCGGTTGAGGCCTGGGGCATTGTTGGATTGGCTGGCTTGCTCTATGTCGGGAGCGCGGCGGCGATTGCGCCGATCTGTCTGGTCTGGTCGCCGCTTCCGGTTGCGCTGTTTGTCCTCTATCCCTATCTCAAACGCTTCACCGCACTCTCGCACCTTGGACTTGGCCTGGCGTGGTCGATGGCGCCGCTTGGAGGTTGGTTAGCGGCTGCCGCCAGTAGTCAAGCGGCAGCCGGCAGCATCGTATGGCTGTGGGGATTTTCGATATTGTGGGTGGCGGGATTCGACGTCATCTACGCGACGATGGACGAGGCGTTCGACCGGAGGGAAGGGGTCCATTCATTACCCGCGAAAGTTGGAAAAAATCAGGCGCTTCGCGTCGCGTTACTGCTGCACGCCGCCGCGTTCATAGCGCTGGTCATCCTGCAGCGCGACGTGCTGCGGTTGCCGTCTGGAATGCCGTGGCTTGCGGCGATCGCCGCCGTGTTGGTGTGGGAGCACGCGGTCGCCCAGCGCCAACCCGAGTTCGCCTTCTTCCATCTCAACGCCGTCATTGGCTTTCTCGTCTTTGGCTTGGTCGTATCCGGCTCGAAATAGCGGCAGTTCCCATCCGATATATTGATACTATAGATTCTATATAGTATAATCATATTGGTAGAATTCAACCTGCGGCAGGGAGGGCGACATGAAGGAAATTACCGCTCTTGAGCTTCGGAAGCGCTTTGGGGAAATCATGGAGGATGTTCGGTATCGCAAGGAGCCGTACCTCGTCAAGCGCAACGGCCGTCCGATGATCGTGCTTATCGACATCGAAGCCTATCAAGCCGATGAGAGCCGTCGGAAGGAGGACGCCTTCATTGAGGATTACACCGAGGAGCGCGTTAAAGAATTCTTGAAGGCAGATCGGCTTGATCCATCCCTGAGAGCGCATGTGAATCGGCGTCTACGATAGCGTATGGTTCGGGTGTTCTTCGATGCCAACGTCTACTTTGCCGGCTCGTATTCACCGACTGGCGCTTCGGCATGGCTTCTCAAGCTGGCGACGCAGAAACGCATTCAGGTCGTGGCGTCGCGGCTGGTGCTGCGGGAAGCCGAGCGCAACTTGCTTGCCAAGGCTGACCGCAAAGCCCTCCGAACATTTCATCGTTTGTTAGACGCCATGACACCAACGCTTGTTCGTATGCCATCAGCCAAGACGCTGGCGTTGTATGAAGAGATCATTCATCCGAAGGACGTGCCGGTGCTGGCCGCGGCTGTTGAGGCGAAAGTCGACTACCTCGTGACGTTGGATCAGCGGCATTTCTTTACTCCAATCATCCGTGATCGGATTAAGTCACCGCGTATTCGGACCCCAGGCGACTTCCTCAACGAGTGGATGAGGAACCGTGATTAATTTCATGAATTCTAGAGAGATGACAGAGACCGCGTTCCGTTCTTGCTGGTTTTTAGTGACAGGCGTAATGTCAGATCTTCTTCTCTGCCAAGAAGGAAGATTACGAGTAGATCGAGCATTGACGGATCGGTATCATATGGTATGCTAATAATGGTCATAATTAAGACTATCACTGAGGAGGGAAGACGATGAAGGTGGTTTCGACGGCCCAATTAAAGACACAGGCCAACCATCTCCTTCGGCAGGTCGCCATGCGCCGGCAGCCGATCATCATTACCCGGCACGGGCATCCCTGCGCCGTGCTTGAACCGTTTAGCGAAGACGATATCGAAGATCTGGTGTTCGAGTATAGCCGGGACGTGGTTGCGATGGCCAAGCAGTCCGCGGCAGATATGAAAGCTGGTCGCTACGTGACGATGCAGGCGTTTGCCAAAAAGCATGGGCTCGCCTGAGCCGCTGCCCGATCATGTGCGGATCACCGCCCGCGCTGAGCACGATCTCGCCAAGCTCCTCAAGAAAGACCCGCCGCGGTTTGCTCGCGTGTGGGGCGATCTAAAGCAACTCTCCAGCGGGGCTCTTCCGCAGCGGCCCAAAAAACTCAAGGGGTTCACCCCACCCATGTGGCAGCTCGATTCCGGCGAATTCCGCATCTTTCTCACCTGGGAAGGGCCTATCCTCTGGATTCGTGGCGTGCTGAGAAAAACTGAGCAGTCTCAGCGATTCAGGGCTCTTCGCTAACTTCTCAACAGCGAGGTGATCCATGCGCGTGATTGTGGGAATGACAGGGGCGTCAGGTTCCATCTTCGGGGTGGAATTCCTGAGAAGGTGTCAGGCAGAGAAGTACCTGATCCTGACGAAGTGGGGACGCTACGTGCTCAAGGAAGAGACGGGCTTGACCGAGCATCATCTGGCAGAGCACGTCAAGCGCAGCTTCTCCGATGAGGATTTGTCAGCGCCGTTTTCTTCCGGCTCCACACCATTCGATGCGCTGGTGATCCTGCCGTGCTCTGCCTCGACGATGGCGAAAATCGCTTGCGGGATTGCGGATACATTACTGACTCGCGCGGCGATGGTCGCGCTCAAAGAACGCCGGAAGCTGATCGTATGTCTTCGGGAGACACCGCTGTCGACCATCCACCTGGAACAAGCCTACAAACTCTCCCAAGCCGGCGCGATGATCATGCCGATTTCGCCGCCGTTCTATCACCGTCCCCAGACGATCGAGGAGATGGTCGGCCAATTCACCGAGAAAGTCCTCTCACTCCTCGGATTCGAAACCTCACTTGCCTGGAAAGCCGAAGCCCTCGAATAGCCGTGGCTGACTTGCAGTCCTTCCTCAATCTTCTCGAGCAACAGGGACAACTCGCGCGGGTCCGCGTCGAGGTGGATTCAGAACTGGAAATCACCGAGATCGCGACACGCGTGGTCAAAGAGCAGGGGCCGGCGCTGCTGTTCGAGCGGGTGAAAGGCTCGGCCTTCCCGCTGGCCATCAACATCCTCGGCAGCGAGAAGCGCATCGAGCTCGCGTTGGGCCGACATCCGCAGCAAGTCGGCGCTGAGCTGAAGCGGTTGCTTGAAGCCGCCATACCGCCTCGTCCGAAGCGGCTGATCGATGAGTGGCGCACCATCGGTCGCGTGCTGGCGATGCCGCCCAAGCGCGTGCGGCGAGCAGTCTGCCAGGAACTGGAAGAGCGGCCTGATCTTGCGACCCTGCCTGCCATGAAATGCTGGCCGAAGGACGCGGGCCGGTTTATCACCTGCGGGATGGTGCT
>CAZUWM010000016.1:0-27218 GCA_964624155.1 uncultured Planctomycetales bacterium
TTTGGTGGTTTTCGCCTGGCGGTCGGCTTGAAGGAGATTGCCGTTGGCGTCGTAGGCGTAGGCGGTCTCGAAACCAAACGGTGAGGGGGTGGCGACCTTCGTGAGTTGATTCAGGGCGTTGTAGGCGAACTTCGTACGGGCCCCGGTGGGGTCGGTGGTACTCAGGACGTTGCCGACGACGTCGTAGGCGAAGCGGGTGGTACCGGCGAGGCTGGTACCCCAACCCTCGGTGGTGCTGAGGAACTGGCCGGTGGCGGGATCGTAGGCGTATTTCGTGATGAGGCCGGTGGGGTCGGTGATGGTCTCCACTTGGCCGTAGCGATTATAGGTGAAGGTCGTGATGGGACGGACGCCGTCCACCGAGGGCGCGGTAATCTTCAGGAGGTTGCCCGGCGCGTTGTCGTCGGTTTCGTGATCGTAGGTGTAGATCGTCACGTTGCCACGGGGGTCGGTCACGGTCTTGAGCAAGTTGAAGTCGGGTTCGTAGGTGAACGTGGTCACGATATCGGAGGGATCCGGGACGCCTTTCGCGGCGCCGAGCTTCTTGCGACGGCTCTCGAGGAGGTTGCCCTTCGTATCGTAGGCGTACTCGATGCTGTTGCCCCGTGGGAAGACCACGCGAGTGCGCTCCCCGGCCGCGTTGTACTCGTAGAGGGTGACGTACGATTTCGGCTCATCGGGTGGATTGCCATCGGTGAATTGTTCCTTCTTCGTGATATGCCCGGCCGGATCGAAGGCGAAGCGCAGCTTCACCCCCCGACGATCCGTGATGTCGGTCGTCGGCTGGCCGTTGGTGGTACCGTAGATGATCTTCGAACTCCCCGGTCCGTAGGTCTGGGCCGTCACCCGGTCGGTCGCGGCATCGTAGACGTTGGTGAGGTAGGTCTGGCCCTTGGGATCGGTGATGGTCTCGAGGTTGTGGTTGGTGTAGGTGTAGCGAGTCGTGAGACCTTGAGGAAATTCAGAAGTCGGCGGAGTGGTTACGCTGAGCAGATCGCCTGTGGCGGGGTCATAGCCGTAGCGGATCGTGCGGCCGGCGTAGGTGATGGCGTCGAGTCGGCCGGCTGGAGTGTACGTGAAATCGACGGGTGGACCTGCGCCGTCGGCAATCCGAATGAGTCGAGAGTCCTTCCCCTCCGGCCCGGGTGTTGGGAGCAGCCCGGCGGGATCATAGGTGAAGGTGAGCGCATTGCCGTAGCGATCGTCGATCTCGATCACGTTGCCGCGTTCATCATACGATTCTCCGCCCTCATGGGGGTAGAGCAGCGCATAGGTGTGATCATTCGTAAATTGTGAGAGCTCATCGTAGACGCCCGGGGGCGAGGTGTAGTCGATCCAAGGAAGAGAGAACTTGGAGGGAGCAACGGTAAAGACATCCCGGCGGTTGTTGCCTCGGAGAAGCACCACGGTCTCGATCGAACGTCGTCGTAGACGGCGGTGAGACGACAGGTCCCACCCGTAGCCGAAGGGGCCATCGGCGGCCCGGCGCGAACTGTAGGTGAAGGTCAGGTCGATGGGGGGACCTCGGCGGGCGGCGAAGAGGTCTTGTCGGGTCAGCACAAACTCCCCGCGCTGAATGTCCACCGGGTCGGTGGCTCGTTGCACCTCCGGATCGTGGTCGCTGCGGTTGGTAATGGGAGCTTGCTCCGTGGGGGCGTCCCGTTCCTGAGGCAGGGCTGGAGGTGCTGGAGGTGCTGGAGGTTCTGGGGGCTCCGGCTCCCCCTTGATCACCGTGAAGGGATTGCTGCAAGTGATACGAGGAGGTGAGCCTTCCTGGACGAAGAGGCATAGTTCATAGGTCTTCCCCACTCGGAGATCCGGCGGATATTGCACTCCCCTCCCAAAGTTCACCGTCGTACAGAAGCCCCCGCTGTCTACCGAGCATGTATTCATCGGTTTCCATGTTTCGACGTACCACCACGTGATCTGATCCCCCTTGATCTCGCCCCCGCCTGCATTGCACCACCGCCAGGCGGCCCAATCCCAACGTGCCGGCCCCCAACAAACCTTGATCTCTGGCGTCCCGACTTCGTGGAGATACATCGCATCAACGCCGTGCCCACCAAGCATGAGTGCCAGTTCCTCCTGAGGGACGTTCCACGTCACGGTGAAGGGTTCGAAACGAATGGTGGCTCGTTCCGGGGCAAACGGCATAACAGTCTGCGGCCAAGTGGGGCCGTAGCGAAGCTGTGAAGGGCTGACCGTGATGGTGATGGGAGTCGGTGGCAGGATCGTAAAAGGATTACTGCAGGCCCATTCCGCGATCTGTCTAAAAGAAGGCGCAGGGCCTCGGAACCAATTAGCGACGTAGCAGGCTTGAAAGGCCTTCCCCACGGTCTGAGGGTTACGCCGGACCTCCCAGGGCAAACTTAACGTCTGACTGCCCATCGTCCTCCCGTGCTGCTCGGCAACATCATCCCATAAGCAATCTTCACTGACTGGGAGCGCTGCGCCGAGCTCGAATACACAGGGTGCTTTACCAAACTCGCTAGCCGCCGTGAAGAGTTGAGCGGGGCGGATCTGGGTGGGGGTGACGGTGATGACCACCGGTTGGGTCGACTTTTTTGCGATGGAGGAGATCGTGGATGCCGCGGGCAGAGTGGTGGTCCGACGGGTCAGGGTCTGCTTTTTCACAATGGAGCCGCTGGAAGGTGGGGCTGGTGTCTCGCCTGAGGAAGCAACAGGAGGCGAAACAGGCGCACGCGTGGTCGCGGGTGGCGTGACTGGTTGTGGCGGGGTCGAGGAAACGGAGGAGGGAGCGCCTGAGGTAGCGGTGCGAGGCGGGACGGGTGGCGTCACGCTCGTGGGGGTCGGCTGGGAGGCGATCGTCCGCCGGGAAGATTTCAGCGATCGGCGCGGGGCCGCCCACGCAACGTCAGATACGGAGAGGAGGAACGCGAGGGCGAGGAGGATGCGGCGCATGGAGGCGTTTCCCTACCCTAACAAGCTAGACGAGACGCGTCAACACACTCTCATGATTTCGCGCGGAGGACGTCGCGGACGGCCTGGGCGATGTCTTCGGGCATGAGGTGGAAGGCCTTGAGTAGCTCGGCGGGATCGCCGGAGGTGCCGAAGCGGTCATTGACGCCGACGAAGCGCATGGGAACCGGCTGGTGCCGCACCACGACTTCAGCGACGGTCCCACCGAGTCCACCAAGGATGGTATGCTCTTCAGCCGTCACGATGGCACCCGTGTCTCGAGCGGCTTCGATGAGGACGTCTTCATCGACCGGCTTGATCGTGTGGAGGTTGATCACGCGGGCCTGCGCGCCTTCCTTCGAGAGCAACTCGGCCGCTTGCAGCGCATGCGCCACCATCACCCCGCAGGCGATGATCGTCACATTCTTCCCATCACGCAACACCGTTGCTTTCCCGATCGCAAACGGATCCTCCGGCTTCGTGATAATCGGAACGGGGTTGCGGCCAAGCCGCAAAAATACCGGCCCAGGGTATGAGGCTGCGGCGAGTGTCGCTTTCTTCGCCTCCATCGCGTCACACGGCACAATGACGCTCATTCCGGGGAGGCTGCGCATATGGGCGAATTCTTCCAGCGCCTCAGCCGTGGCCCCATCCGCGCCGACCGACAATCCTCCGTGCGAGCCGGCGATCTTGACATTGAGCCGCTGGTAACAGACGGCCAATCGAAGCTGCTCCAGCGCCTTGCCGGTCACAAACTGGCTGAAGGAACACGCAAATGGAATCTTCCCGGCCCAGGCAAGGCCGGCTGCCGTCCCGATCATGTCTTGTTCCGCAATCCCGACGGAGAAAAAACGATTCGGGAATTCCTTCTTGAACCACACGGCCCGCGCGGAATCTTCTAAATCGCCGGAGAGCGCCACGACGTTGGGGTTCGTCCGGCCCAGCTCCAACAACCCCTCCCCGAATCCGTCACGTGTGGATTTGTCCGTCATGAGAGTTTTGCTTTCGCGACGTCCAACTCACTGAGGGCGCGTTGCAGCTCATCCGGTTTCGGGGCGACACCGTGCCAGGTGGGGTTGAGTTCCATAAAAGAGACCCCCTTGCCCTTCACCGTCCTGGCCACGATCGCCTGCGGTTGACCCGTGATCGTCTGCGCCTTGTCGTAGGCGTCCATCACTTGGACGATGTCGTGTCCGTCGATTTCAATCGTGTGCCATCCGAACGCGCGCCACTTGTCGGCCAGCGGTTCGATATCTTGAATCTGATTCACGGGGCCGTTCTGTTGCAGTTGATTCGCGTCAATGATCGCGCACACCGCATCGAGGTGGTGGTGATGTGCCGTCATCGCGGCTTCCCACACCTGTCCTTCTTGGATCTCGCCATCACCCATCAGACAAAAGATGCGTCGTCGACGGCTATCCAGCCGATCCGCCAGCGCGATGCCGTTGGCCATCGACAGCCCTTGGCCGAGAGAGCCGGAGGCGATCTCAACCCCCGGCGGGGAATCTTTTTCGGGATGGCCTTGCAACCGGGTCGGATAGCGGCGCAGCGTCATCAATTCCTCTTTCGGGAAGTAGCCGCGATGCGCCAGCACGGTGTACAGGGCTGGGCAGCCGTGGCCTTTGGAGAGGAGAAGCAGATCGCGCTCTGGCCACAATGGATTCTTCGGATCATGCCGCAGCACGTACCAGTACAAGCCCACCAGCAACTCGACCATCGAGAGCGAGCCGCCTGGATGTCCGCTGCCAGCCTTGGCGATCATGCGCAGGATATCTTGGCGTAGATCAACCGCGAGACGGCGAAGCGTATTCACATCAGGACGACCAGTGGGTGACGGACGCGCAGCCACGACGGAGTCCTTGGGTCCCACCTTCATTAGGGCACGGTCACCTGTCGACCCATCAGCTGTTCCAACCGGCGTTTGACCTCTTCAAGACTGGGATCGAGTTCCACGGCTTTGCGCCAGGCGAGCTCCGCCCGCGCCACATCACCCTGCGTGAAGTAGACCTGACCCAGATGATCGAAGACGGTCGAATCATCGTCCACCAGGCTGGCGGCCCGCTCCAGATGGCGAATCGCTTCGTCCACCTCACCAAGTCGGTACAACACCCACCCGAAACTATCCAGGTAGGCGCCGTTGTCTGGATCCAAGGCCACCGCACGCTCGATCAGGGCCTTGGCTTCCCGCAAATTGATCCCGTCTTCCGCATCCATGTAACCCAGGTAGTTCAGCGCATCCGCATGATTCGGATCCAGCTCGATCGTCCGGCGCAGCTCTCGTCGAGCCTCTTCTTCCATGTTCAACCGTTCCAATTGGGCACCCAGATAAAAGTGGGGTTGTGGCGCGTCATCTCTCAGCGCAATCGCACGCTCAAACGCCCGCACCGCCTCCAACGGGGCATCGGCTTCTCGGTAGACCAATCCGACTAAGAGGTAGAGCTCAGGTAACGGACCCATGGTCCGCAATTTGACGGCGAGCAAGTCCTGGGCCTGAGCGTACTGGGCCTCAATCATCTGCAGCCGCACAAGCCCCACGATGGCTTCGAGATCATTGGGGTCGATATCCAACAAGGTCTCGTATTGGTGGATCGCCTTCGGGAACTCCTCGTGGTTCGCATACACCCTGGCGGCGTGATGGTAGAGCCGCGTGTTCAGCGGATCGAGTTGAATCGCTTCTTCATAGTGAGCCGCCGCGTGGTCAAGCTGACCCGCCAGCTCATACGTCAACCCGAGCGCCACGCGCACCTCAACCGAATCAGGGACGAGCTCCATGGCCCGCGAGAGATGCTCGATGGCGTGGGGGAATTGCCCCAACCGACCATAGAGCACGCCCAGATTGAAATAGAGTTGCTGCGAAGGGCCTTCCAGCTCAACCAAGCGCGTGTACATCTGAATCGCCTCATCCAGACGCCCCTGCAGGACATAGAGATCCGCCAACGTGCTGAGCACAAACCGATCCGTCGGCTCTTGTTGACCGAGGCGCTCATACAGACGAATCGCCTCGTCGATCTGCCCTTGCGACGTCGAGAGCATCGCCATCCATCGCAGGGCATCCGGATGAGAGGGATCGAGACTGAGGGCTCGCTGAAAACTGTTGAGGGCCTGTTGGGTGTGACCCAGTTTCACCTGCGTGGCCCCTACACGGACGTGGAGAAACGGCGAATCCTCGTCGTGCTCAAGCGCGTGTTGGTACGCGTCTAACGCATCGGAGAGTTGCGCGGACCGCTCAAGCATCAACCCGCGCATGTACAATCCGTAGGAGACGCGGCGGGATCCTTGCGGGGATCGCATCGGGACAGCGGCGCACCCCACCCCCAGGCAGACCCATAGCCCAACACCGACCGCGGTATTGGCCCACACCTTCCGGGGAGTCAATCTGAGCCTTTAATGCTTCTTATGCCGCATCCGCTTGCGCAATTTCTTGCGCTTGTGGGTGCGGATTTTCTGCAACTTCCGCTTCCTGCCACTCGGCATCGCGCCCTCCGGTTAATGGGTTCAACCCTAATAGATAACTTTGTTTAAGGGGTACTCGATGATGTCGCGCGCACCGGCGGATTTGAGTTTGGGAACGAGCTCTTTGACCTGGCGCTCTTCAATCACCACTTCGACCGCCCACCAGTCCTCTCCGGCTTCGGCTTTCCAGAGTTGTGAGACCGTCGGTCGTTTCATCGACGGCAGAACGGCAATCACCCGGTTGAGGTTGGTCTTCGAGACATTCAATTTCACCCCGACTTTCCCTTCCGCCTCGACGGCTCCGAGCAGAAGCGTCTTCAAACTCTCGATCTTCTGTCGCTTCCACGGGTCAGCCAATGCCTTGCGATTGGCAATGAGCTGGGTGGTCGATTGGCAGATCGTCTCGATGATGCGCAGCCCATTCGCGACCAGGGTTTGGCCGGTTTCAGTGAGTTCCACCACGGCATCGACGAGACCGGCGCGAACCTTGCCTTCCGTCGCCCCCCAGGAAAATTCCACGTCGGCCCGCACGCCGTGCTTGACCAGGTACGCTTTGGTCACGTGAACGAGCTCCGTCGCGACGCGCTTCCCATTCAGATCCGAGAGGCTCACAATCGGCGAGGTATCCGCCACTGCGAGTACCCAGCGGACGGGATGCTGGGTCCGCTTGGCATACCGGAGTTCCGCCACCCGCTCGACCTGTGAGCCGTTTTCCAGAATCCAATCGTTGCCGGTGATGCCGCAGTCGAGAATGCCCTGCTCGACGTAGCGCGACATCTCCTGCGCCCGCAGCAACATGGGCTCGAGCTCGGGATCATCGATCGAGGGGACGTAGGAGCGCTCGCTGATGATGACCTGGAAGCCCGCTCGCCCGAAGAGCTTAGCGGTCGCCTCTTGGAGACTGCCTTTTGGCAGGCCGATCCTGAGGCAACGCTTCTGCGTTGCCGAAGGATCCCGAGGCGCCAGCCGAGGGATGAGGCGGCTCGGTTTTGAGCTCTTGACGGACGTGAGTCTTGTCACGCGCTCTCGAGTAGCGTTTTTGGCTTTCATGGATGCGAGTCCGCGGATTGATGGCCCAACGTTTGCGTGGTCGTCTCATCGACGCCGAGTTAAAGCTCTCGATTGTACCCTAACCCGACAGAGGGTGTCAATGAATCCGGGCTTGAGCTTCACGGGCATACTTGCGGCGATTCAAGAGATGCGTTACCATACCGCCACGATGTTTCGCCAGTTGCTCCGACTCAAGAAACGGCAGACGATCGTGCTGTGGCTGCTGGTGATCGTCTTTGTCCTGCCGCTCGTCCTGTTTTTCCACGCCGGCACGGTGAGCCAGTCCGCTGGACCGGGTGGGGCGGCCGGAGAAATCTTCGGACGCAAGATCCCGTGGGAAATCTTTCAGGAAGAACATCGTCTCCTCACACTCGGTTTCCAAGCCCAGTTCGGAGACATCCCGGAAGCCCTCGAGAGCTTCCTTCAACAACAGACGTGGGATCGGCTGATCCTCAAAGAAGAAGCCCGGCGGACGCAGCGAGTGAGCGATGAAGAAGTCGCCGCCTCAGTCCGTCGCCAATCCCAGTTCCAGCAACACGGGCAATTCGTCCCCGATCTCTACTTCCAATACGTGCGCGCCCTCGGTGTCAGCCCCCAAGCCTTTGAAGCGCGAGTGCGGGATGAGCTAGCCATCCATGGGCTGCTTGCGCAGGTGAAAGCCGAGGTGCAGATCGGTGAGGAAGGGCTGCGCCACGCCTACGCCGAGAGCCACGAGCCGATTGATGAGACGGAGTTCGAACACGACCGCGAGGCCTTTCGCGCAACGGTGCTGGCCTGGAAGCAGGAGGGGCACCTTGCGGCCTGGATGGAGTCGCTGCAAGCCCGCGCCCGCCTCAAGAGCTTTGTCGACACCACAGATACCACAGAATAACCATCCCACAGATGTCACAGATATCTGCGCGATCTGTGGTGTCAGGTTTTTCTCTGTGTGATCTGTGTTGAAGCCAAGACGTCCTTCAATTCGCGCATGAACTGCTCGACGTCTTTGAACTCCCGATAGACCGAGGCGAAGCGCACATAGGCGACCGGATCGAGGTCGTGCAGGCGCCGCATCACCCGCTCCCCGATTTCTTGAGACGGCACCTCCCGCTCGAAGGTGCGTGACAGGTCCCGTTCGAGCTCATCCGCCAGGTCTTCCAATTGATCCATGCTGACGGGGCGTTTCTCGCAGGCCTTCACGAGTCCCGCCAACAACTTGTTGCGATCAAACGGCTCGCGGCGGCCGTCTTTCTTGATGATCATGAGGCGCTGTTCCTCAAGATGCTCGTAGGTCGTGAACCGTTTCCCGCACGCCAGGCACTCCCGACGTCGACGAATCGCCTGCCCGTCAGCGCTCGTGCGGGAATCCACCACCTTGTGTTCGGGATGGCCGCAGAATGGACACGTCATCTCAATTCGGGATACAAGGGAAACTGTTCCACGAGTGCATGCACTTCCTGACGAACACGGTGCAGGGCGTTGGGATCCGTCCGATGCGTCAACGATTGATCGATGAGTTCCGCAATGCGCTGCATCTGTGCTTCTTTCATCCCGCGCGTGGTCACCGCGGGGGTGCCCAGACGGATACCGCTTGCTTTGGCCGGCGGCAGCGGATCGAAGGGGATCGCGTTTTTGTTGACGGTGATCTTGGCCTGATCCAGCGCCTCTTGCGCCTCCTTGCCCGTGAGGGCCTTGGGGGTCAGATCCACGAGGAGCAGATGGTTGTCGGTCCCTCCGGAGACGATGCGATACCCCCTCGAGGTTAAGGCGCCTGCCAGGGCTTTGGCGTTGGCGACGATCCGCCGTTGGTACGCGTGAAATTCCGGCGTGGCGGCTTCTTTAAAACACACCGCTTTGGCCGCGATCACGTGCATCAGCGGCCCCCCTTGGATCCCTGGAAAGACGGCCGAGTCGACGGCTTTGGCAAAGGTTGGCTTGCACAGGATAAATCCCCCCCGGGGACCACGCAGCGTCTTATGTGTGGTCGAGGTGACGAGATCCGCGTCGGGAGTGGGGTTGGGATAGATCCCGGCGGCCACCAACCCGGCGAAGTGCGCCATATCGACGAGCAGCAACGCCCCGACCGAATCGGCAATCTCTCGAAAGCGCTTGAAGTCGAGGAGGCGCGGGTAGGCGGAGTACCCGGCAAGGATCATCTTCGGCTGATGTTCTTTGGCGAGTCGTGCCACCTCATCGTAATCGATTTGCTCGGTCGCCTTGTTCACGCCATAGGGAATGATGGTGAAGTATTTGCCGGAAAAATTCTTCGGATGTCCGTGTGAGAGATGTCCCCCGTGTGCTAAGCTCATCGCCAAAATCTTGTCGCCGGCTTGCAAGGTGGCATAGAACACGGCGATGTTGGCTTCGGTGCCTGAGTGGGGCTGGACATTGGCGTGCTCCGCGCCGAAAAGCGCCTTCACGCGGTCGATGGCCAATTGCTCCGCTACGTCAACGAACTCGCAGCCGCCGTACCACCGCGCCTTCGGGTAGCCTTCCGCGTACTTGTTCGTCAGCACAGAACCCTGCGCTTCCAAGACGGCCAGGCTGGTGAAGTTTTCAGAGGCGATGAGCTCGAGATGCTCGTGCTGCCGCTGCAGTTCCCGTTGAATCGCCTCGTAGACCGCCGGGTCTACCTCTCGTAACGACGTCATGACCGTCTGCGATCCTTTCTGCCTTCTCTCAACACGCGTTGTTCAATCTGGGCAATCTGCCGGACTCGCCGCTCGTGGCGGCCGCCGGATTCAAACGGCGTGGCAAACCACCGCTTCACGATCTGCCCCGCTTGACGATCGGTCAACGTCTCCGCGCCCAAGACCAAGATGTTCGCATCGTTGTGGCTGCGGCTGCGCTGTGCGTCAAACACATCGTGACATGCGGCGGCTCGAATCCCCGGGACTTTATTCGCCGCGATCGCAATACCCACCCCGGACTTACACAGCAAGACGCCTCGATCGAACGTGCCCCCTGCCACCGCCTGAGCCACTTTGAAGCCGATCGCGGGATAGTCGCACGGCTCAGGCGAGTGGGTCCCGAGATCCGCCACTTCATAGCCGAGATCGTTGAGGAGAGGGATGAGCTTCGGTTTCAGCTCGAAGCCGCCGTGATCCGCTCCAATCGCCACCCGAAGCGGCCGCATCCGAGGACGTCGTGCTCGGCCCATCACGATGCGGAAGATCCCACGAGTTGCTTCACAAGGCGCTGCACGCCTTCCCCGATCGCCTGGAAGCAGGCTTCATAGACTTCACGCGGTTTGCCGATCGGATCCGGGATGTCCGTCTCAGGGCCGGTCAGTTCCTCCGTCCGACCCAGTAGCTTGAGGAGTTTGACCTTGGGCTCGGCCTCGGGGACCCGTCGGAGAATTTCTTCCCGATGGAACCGCTCCATGACGAGAATCAGGTCCGCTTGACGAATCATCTCATCCGTGAGCATCCGCGACATGTGGCTGGAGAAATCCACGCCCTCACGTTGTAATAACGCCAGCGTATCTTTCGTCGGGGACATCCCTTCGATGGCAAACACGCCGGCCGAGTTGACCTCAATGGCTTCGTGTAACTTCGACTCCAGTTGTTTCAACCGATGCTGGAAGAGTCCCTCGGCCATCACGCTGCGGCAACTATTGCCCGTGCACACGAACAACACTCGTTTGGTCGGCATGTTGGGCTCAAGGCTCGAGGCTCACGGCTCGAGGCAAATATGGAACATCCGCGCACGGTTGGTCGCCACGCTTTACCATCGTGTGATCCCGCTGTTCCCTTGAGCTTTCAGCCTATAGCCTTGAGCGCGTGAGCTGAAATCGCCCCTTCCCGCAAGATGGCGAGATGATTGTTCACCACCGACACGACCGTTGATTCTCTCCCCAACGGGGTTGGACCGGCATCGAGCAGATAGTCGTACGCTCCTGCTAGTGCCGTGATGACTTCTTTGCCATCTGTCGGTGGGGGTGACCCTGATCGATTCGCGCTCGGAGCCACCACCGCGCGGCCGCACTGCTTCAGAAACGCGAGCGCCACTGGGTGACTGGGCAATCGAAATCCAATGGTCCCACCCTGCCCCGCCCCGTCGGAGGCGGGGTGAACCGGCCCGCCTGCTCCGAAGATTCCTGGGCGGGCAGGCATGACGATGGTCAGCGGCCCTGGCCAGAACGCGTTGATGAGCTGTTGTGCCACTGGAGGGATCGTGTCGACAAACTCCCGCACTTGAGCCGCGTCAGACAGATGCAGCGAGTACGGCTTCTCCGGTGGGCGACCTTTCACCTGATTGAGCCGTGCGATGGCGGCTGGATTCGTGGCGTCAGCGCCAAGCCCATACACCGTCTCCGTTGGAAACGCCACCAACCCTCCGTCACACAGCACCTTCGCGGCCGCTTCAATCAGGTGAGGTTCCGGCGCACTCGCATTGACCGCCACTACCACGCCCCCCATGGACGTCACCGGCGTAAGGTCGCTTGGAGGGCGCGGTCGGCCTTCATGTTCTTTGCCGTCAATTGACGCTTATGCGCGCTGAGCTTGCGCTGCAAGGCACCGTCATGGATCGCAAGGATTTGAACGGCGAGCAGCGCGGCGTTGGTCGCATGGCCGATGGCCACAGTCGCCACGGGGACACCGCTGGGCATCTGCACCATCGACAGCAAACTATCCAATCCCTTGAGCGATTTCGTCTCGATCGGCACGCCGATCACCGGCAGGGTGGTATGCGCCGCGACGACCCCACCCAGATGCGCCGCACCCCCCGCTCCGGCAATGAAGACCGTGATCCCCCGTCGCGGGGCTTGCTCAACGTAGCGGCGCAGGTGTGCCGGGCTGCGGTGTGCCGACAGGACTCGCACTTCGTGTGGCACCCCGAATGTCTTCAAGATCTTCGAGGCCGCTTCCAGCGTCGGCCAATCCGAATCCGATCCCATCAAAATCGACACGCTGGGAGCGTGCATTATTTCCTCCTCTCAATCACTCAATCTCTTAATCACGTAATCACTGGTTTTTTGAGGGCACGCCAGGCGATGTCCTTCCGATACGTCATGCCCTCAAAGGATACCTCCCCAATGGCCTCATACGCACGTTTGACCGCCCCTTCGATTTCCCCATCAACCGCCACGACGTTGAGGACGCGCCCACCCCAGCTCAGAAATCGATCCCCGTCCCGTTTGGTCCCGGCATGGAAGACGGTGATGCGCTCGCGACCCTTGAGGCGCTCAAGCCCATGGATTTCTTTGCCGATCTGAAACTCGCCGGGGTACCCCCCCGAGGCCAACACCACGCAGACACAACTGCCGGCCTGCCACTCACAACGGGATTGATGCAAGCGACCTTCGACGATGTCATCCAATAACGGCACCAGATCCTGTTTCAGGAGGGGCAGGATCGCTTGGATCTCCGGATCGCCAAACCGGACGTTAAACTCCAGCACCTTGGGGCCGTCCGCGGTCAGCATCAGCCCGGCATAGAGGACGCCTTTGAAGAGAATCCCCTCACTGACTAACCCGTTCAGCGTCGGATGAATGATCTGATCCATGATCTGCTTCGTCATGGCGTCGTTGACGACCGGGGCGGGTGCATAGGCCCCCATGCCGCCGGTGTTCGGACCTTTATCGCCATCGTGCAGACGCTTGTGGTCTTGAGACGTCAACAAGGGAACGGCGGTCGCTCCATCGGTGAGGACAATGATGGACACCTCCTCCCCGACGAGCCGCTCTTCGACGACAATGCGCTCGCCCGCTTGCCGGAAAATGCGATCTTCCATGAGGAGGTCAATAGCCCCCAACGCTTCGCTGAGGGTGTGCGCAATGATCGTCCCTTTGCCTCCACACAGCCCGTCAGCCTTGATGACGATGGGTGCTCCCACTTGCCGCACATAAGAGCGAGCCGCCTGGGGGTCATCGAAGACGGCGAATTGTCCCGTGGGAATGTGGTACTTCTTCAAGAGGTTCTTCGCGAAGGCCTTGCTGGATTCCATCCGCGCCGCCGCTTTGGTCGGCCCGAAGATGCGCAGTCCCCGTTTTTCAAAGACATCGACGATCCCTTTCGCCAGCGGCCCTTCTGGTCCGACGATCGTCAGATCGATGTCTTTCGCTTCCGCAAATTCCGCCAGCGACTCGACGTCCTCCGCACCGATATCCACCGGTTGAGCCAACTCGCTAATCCCCCCATTGCCCGGCGCGCAGTACAGGGTGTTAACCTCAGGCGATTGACTGAGCTTCCAGACGAGTGCATGCTCACGCCCGCCGGATCCCACGACCAGAATATTCATCCCTCACCCTCCGTGATGACGCCAACCACCCACGCCGGAATACGCCAACGGTGCAGCGTCTGACTGATCGAACGAGCCGCCTGCGGGCGGCACGCCAGCGCCATGCCAAGGCCCATGTTGAAGGTCGCATCCATCTCTTCTTGTGTCACCGAGCCGGCCTGTTGAATCCGTCGAAAGATGGGGGAGATCGGCCACGCCCCTCGGACCCATCGAACGGTCAGATGGCGTTGCGCAGCGACCAACGACGGCAACCGTCTCGCCAGCCCGCCGCCGGTGATATGCGCGATCGCGGTCACCGGAAAGCGCGCAGCGACCGCGAGGATCGGTTTGACGTAGATTCTCGTGGGCTGAAGCAACCGTTGCTTGAGTCGTTTCAGCTCGGTGGGGTTGAAGACCTTGCGCACCAAGGAAAAGCCGTTCGCATGGACGCCGGATGACGCCAGACCGATGACCACGTCCCCTGCACGGACCTTGGAGCCATCGATCAGGCGCCTGCGCTCGACCACCCCCACGCAGAATCCCGCCACGTCGTAGTCCCCGTTCTTGTAGACGCCTGGCATCTCGGCGGTTTCGCCTCCAACCAGCGCGCAGCCGCTTTCCCGGCAGCCCTTCGCGATCCCACGAACCAATCCCCCCAGCAGGGCGGGTGTCACCTTGCCGACGGCGACGTAGTCGAGAAAAAACAGCGGCTTCGCGCCGTAGACGATCACGTCGTTGACGTTCATCGCCACGACGTCGATGCCGATCCCCATGTAGTCCTTGGCTGATGTCGCCAGCGTCAGCTTCGTCCCCACCCCGTCCGTCGAGGACACGAGCACCGGATCGTGCAGCCGCAGGTGAGACAGCCGCACCAGCGAAGCGAATTGACCTCGGTCCGGCAAGACCTCCGGCCCTCGCGTGGCACGAATGACAGGTTTGAGGCGCTCCAACCATCGATCCGTCGCCTCCACATCCACTCCCGCCTTCCGATAGGTTGCCCCGACAGAAATTTTGGATTTTCGATTTTGGATTTTCGATTCCGTAATCCGCATGCCTACTGCCGACTCCCTGCTTCCTGCTTCCTCAGCATTTGCCTTGGCCGGAGAATTTTTCCAGCGCGAACTTGTCCCCTTCCTCGCCGAAGGGAATCGGATACTGCCCGCTCCAGCAGGCCGTGCAGTAGTTCGCGGGCTTGCCCACGGCTTTGAGCATGCCTTCCAACGACAGATACCCCAGGGTCGTGGCCCCGATAAACTTGCAGATCTCCTCAACGGACATCTTGTTGGCGATCAATTCCTTGCGTGTGGGGAAATCGATCCCATAAAAACAGGAATGCTTCGTCGGCGCGCAACTGACCCGCATGTGAATCTCTTTCGCCCCGGCTTCACGAAGATTCTTGATGCGAGCCCTTGTCGTCGTGCCGCGGATGATCGAGTCATCGATGAGGACAATCCGCTTGCCCCTCACAATCGACTTGATGGGGTTGAACTTGACGCGCACCTTCAGATCGCGAATCTCCTGCGCCGGCTGGATGAACGTCCGCCCGACATAGTGATTCCGCGTCATCCCCATCACGAACGGGATGTTCGACTCCTGACTAAAGCCCAGCGCGGCGAAGTTCCCCGAGTCGGGGATGGGCATCACGAGATCGGCTTCCGCCGGATGCTCGCGCGCCAGCTGCCGTCCCAGGTTCATCCGAACCGCCTGGACATTTTCGCCGAAGATGTTCGAATCCGGCCGCGCGAAGTAGACATGCTCAAAGAGACAGTGGGCCGGTTTGATCTCCTCGCTCTTGAAGGGACGGAGCGAACGCAGGCCGCTGGCGGTGATGACCACGATCTCGCCGGGTTCGACGTTGCGCACGAACCGAGCACCGATCAGATCCAAGGCGCAGGTTTCGGAAGCCAGGACATACGTCTTGTTCAGCCGCCCGATGCACAGCGGGCGGAAGCCCTGCGGGTCGCGGCAACCGATCAGGGCATGCTCCGTCAGGAACAGGAGGGAGAAGGCCCCCTTGAGCAGGCGCACGCATTCCACGAGGTCGTCCTCGAACTCCTTATTCGTCGCGCGGGCCAGCAGGTGCAGGATAATCTCGCTGTCGACGGTGGTTTGAAAGATGGAGCCGTTGGCCTCCAACTGCTGGCGCAGCTCGTAGGCGTTGACCAGATTGCCGTTGTGCGCGACGGCCAGCGCGCCCTTGGCGTAGGTCACTACCAACGGCTGTGAATTTTTCAAGGTGCTGGAGCCTGTCGTCGAATAGCGGGTGTGGCCGATGGCCATACGGCCTGGCAAGGCCCGCAGCGATTCTTCATTGAAGACCTCGGAGACGAGCCCAAGACCCTTGTGCGCGTGCATCGCCTTGCCGTTGTAGGTGACGATACCCGCCGCTTCTTCGCCTCGGTGCTGCAACGAGTAGAGTCCAAGATACGTCAGCCGAGCGGCATCCCGATGCCCGTAGATCCCAAAGAGGCCGCAATAATGTCTCACAGAGCGCACAGAAGATTTCTCTGTGTAATCTGTGGTGTGTCTGCTGTGTTTCTGCGTCATCTGTGCAGGTGTCGTGGCAGGGCTGTCCGATAGGTCTCGTTCAGCTCGCTCGCGGAGCCATCGAGCCAGGACGCGATGCGCAGCCGCGATCCTCCAACCCTTCCAAGAACCGTCATCGGAACACGGAACCGTCTGGCCAGCGCCTCGATGAGTTCCTGGTGATACCGCTCACAGCTCACCACGATCCGTCCCGCCGATTCGCCAAACAACCACGCATCGACACGGAAGGAGGAAGGGGGAAGGCCGAAGGGGGAAGTGGTTTGACTTCCGACTTCCGACTTCCGACTTCCGAATTGAATAGTGGCGCCGATGAGGTGGTCGGGATCCATGATGCAGCATTCGGCGAGGGTGACGGCGAGTCCGCCTTCGGAGCAATCATGCGCTGATTTCAGCAATCCTCGACGGCACAACTCCAGCATCAATTGCCCCAATCGACGTTCGTGCGCCAAGTTACACTTTGGCGGCCTGCCTCGTTTTCTGTGGTGGATGATCTTCAGATACTCGCTGCCTCCGAGTTCCTCGCGCGTCTGGCCGAACAGGATGATCATGTCTCCTTCATCCTTGAATCCCGCCGTCAGAGGGAAGTGCGAAGGGGGAAGTGCGAAGGGGGAAGTGGTTTGACTTCCGACTTCCGACTTCCGACTTCCGACTTCGATCAGGCCGATCATCCCAATCACCGGTGTAGGATCAATCGCCCCATGAGGGCTCTCGTTGTAGAAGCTCACGTTGCCGCCGGTCACAGGTGTCGCGAAGACCCGACACGCCTCAGCGATCCCGCGCACGCATTCCTTGAACTGCCACATGATCTCGGGATCTTCCGGATTACCGAAGTTCAGACAGTCCGTGATCGCCAGCGGCTTTGCGCCGACACACACCAGGTTGCGCGCAGCCTCGGCCACTGCCAGCTGCCCCCCTTCATACGGATTGAGATAACAGAACGTGGCATTCGCATCGGTGGTGGCCGCGAGCAACGCGTCGGTGCCTTTCAGGCGCAGGACAGCGGCATCGGCTCGGCCCGGCAGCACGACCGTGTTGGTTTGAACCATATGGTCGTACTGTTCAAAGACGTGTGCTTTGCTGGCGATCGTGGGAGAGCCCAGCAGCTTCAGGAGCGTCTGACCATAGTCTCTTGGCTGGGGGATGGCGCGCAGTGACAGCCGCTGAACTCGCGAGAGGTACGTTGGACGCTTGGTGGGACGACGGTAGACCGGTGCGTCGTGCGTCAACGCCCCGACGGGAATCTCGGCGACAACCGCCCCGTGGTCTTTCACCCGCATCAGGCTGTCATTCGTCACGTGACCAATCTCCACCGCATGCAATCCCCACTTGGCGAAGCGCCGCTTGACGCGTTCCTCCCGTCCTCGCTTGACCACCAGCAGCATCCGCTCCTGCGATTCGGAGAGCATGACCTCAAAGGGCGTCATGCCCGTTTCCCGTCGAGGGACTTTGGCCACATCGATCTCGATACCGCAACGGCCTCGGGAAGCCGTCTCGCAGGTCGAACAGGTTAAGCCCGCCGCTCCCATGTCTTGAATGGCGATGACGTCGTCGGTGGCGAGGACTTCCAGCGTCGCTTCCAGCAGACACTTCTCCGCGAATGGATCGCCGATCTGCACGGCCGGACGATCCGCCTCAGAGCCGTCGGTGATTTCCCGCGAGGCGAAGCTCGCCCCGCCGAGGCCGTCACGCCCCGTCGAGGACCCGACATACATCACCGTGTTCCCTGTCCCTTTGGCTTTCGCCATCGCAATGCGACCGGCCGGCACGATGCCGACGCACATCACATTGACCAGGGGATTTTCTCGGTACGTCTCATCGAAGTAGATTTCACCTCCGACGGTGGGAACGCCGATACAGTTGTGGGTCACTAGACCACCTGTAGTCACAAAGAGACGAGAACGCTCCACTTCGAAATCGTAGACTGATCCAGTGTATGGTTCTAATGTTGTTTCTCTAATAGGGAGGAAAGCCAACGGTCCTCTTACCTTATACCTAGGAAAACTCCATCTAAGATCCTGAAACCGGTAAGCCTTAAGGGCGTTGTGAATTCGTCGGTTGATAACGGGCGCAAACCACGTCTGCACTATTTTCACTGCTCGGTATCCGTTCAGTTCAAGATGATGCAGTGGTCGCCGCTTGACTAACCTACCCCGCAATCGACTGGTCTTCTGTGAGCCAACATAGCAGAGAGGAATGACGCCGAGATCTTGAAGGAGCAACGCGACCTGATGAGCTAACGTTTGACTGGCCGTACCAAGTGCAACCTTGACTCGTGAGCCTGATTTTCGGATGCTTACTGAGCCATCGCCACGCCACAATCCCTTAAGTAACTCCACTCGAAAGGGCCGTCGAGCTCTGAAGAATAGGTCGGGTATTGATTTGGTATGCGCCTTATCTCCACATTTCCAAATGTCCTTCAACAACACACCTATAAACCATGATGAAACCGCAATGGCTACGGTACTAATCCGTTCCTGGACCGAGAACCGCCACCCGAGTCGACGCAAAATCCGACATACATCGCTCACATACCAACGATCTGTCGCATGTCGTCCAAACGTCCAAATAATCTTATAGGTGGTGCCATTCTGTGAAACGCAGCCTTCTGCTAGGTAGTAACCAATCAATCTAGCGAAGTCTTGATCTAGGGATATCTCGCAGCCGATGTAGTTTGACTTACCGCTTGGCAAGAACAGCTCGATGTTTCGCCGATCGAAACCAAACCGTTTTTCCAAATCCAGGTAGAGTTGTAAGGGCATCCGACTACGTTTGAGATACCGATGACGGTTCGAAGCTGATGGTTCGATAGATCGAAGTGCAGCTTGAATCGTTCCTCGATCAACCCGAATTGAACGGCGCAGCCTTACATAGATATGTGCATGAGAGTTGCAGAATAATTCAATCAGATCGAGATGGGAAGGGATTGACTCTTCGGGTAGCCTTGCCAACACAGGAAGTTTGTCACCGCATTTCAGTAAACGGGCCGACCTTTTAACCAGTCGATCATTCTCCAGCACAATGGCGGGGTGATCAGGGGTTAGTAACCACGAACGCCCCATGGTTGTTTTGATTCTCATCAAGTGAGGAGCTCGACGACGCCACACGCGAACAACCCGACACCAGCGAGGTTGGTTGGTCAGCGGATCGAGCGATAGAACTTCAATTCTTGAGGAAGGAATATGCTCAACCGAGGAGGTACCAGAGTTTACTAAGGTGTCTATATAGGGGCCGATAGGAGTCGTTTTTACCTTACCAGAGTTGCGAATTGTTACTAGTTCGGTTGGCGCCAAGCAGTTCCCGTAGTCCGCAATGCCACGCACAACCCCTTCAAACAAGAATCGCGTGCGGCCCGTTGCGCTGAGCGGCCCGAAGCGCAAGCTGTCAAATAAGGCGATCGGCCGCGCGCCCATCGTGAAGATGTCGCGCAAGATGCCGCCGACCCCGGTCGCCGCCCCCGCGTGCGGCTCAACGGCAGACGGGTGATTGTGACTCTCAACTTTGAACGCCACGCCCACACCATTTCCGATGTCAATGACGCCGGCGTTTTCCTCCCCGGCCGGAACTAATACGTGCTTGCCTTTCGTCGGGAACGTCTTCAGGTAAATCTTCGAGCTCGCGTACGAACAATGCTCAGAGTGCATGACGCTAAAAATACCCAGCTCTGTCAGTGTTGGCGCACGCCCCATGAGCTTCACAATCCGCTCGTACTCCTCCGGCGTCACATTCAGCTTCTTCAGCAGCGCTGGAGTGACCTTGACCGAATTCGGAATTCGGAATCTCGAGGTCGTCAGCGCGAGGCTAGGCATGTGCATACGCCTCGATCAACGATTCAAACACCAAGCGGCCGTCGGCGGAGCCGAGCGACGATTCGGAGGCACGCTCAGGATGCGGCATCATCCCTAGGACGTTCCCCGACTCGCTCGTGATGCCCGCGATGAACTCCGTCGAGCCGTTCGGATTGGCTGACGGCGTGAGCTGTCCATCGGCATCGCAGTAACGAAAGAGCGCCTGGTTGTTCATCTGAAGCTGTTTGAGCAGCTTGGCGTCCGCCGTGTAATTGCCCTCGTTGTGGGCGATGGGCAGGTGGATCACCTGGCCCTGGTGGAAGCGGTTGGTAAACGGCGTATCCGTACGCTCCACCCGCAGTGTCACAAACCGGCAGATGAACCGCAGGCCCACGTTGCGCATCATGGCTCCGGGCAACAAGCCGCTTTCCAACAGAATCTGAAATCCGTTGCAGATGCCGATGATCAGCCCCCCGTCTTTCGCGAACTGCGCCACCGAGTTCATAATCGGCGAGAAGCGCGCGATGGCGCCGGTGCGCAGATAGTCGCCGTAGCTGAAGCCGCCGGGAAGCACGATGCCCTCGCACCCTTTGAGGCTCGTGTCCTGATGCCAGAGCGCAACGACGTCCTGGTTGAGGACGTCCTTCAGGACGTGGACGCAGTCCTGATCACAATTCGAGCCTGGAAACACCACGACGCCGAACCTCATGCTCGCTTCGCTCGGGGCTGTGGGCTCCGGGCTGTGGGCTGATTGTGTTTACCCTGGGCCCTGAGCCCTGAGCCCTGAGCCATTTCGATCCGATAGGTTTCAATCACCGGATTGGCGAGCAGCTTCCGGCACATGCGTTCCACGTCCCGCTTGGCCGACGTTGAGGAGCCGTGGTTGAGCTCCAGTTCGATATATTTCCCCGCGCGGACGTCTGCGACACCTTTAAACCCCATCGACTCCAGCGCGCTCTTAATGGTTTTGCCTTGGGCGTCCAACAAACCCGCCTTCAACGTAACCGTGACCCTCGCCTTCATCCCAGTTATCCCAGCACCCTCCGTAACATCTCTTGATAGGCCGCTTCCACATCGCCGAGATCGCGGCGAAACCGGTCCTTGTCCAGCTTGCGCCGCGTCCCCTGTTCCCAGAACCGACAGGTGTCCGGCGAGATCTCATCGCCGAGCAGAATCTGCTGGGGGCGCCGTTCCCTCGCCTTCGGCTCGGGATCGTTTCCCTGGCTCGATAGTGCGGGGAAACGACCGAACTCCAGTTTGAAGTCCACCAAGTCAATCTGCCGCGTGGCGAAGTAGTCCTTCAAGACCTCATTGACCCGAAACGAGAGGCGACGGATGGCCTCGAGTTCCTCCGAGGTGGCCAGGCCGAGCGCGAAGATGTGGTCGTCATTGATCAGCGGATCCCCCAGCGCATCGCTCTTGTAGTGCCACTCAAAGACCGGCCGTTTCAGGACAATCCCTTCCTCGATGCCCAGCAGCTTGGCCATGCCGCCCGCCGTGATGTTGCGGATCGTCACCTCGAGCGGCACGATCTGAAGTTTCTTCACCAGCATCTCACGGTCAGAGAGCTGCTTGACGAAGTGTGTCGCCACCCCGGCCTCCTCGAGACGCTGGAAGAGATGGGAAGAAATCTTATTGTTGCACACCCCTTTATCAACGATGGTCCCGCGCTTCTGCGCGTTGAAGGCGGTCGCGTCGTCTTTGAAATACTGAATCACACAATCCGGATCCTCGGTCGCGTAAAGGATCTTGGCCTTGCCTTCGTAGAGCTTCTCACCGTGCGTCACCATCATTCAAACCCCTCCGGAGGTGCCGGCTCCGGGATCGGCGTCAAGGGTGCCAGGTGATAGGAGAACGCCTGATCATCCCGAATCGTCATCGGGAGGAGCTCCGCCGCCAGATCGAACGGAATCCACAGGTAGGGCGGGGCTTTCAGATTGACGTGGTCGTCCAATCGCTCGTAGCCGTCTTTGGTCAGCGTGATGCGATGCCATCCGTACCATTCAAAATCGTAGGCATGGGGGGTGACGCCGATCACCTCGTCGTTGATCATGATCTGTGCCCCAGGCGGCTCCGAGCGGATCGTCAACTGCCTCCTCACGCATCCCGTAAGCAGTAAGCAGTAAGTCGTAAGGAGTAAGCAGGGCAAGGGTCGAGTCAATCGCCATTTTTCCACTTCCGACTTCCGACTTCCGACTTCCGACTTCGACATTAGAGGCCGACTCGTTTGAAGATGCGGTCGACATGGCGCAGGTGATGGCGCGGGTCGAAGCAGCGGTTGATCGCCTCCGGCGTCAGATGGCGTCGAATTCCCCGATCGGCGAGGAGGGCCGCACGAAAATCCCGACCATCCCTCCACGCCGCGAGCGCGTGGCGTTGCACCAGTTCATACGCTTTCGTGCGAGAGAGACCTTGGTGCATGAGGCTCAACAGCACTTGGCCGGAAAACATCACGCCGTGCGTGCTCATCAGATTCTCGCGCATGCGATCCTGATGCACGACCAGCCCCTGGATGACCGTCGTCATTGTCTGCAACATGTAGTCAAGCACGATGCTGGCATCCGGCAGGATGACGCGTTCGACAGAGGAGTGCGTGATGTCACGTTCGTGCCAGAGCGCCATGTTCTCCATGGCGGCCACGCTGTAGCCGCGCAGCAGCCTCGCCAATCCCGCGATCCGCTCACACGTGATGGGATTTTTCTTGTGCGGCATCGCCGAGGAGCCTTTCTGTCCATGACCAAACGGCTCCTCGGCTTCTCGCACCTCGGTGCGTTGGAGGTGACGAATCTCAGTGGCGAGTTGCTCCAGCGTCCCACCGACCAACGCCAGCGTGGACGCGTACGACGCGTGGAGATCTCGTTGGATGATCTGCGTCGAAATGGGTGCCGGCTTCAGACCCAATCGACGACACACGTACTGTTCCACCGAGGGATCGACATTCGCAAACGTCCCGACCGCACCTGAGATCTTGCCGACGGCAATTTCCTCGCGAACCCGCTGCAACCGCCTCAGGTGGCGGCGCAGCTCGTCGTAAAACATCGCCAGCTTCAACCCAAAGGTGGTGGGTTCGGCGTGCACCCCGTGGGTCCGTCCGATCATGACGGTGCGCTTGTGCCGACGCGCCTGAGCCGCCAGGGCCTTCAAGAGACGCGTGAGATCCGCGATGAGCCCATCGGCGGCATCGCGCAACAGCACCGCCAGGGAGGTATCCAGCACATCGCTGGAGGTCAATCCCAGATGCAGGTAGCGGCCGTAGGGCCCGACGCGTTCCTCGAGATGTTCGATGAAGGCGATGACGTCGTGTTGGGTCGTGGCTTCTTTCTGCTGCACCCGCTCAAGACTCACGCGCACCCGCTTGCGAATCTCGGTCACCGCCTTGCGAGGAACGATCTTCAACCGCGCCTGAGCCTCCAACACCAAGAGCTCCACCTGGAGCATCACGTCCAGACGATGCTCGTCGCTCCAGAGGCGACCCATCTGAGGAAGAGTGTATCGAGCAATCATTCGGGAAGGTTTCAAGACAGAAAATTCATTTTAACACACTTTTCTTCGTGGGTCAAAATGCTGCCTTACCGTCGAAGAGGCAGGGACTTGCGGAGGCTGCGAATCAGGTAGCCGGAGGGGGTCACGTCCACTTGGTATTCCAGGACGGGATTCACATACAGGAAAGCGGCAGAGCCGTATGCCGCTTCGATAAACGGCAAGTAGGGATCCACACGATACAACCATTCCCACCATCGATCCACTCCGCCATTGAGTTCGACGGCGGTTGGGGGGGCGGCGGTCTCCTCCTCGATCAAGGCGTAGCGTCCACTCAGGCGGGTCACTTTGTGGTAACTGGGCAGTCCTAAAGCCGTCAGCCACGGATGCCATTTGACGATACCGCCACTGACGGACCACTGGTTGCCTTTGAGTTGAATCGTCAGCGGCTCCACAAGCTCCCCATCTCGCAAGGCGGTCCATTGGAGCTCAAAGGTTTTCTCGCCCACCCATCGACACTGCACGCGGGCCACGGGTCGTGAGCCGGCAAACGCTTCGAAGGAACGCAAGACCGTTGCCAATCCCAGCGCGAGGGTCGCGAGCAGGCTGAAAATCAGGCCCACCACGAGTCGTTGGAACCGCTTCAACGGTCCCGGCCTGAAGAGCGCGAGGAAGAAATGCCACGCGCCGATCAGCGCACTGAGGACTCCCAAAAATCCAATCCAACCCATCGTGGCCAGGTTGCCAGGATACCGGGACATCAGGGTATCGGGTTACCCGATTTCCCGATCGCCTGATTCCCTGATATCCCGTGATTCCGCTTGCTCCGTCTTTCTAGCGTATGTTAGACTAATAATGGAATGCAAGCAATTTTGGACGACGTCTTTCTCCCCGACGAGCAGACGCTGAGGGTTCAAGAAGAACCTGAGCTGGAGATCGCACTGCCCCAGGTGTTCACTCACCCACCGTTGATCGCCCTGCAACGCGGCAGACTCCCCAACGTGGAGGGGTGGATCGTGAAATTCCAGCAGCTCCATGTGCAGCACAACGGCTCCACCGCCTTGGGTCCCGAGTACCAAATGTTCGTCAACGAGTTCCAGCCGCTCTTCACGTGGGCCCTCGCGTGTTGGGACTACCTGTTATCGACGGAAGGGTGCCGGTTTGTGCTGCGGGGCACCGACGAGAAACTCGCCTCGCGCGGGGATTATCGCGCGGTCACCGACAAGGACTACTCTCGCCTGGTCCATCGTCTCTTCCGCCAATGCGTGTTTGCCTTTACCCCTTCCCCCACCACCCCATCGTTCGGTAGTTACCTGCGCGCGAATTTTTGGGAGACAGTACTCCAGGCGTATCGCAAGCTCGAGGAGCCTCCCGATCTGAGGCAGCGCAA
This sequence comes from uncultured Planctomycetales bacterium, assembly GCA_964624155.1. GTDB lineage: Bacteria > Omnitrophota > Gorgyraeia > Aquiviventales > Aquiviventaceae > CAZUWM01. Next base: position 24,826 of record CAZUWM010000016.1, read on the forward strand.
GCTGACGCCCTACAGCTACCTGCGCTGTATCCCGTACCGGTTCTTGAACGACTTCCACCACGAGCTCGTCTGGCGGACCGTCGAACGCGTTCCCCGACCAGCCCATGATGCTATCACCTATTATTTCCTCAATTTCTTTACCCTCCAAGCCACCGCCGATGTGTTACAATGCGTGGCGGAGGACGTCGAGGAGATCCTCCGACGGGGCTTGATTCCCCTGCTCCTTGAGGATCGGCTCGTGTACTGTTTGTTGCGACAGATCGAGCGGTACTAACGAAACGAAAGGACGGCAGCGGATCATGGAGACAGCCATCGAACCCGCCATCGATTTCACGAACTTTACTCCCAAGCTCAAGATCAAGTGGGACATCCTGACGGGCATCGCGCTCATTCACCTGGGATTGATCGCGGCCCCCTTCACCTTTAGCTGGAAGGCCTTCTGGGTCTTCTTGGTCCTCCAGTGGATCACCGGCGGCCTGGGGATCTGCCTCTGCTTCCACCGGCTGCTCACCCACAAGAGCTTTGAGACGCCGAAGTGGCTCGAGTACGTGCTGACCCTCTTCGGAACGCTGGCGCTGCAGGGGGGGCCGATCAAGTGGGTGGCGACCCATCGCGTCCACCACGCGTTTTCCGACCGGCCGCAAGACCCCCACAGCCCTAAGCGGGGCTTCTGGTGGGCGCATGTCTTTTGGCTCTTTGCGTATGATGAGATCCTCGATCACCCCACGAAGGCCTGGCGCTACGCGCCCGAATTGGCGCGTGACCCCGTCCACCAGTTCCTCAACCGGACCCATGTGCTGCACACGCTCCTCTTAGGGGCGATCCTGTACGCCTTCGGCGGTTGGCCGTTCGTGGTGTGGGGGGTGTTCGTGCGGCTGGCCTTCGTGTACCACACGACCTGGCTGGTCAACTCGGCGGCGCACATCTGGGGCTACCAGACGTACGACACGAATGAAGGGTCGCGCAATAATTGGTGGGTCGCCCTGGTGACCTACGGGGAGGGATGGCACAACAACCATCACGCCTACCTCCACTCCGCCGCCCACGGCTTGCGTTGGTGGGAACTCGATCTAACCTACGCGACGATCAGGGTGATGGAACGACTCAAGCTCGCCTGGCGTATTCGCCTGCCGCGCGGAAAACCCGCCAGGCTCCCCTCGATCGATACGTCGGTGCTGGGGAAGCAGCGGCTCACTGCCGCGATGACGCCAGCCCCAGAACCTGAAGGCGAGCTCGTGTCCGTGTAACAGATTCAGGGTTGGTGGGTGAGCCACCACAGCCACGCGAAGAGCGCCCCGTACGACACCAGATTCAGCCCCACGACCCACACGAGAAATCGTCGCGGTCGATCCGGTTGGTGTCTCAGCCGCCTCCACACCCACACCAATCCTGTCAGGGTCGTCAGCCGGTTCCCCAACCACACCACCACCTTGAGGGGGGATCCAAACACAAAACCCCAGAGGGCTGTCAACATGAGGGCTACAGCTTGACCAGCTGGCTGGAGAGGACGACACCGGCCGCCAGCGCGATGACGACCAAGGGGAAGGCCGCCACGATCAACAGCCACCGCCGATCAAACTTCAGGTGCATGTAGTAGAGCGCGACCAGGCAGGCCTTGATGGCGGACAGCGCAAACACCATCCAGGCCACGGTCCGTGCAGTGATCGGAAGTCCTGAGAGGAGGACGCTGACGAGCATCAATCCAGCCAGGAAACCCCAGACGACGACGTAGGTCTTGGCGGACGGATGCCTTGTGGTCGTCATGATAAGAGGTAGAGGAGCGGAAACAAAAAGATCCACACGATGTCGACGAAGTGCCAGTACAGCCCGCCTAATTCCAGGAAGTGACTCCTGCGCGGCCAGAGCGCCGGACGAAACGTCTGCGCCAGAATCCAGAGATTGAAGACGATCCCGCCTAGCACGTGCAGCGCATGTAAGCCCGTCATCGTGAAGTAACACGACCAGAACACATTCGTGCTCGGGAAGATGTGATGGGAGAATTTTGCGGAATACTCGAAGGCTTTGATGACCAGGAAGGCCGATCCGAGCAGGACCGTCACCACCAACCACCGTCGGGATAATCCCATGTGGCCGGCCTCAGACGCCGCCATGGATAAGACGATCGTGGTGCTGCTGCAGATCAGGAGAAAGGTGTTGATCGTCCCGAGCGGGATGCTCAAATGCCCTTCAGCGCCCGGCCAGCTCGGGTGGCCGAGCTTGAGGACGACGTAGGCGGCGATGAGCGCCGTGAAGAACATGACCTCCGACGCCAGGAAGAGCCACATCCCGAGCTTGCCGCTCGGAATCCCCGTCGGGATCGCTTCAATCGTCCCCGCGTGCGCCTGACTCATAACTCAGATAGCATAAGAAATGTCATTGGCTAAGTCAACGTC
>CAZUWM010000017.1:0-26983 GCA_964624155.1 uncultured Planctomycetales bacterium
TGCGCCAGGCGTCGACGTGAACATGTTGGAATGCAAGACCTGACCCCATTTATTGTGGATTGACGTAAAAGCATATTTATGGCATTCTTCAGGATAAGGAGGGAAGAGCCATGCATCGCACCACCGTGATCCTTGATGAAGAACTCTATCGGAACGCCAAGAAGACTGCCGTGGATCAACGCCAGAGTTTCACGCAACTCCTGGAAGCTGCGTTACGGGGTTACCTCAGCAAACCCCTGATGATCTCGCCCAAGAAGAAACCCGTGAAATTCGGGGTCTACCGGGTCAAGATCAAAGGCGATCTGCGGCGAGAAACCATCTACGAGTGGCTGTGAGCATCCTCTTCGATACGAACATCCTCATCCATGCGGCGAACGCCGCCTCACCACTCCACACCCAGGCCAAGCGGTTGCGAGACCAGGCGGTGGAGGGTTTCATTGACGCCTGTCTCACACCGCAAGTCTTGTGGGAGTTCTACGCGGTCATGACCAATCCCACCCGGGTGACGCATCCCCTCGCACCCCATGAGGCGAGCCGGGAAGTTCAAACCTATCTGGAGGCTGATCGACTGACGATCATCATGCCCCGGCACACGACCCTCCAGCGCACCGCTGAGCTCTTGCGGCGAGCCCGTGTCACGGGGAGGCGAATCTTCGATGTGTACCTTGCCGCGACGATGTTAGACCACAACGTTCGGGTCATCTATACTCAGAACACGAAGGATTTCGCGCACTTTCGTGAGATCCAAGCCGTCAATCCCTTCGCAACCATCCCGGGGCAGTAGCTCAGTTGGGAGAGCGCGTGAATCGCACTCACGAGGTCAGGGGTTCGATCCCCCTCTGCTCCACCACACTCTGCGCCACCATCCAACGTGCATCGCGTTCTGATTGAGCCGCGCAACGTCTCCGGGTCTCTCATCACCCTTGACGATCCCAAAGCCCTCCATCACCTGCGTGTGGTCTTGCGGTTGAAGCGCGGCGATCGAGTGGTCTGTTTCGACGGGAAGGGAAGCGAGTACCGTGGGGCGATTTGCGATCTCTCCTTGCGCCGGGCGACCGTGACGATCGATCGACAACAACGCCACTCCAGCACGGGTCCCTCAATCTGGTTGGTGCAGGCGCTCGTGAAAGGCGATCGGTTCGATTGGATCATCCAGAAGGCGACCGAGCTTGGGGTCTCACGCATTTCCCCACTGGTCGCTGAGCGCACCGTCGTCCGCATTCCTGAGGAGCAGCAACCTCACAAACACCGCCGCTGGTGTCGCATCGCTGAAGAAGCGGCGAAACAATGCGGGCGGGTGATCCTCCCGGTCATCGATCCGCCTCAGTCGTTGACCGGTTTGTTGCCGTCACTCGATGGCGTGCCTCTCGTGTTGATCCCGACGTTGGCGGTGGCGAGCAAGTCTCTTCAGGACGTTTTGAAAGACGCGCATCAGCCTCACGAGGTGGCTGTCCTGATCGGTTCTGAAGGCGATTTCACCCGTGAGGAGGTTCGACTGGCCGCTGCCCACGGGGCCACGCCGGTGTCGTTGGGTTCATTGACGTTGCGGACGGAGACCGCCTCAGTAGCCGTCGTAGCAATTTTACAGTTTGCCTTCACGATCTGATCGACTACACTAAGGAGAGCCATGGCCATCGTGAAAGAGATTTTCATTAGCGCGGATGCGCAGGAAATCCGTGTGGCGATCACCGAGAACAAACGACTGGAAGAGTTTTACGCGGAGCGATCCGGCACGCCCCAGTTGGTGGGCAGCGTGTATAAAGGCAAGGTCACCTCGGTCCTGCCCGGGATCGGCGCGGCGTTCGTGGATATTGGGCTGCCGAAGAACGGCTTCCTCTATGTCGCGGACATCGTCAGTCCACCCCCCGAGGAGGAGGCGATTCTGGAAGGCGAGGCGACGAAGCATGAGCCCAGACACCACCAGCACCAGCGAGCGCGCATCACGGATCTGGTGAAATCAGGGCAGGAGATCCTCGTCCAGGTTGTCAAGGAGCCGTTTGGGACGAAGGGAGCCCGCCTGACCACACACGTCAGCTTGCCCGGCCGCTACCTCGTCCTGATGTGCAACGATCCGCGGATCGGGGTGTCGAAGCGGATTGAAGATCCGAAAGACCGCGCTCGGCTGCGCGACATCCTCCAGAAGCTGCGAGTGTCCCAGGATACGGGATTGATTGTCCGCACGGTTGGAGCCGGCAAGGGGGAAAGAGAGTTCGCCCGCGATGCCCGGTATCTGTCGCAGCTTTGGCAACGGATCAAAAAAGCCGAACATCAGGCCAAAGCGCCGGTCTGCGTGTATCAGGAGTACGATCTCGCCCCCCGCATCATCCGTGACAGTTTCACGGAGGATGTGCACCGGATCGTCGTCGACTCCAAGGAAGAGATCAGGCGTCTCGGCCGGTTTTTGCGCATCCTCACGCCGGGGGTTCGGGTGCGGTTGGACTATTATCAGGGGAACGAGCCGTTGTTTGAGCGGGAAGGTTTGGAAGAGCAGATCGAAGATTTATTTGAGAAACGGGTGGAGCTTCCCTCTGGGGGATGGATGCTGATTGAGCCCACGGAAGGGATGGTGGCGATTGATGTCAATACCGGGCGCTTTGCCGGCCGCCGGAATCTCGAGGAGACCGCCTTCCAAGTGGACAAGGAAGCGGCCATCGAGATCGCCCGCCAACTGCGCTTGCGGGATATCGGCGGCATTGTCGCGATTGATTTCATCGACGTGGAGCGACCCGATCACCGACGGGATATCACGCGCACGCTCGAGAACGCCCTGGAGCGCGATCGTGCCAAAACCAACCTCGTCTCGTTTTCCGAGATCTGTGTCGCGGAGCTGACCCGCCAGCGGATGCGGCAGTCCTTCCAAACGGTTTCCCACCAAACCTGTCCGTATTGCGCCGGGCGGGGCAGCGTGAAATCCGTCGTGACGATGGCCATCCAAGCGATCCGGCAGGTGAAGAAAGCGCTCAAGGGAACCCACCGGAAAACGTTGGAGCTCTTTGTCCATCCGCAGGTGGCCCTGCGGCTTCTGCAGGAAGATCGTCCGTCCTTGAGTGCGCTCGAAGCCCAACACCAGGCTCGGATTCTGGTGATGTCCGATCCAAGCCTCCACCTCGAACAGGTCAAAGTCCAACTCTCCGGTTAAGGTCGCTTGACCCGACGGGCGATATTCGGTATCCTATGTCGTCATGTATGCCATTGTAGAAGCAGGGGGACGACAGTGGAGGGTGGAGCCGGGGACGCAGCTCACCCTGAATCGGCTCGCGGCGGAGGTGGGTACCGCGCACACCATTGATCGGGTATTGCTGGCCAGCGACGGCACCCGCGTCCAGGTCGGCCAGCCGTATCTCTCGGGCGCGAAAGTCTTGTGTGAGGTCTTGGAGCACGCCAAAGGGCCGAAGGTCATCACCTACAAGTTCCGTCGACGGGAAAACTACCGGAAAACCATCGGCCACCGCCAATTGCTGACGAAACTATTGGTCAAGGACATTCACTTAAGTGACGATGATCAGAAGTCAGAAATCAGACGTCAGAAGTCAGAAAAAACTCCATCTGATATCTGAACTCTGACATCTAACTTCTGAAGATTGACGAGCGAAGCGAGGAGACGAGATGGCGCATACGAAAGGTCAGGGTTCCACACGCAACGGGCGGGATAGCGCCTCCAAACGACTCGGCGTCAAGTGCTTTGGGGGACAGCAGGTTCAAGCCGGAGCCATCTTGGTGCGTCAACGAGGCACCCAGTTCAAGCCGGGGTGGTTCGTCGGCGTGGGGGGCGATTGGACCCTGTTTGCGAAGCGCGATGGGATCGTCCGGTTTCCGAAGGCCCGCGTCGTAAGCATCGAACCCGTGGTCAGCCACTAGCCAGATGCGAAGCGGCGTGCTAGTATCTGACCCCATCTCACATGTTTGTGGATCAGGCACAGATCACGGTGATCGCGGGAGCCGGGGGCAATGGCTGCTCCGCGATGCGCAAGGAACCCTTCACCCGATATCCCCGTCCAGCCGGCGGCAGTGGGGGCGACGGTGGGGACGTGATCCTCGTCGCTGACCCGCAGCTCTCGACCCTCCTCGATTTTTACTTCCGACACGAATTTCGCGCAGGCCGAGGCCGACACGGCTCAGGCAACACCAAGACCGGCAAACGAGGCGCTGACTGCGAGATTCGACTGCCTGTAGGAACCGTCGTCGTTGATGCGCGCACGGGGGATCTGCTGCGAGATTTCGTCACCCCGCTCGAGCGCGTGGTCGCGGCTCGGGGCGGGCGCGGTGGAATCGGCAACGCCTACGCCAAGGAGGCCACACCGGGCCGGGCAGGGGAATCGCGGCGCCTGCGCCTTGAACTGAAGCTGCTCGCGGACGTCGGGTTCGTAGGATTCCCGAATGCGGGGAAGTCATCCCTCTTGTCGCGGATCTCGACGGCTCGACCGAAGATTGCCGCCTACCCCTTCACCACCAACACCCCGGTGCTGGGGGTGGTTTCGGTCGGGGAGGACAGCTCCTTTGTGGCGTGCGACATCCCCGGACTGATCGAAGGGGCTCACGAAGGCCGCGGCCTGGGGATCCAGTTCCTGAGGCATATCGAGCGGACACGGCTGTTGGTTCACGTGATCGATATGGCAGCTGTGGATGGGCGCGATCCGGTCAAAGACTATCATCAGCTCTGTCATGAGCTGGCGGCTCACAACCCTGAGTTGGCTCAGCGCCAGCGCATCCTCGTGGCGAACAAAATGGATCTGCCGCAAGCCCAGGATCACCTGAGGCGATTTCGCGACGCGGTTCCTGACCCGGTGGTGCCGATCTCGTGTGCCACGGGTGCCGGCATTCCTGAACTCCTCAAAACCATCTCTCATGACCTCAGATCGCAAGTCGTGTAAACGAGTGGTTGTGAAAATCGGGACGAGCGTCCTCGCGCAGGCCAACGGGACGCCGCGGATGGACACCATTCGCTCGCTCATCAGCCAACTGGCCGCGTGCGTGCGCCAGTCGTGCGACGTGATCGTCGTCAGCTCCGGAGCCATCGCGTGTGGGATGGCAGCACTCGGTTTGACGCGGCGACCCAAAGAGTTGGCGCAACTCCAGGCCTGTGCCGCCGTCGGCCAAGGGCAGTTGATGCGTTTGTACAGCGAGGGCTTTGCCTCGCATGGAGTGCGGGTGGGCCAGGTGTTGTTGACCAAAGCGGATCTGGCCAATCAAGGGCGAGGCCGGAACGCGAGAAACACCTTGACGGCGCTGTGGGCTCGTCAGATTGTCCCGATCGTGAATGAGAACGATACCGTGGCGGTGGAGGAGATCACCTTTGGCGATAATGATCGGCTCGCTGCACTCGTCGCCTCGCTCATGCGGGTGGATCTGTTGATCTTGCTCTCGGATGTGGACGGCCTGTTGCACAACGGGAAGGTGATTGAACGCATTGATGATCTCAACCACACCCATGAGGCGATGATCACGCCAACGGTGCGTCACACCACGAAGGGCGGCATGGCCTCCAAGTTGGCCGCGGGCCACATCGCGCGCCATGCCGGTATCCCGATGGTGATTGCGAATGGTCATCGGGAGGGTGTCATCTCGGCCATTCTCAAGGGGCAGCCGGTGGGCACGCTCATTGCCCCCGTGATTGGGGTCAGGGCTTTACATTTGACAAAATCGCGAGATGCCGACTGAGACGTTACAAGAAGCCATCAGACATGTGGCCGAAGCGGCCAGGCAGGCCGGGCGGGTGTTGGCCACCACTCCGACCGAGCGAAAGAATGCCGCGCTGCACGCCGTCGCGCAGGCGCTTCGTGCGCAGCGCGAGTCGATTCGTCACGCCAACGCCACCGACGTGGCGGAGGCGCGCAACAGCAGTCTCTCGAGTGCGCTGATCGACCGCCTGACCTTGACGGACCAGCGGCTCGATGAGATGATCGACTCAATCGAGGCCGTGATTCACCTGCCGGATCCTGTGGGATCGGTCATCAAGGAGTGGCGTCAACCCAATGGATTGCTGATCCGCAAGATTCGTGTGCCGCTCGGCGTCATCGGGATCATCTACGAATCGCGCCCGAACGTGACCAGCGATTGCGCTTCGCTGTGTCTGAAAAGCGGCAACGCGGTCGTGCTGCGGGGCGGGGCGGAGTCGTTTCGATCCAACCAAGCCATTGCCTCTGTGATCCAGCGGGCCCTCGCGTCAACCGGACTGCCCCAGGCTGCGGTCAGCCTCATCCCGACGGCGGAGCGGGCCGGGGTGGATGCCATGTTGGGGCTGGATCAGTTGATCGATGTGATCATTCCTCGGGGCGGGGAAGAGCTGATCCGCAAGATTCTCCAGCAGTCTCGCATCCCCGTCATCAAACATGCCAAAGGCGTGTGCCATGTGTACGTGGACGAGGCCGCGGATTTAGAGATGGCGCAGACCATCGCCTTGAACGCCAAGTGTCAGCGTCCCGCCACCTGCAACGCCATGGAGACGCTGCTCGTGCATGAACGAGTGGCCAACGCCTTCCTTCCGAGGATGATCAAACGATTTCGTGACGCCAAGGTGGACATTCGAGGCTGCGAGACGACCCGTTCGATCGTTCCCGACGTCAAGCCGGCCACCGAGGAAGACTGGTTCACCGAATATCTCGACCTCATTCTTTCCGTGCGGGTCGTGCGATCCCTGGATGAGGCGATTGATCACATCACGCGCTACGGCTCCGCGCACTCGGATGCCATCGTGACGAACGATGAATCCCATGCCCAACGTTTCCTGCGCGAAGTGGATTCAGCGTGCGTGTATGTGAATGCCTCAACCCGCTTCACGGACGGCTATCAGTTTGGTCTCGGGGCCGAGATTGGGATTAGCACTGACCGCCTGCACGCGCGCGGACCGATGGCCCTCGAGGAGCTGACCACCTATAAGTATGTGGTCATCGGAAGCGGCCAGATCCGCCAATGAGACTGGGCATGCTGGGGGGGACGTTCAATCCAATCCACATCGGACACCTGATCCTGGCGGAGTGCGCCCGCGAGCAGGCCCGACTGGATCAGGTTTGGTTCATCCCCACGGCGATTCCTCCGCACAAATCGCCGCGGGACCTCGCGCCGGCGATGGACCGCCTGCGGATGATCCGGTTGGCGATCCGTGGCCATCCGGCGTTTCGAGTCGAGACGATGGAGTTGCGTAGGGGTGGTGTCTCCTATACCCTGGAGACGGTCCAGACGATTCGGGAGCGCCACCCACGGGCTCAGCTTTATTTGATCATCGGCTCAGAAATGCTAAAGGTGCCGTGGTACGGATTGAAGGAGATCGCCCGCGAGTGCACGTTCGTCGTGGCACCGAGGGCTGCCGTGGTGTCAAGGCCCCGCGGGCTTCGTCTCATGCGGCTGACGATGCCGTCTCTTGAGATCTCCTCATCGATGATCCGGCAACGACTGCGCGCAGGGCAGTCGGTCCGGTATCTTGTGCCGGAGGCAGTCGAACGCGACATCTGCCGACACCCGTTGTATCGAGAGCAGTCCAAGATGTCAAATGTAAAGCCCTGACCCCATGCGGACCTACCTCTATCACCCAGACGGTCGATTGGAATGCGATGTGGCGGTTGCGCGATTGCGCGAGGTGCTCAAGCAACCGGATCAGCTGCTGTGGGTCGATATCGAGGACCCTGAAGACGAGGATATTGAGTGTCTGTTGGAAGTGTTTGAGCTCCACCCCCTCACGGTCGAAGACTGCATCATGCCCAATGTCCGCCCGAAGCTCGAGGAATTTGAGCGCTATCTCTTCGTCATCTTGCAGGGCATCCATCGCAACACGGAAGGGAAACTGCGGCCGACCGAGTTGGATTTGTGCATCGGCAGCAACTTCCTGATCACCGTCCGCTCGGAGGCCATCAAGGTCATCGATGAAGACCGGATTCGCGTGGAGAAAAAATCTCCCATCATCAAACGGGGAGCCGATTTTCTCTTCTATTCGCTGGCGGATTCCCTCATGGACAGCTATTTCCCCATCATCGACGAGGTGGAATGCAAGGTGGACGAGTTGGAAACACACCTCCTCAAGAACTCGACCCAGAGCACCCTGGTCGCTCTCTTTGGCATCTACAATGAACTGATGATCCTGCGGCGCATCTTGACTCCCCATCGGGAAATCTTGAGCCGACTCAACCGCGGCGATCTGCCGTTCATCAAGCCGTCCAACGCCATTTACTTCCGCGACATCTACGACCATCTGTTGCGGATGAGCGACCTGGTCGATGGTTGCCGAGAGGTCACGACCATGGCCTTGGAAGCCTATGCCACGATCGTCTCCAACCGGCTGAATGAGATCATGAAGACGCTGACCGCCCTGGCCACACTGGCCCTTCCGCTCATCATCGTGACCGGCATCTATGGGATGAATTTCGGCGAACATCCCGAATTGGGAGCCCGGTGGATCTATCACGCCCTCTCGCTGGGACTCCTGGTGTCGTTGCCGATCATGTTGTTCTTCTTCCGAAAGTATCGATGGCTTTAACGTTCCCCGTGCTCGCCCTCGTCGTCATCCTGCTTGCCCTCTCGGCCTTTCTGTCGATGAGCGAAGCGGCGTTCCTGGCGATCAACAAAGTCCGACTGCGGCATCTCATGCAGCGAGGCTCGCCGTCCGCCAAGCTGGTGTATCAGCTGCTGACCCATGTGGACCGACTCATTACCACGGTGCTCGTCAGCAATAATCTCGTCAACGTCACCATCACGGTGCTTGGCACGCTCCTGTGTATCGAGCTCTTGGGAGTTCGTCGAGGGCCGGTGGCGGCGTCGATTCTGATCACGTTGCTCATCTTGGTCGTGGCGGAGGTCACCCCTAAGGTGTTCGCGGCACGGCATGCCGATCGGATCGCCTTGCTCCTCGCCTGGCCCTTGAGAGGACTGATCGGGCTGATGCGACCGATCGTCTGGCTCCTGAACAGCCTCAGTCAAGTCGTGTTGCGCCTGCTCGGCGAACGACGGCTGCCTCGCTCTCCCCTGGTGACGGAGGAGGAGCTGAAAGTCATGATGGAAATGGGGCGTGAAGCCGGGGTGTTGGCTGAACAGGAACTCCGGCTGCTCCATCGGATTCTCGAGTTCAGCGACTCCACCGTCCGAGACGCGATGGTACCCCGTGAGGAGATTGCCGCGGTGGCGCTGAACGCCAACGCGGCAGACGCCCTGGATGTCCTGATCGAGGAGGGACATTCCCGCATCCCGGTGTATCGCGAGACGGTCGACGACGTCGTCGGCGTCATCTATGCGCGCGACCTGCTGGCGACGGTTCGGCACGGCGGGTTGTTTGTGCTCTCGGATCTCATCCGGCCGGTGGCCGTGGTGCCGGAGGCGAAGCGATTGGCGGAGCTCTTGAACGACTTTCAACGTGACCACACCCAGATCGCCATCGTGAAAAACGCCACCGGGTCCACCGTGGGTCTCGTCACCATTGAGGATGTCCTGGAAGAGATCGTGGGCGAGATCCGGGAGGGACCCTTACAGCAGGATTGACATATCCAGAAGGCTCATGGTAGCCTTGTGAGACCTTGAAACCACCAGCAGTTCACCGAACGCGGGAGGGCGGATGGACGCCTATTGTGTGAAGTGTAAGAGCAAGAAAGAGATGAAGGATGCGCAGAAGGTCACGATGAAGAACGGCCGGCCGGCCATGAAAGGTCGCTGCCCGGACTGCGGGACCGGCCTGTACCGCATCCTGAAACCTTAACCACTGATTACACAGATTTCTAAAGACGATTTCACAGATTAAGTCTTGGAGTCAGTGATTGAGAGCCGTCAGAAGGCGTTGATCGCGGCGAACGCAGCGCTCGACAAGCAGGCGGAAGATGTCACCGTCATTGATATGCGGGCGCTCTCGACCGTCACGGATTTTTTTATTGTCGCCAGCGCGTCGACCACTCGCCAGATTGCCGCGATTACCGAATGGATTGACCATGAGCTCGCGCGATGCGGAGGGAGCGTCCTCCACATCGAGGGGCTCGGGCAACCTGCTTTTGCCAAACGCCGCACGACAGCCACGCCGCCAGGGTTGAGCGCGTCAGGGTTCGATGGGTTGTCCTGGGTCCTGATGGATTGCGGCGATCTCGTCGTGCACGTGTTCAATCCACCCGCCCGTGAGTTCTACCAGTTGGAACGTCTGTGGGCCGATGCTCCCCGCCTTCCCACAGATGATTTCACAGATTTAAAAACCGATTACACCGATTGATCATCGAAAAGTCCTCTCTGTGTAATCGTATTCGTAATCTGTGTAATCACTGCCGATGATACTGGACCACTTGAACAACGCGCTCCGTCAAGCCGTTCGTGTTCTTGACCAACAGGGTTCGATTCAGACCCTTCGCTGGGAAGTCCCCAAGGATCACGGGTTTGGGGATCTTTCCAGCCCTGTCGCGTTTAAACTCGCTGCTCAACAACGAAGGACTCCTGCTGACGTCGCTCAACGTCTCGTGAGTCTCTTGCAGCAGCGCTGCAACGCCCCGCCGGTGCGAGGGCTTGTGGAACGCATCGAGGGCAAAGGCGGGTTTGTGAATGTGTTCCTCTCGCACCAGGCACTCCTCCACGTGCTGGCGCAGATTCATCGAGCAGCCTCTCGATATGGACACAGCCATGTGGGCAGCGGGCAGCCCATCCTGATCGAGTTTGTCAGCGCCAACCCCACCGGTCCGTTGAGCATCGCCCATGGGCGGCAGGCCGCCGTCGGGGATGCGCTGGCGAGGGTCTTGCGATCACAGGGGCATCGTGTCACCACCGAGTACTACCTCAACGACGAGGGCCGGCAAATTGAGTTGTTAGGGCGTTCCTTGGAAGTTCGCTGTCGAGAACGATTAGGGGAGCAGCCGCCATTCCCGGAAGATGGCTACCAGGGCACCTATTTGGTTGCCCAATCAGAGGGATGCGTGAAACGGCATGGAGCGAGCTTGCTCGCTCAGCCACCTGAATGGTTTCGAGAAACCGCGATGCACGAGCAGCTCCATCGCATCAAGGACGACCTGCTGCGCTTCGGCCTGCGTTTCGATCGCTGGGTGAGCCAGCGCGACCTGCGTTATTCTGAGCGCATCGATCAGGCGCTGAAGGAACTCAAGCGTCGGGGTCTGCTGTATGAGCACGAGGGGGCGACGTGGTTCGCTTCCACGAAGTTCGGCGATGACAAAGACCGCGTCGTGAAAAAACAGACCGGCGAGCTGACGTATCTCGCACCCGATATCGCCTATCATCGGCTCAAGTTCCGTCGCCGCGACACCCTCGTGGTCAATCTCTGGGGACCGGACCACCACGGCTACATCCCGCGCCTCAAAGCCGCGATGGAGGCACTCGGTCTTCCGGCAGATCGTCTGGTGGTGCGCATCGTCCAGCTGGTGACCTTGTCGCGCCGAGGCAAGCCGGTTCCGATGTCGAAGCGCGAAGGAGAATTCGTCACGTTTCGTGAAATCCTCGATGAGGTCGGCGTGGATGCCACCCGCTTCTTCTATCTCATGCGGACGATGGAGAGTCACCTCGACTTTGACCTCGAGCTGGCCAAAGCCCAGTCGCAGGATAATCCGGTGTATTACGTCCAATATGCCCATGCCCGCATCTGGAGCATTCTCCGGTATGCCCGAAAGCCGCTTCCATGGTGGAAACGGGTCGGAGGCGCGCCGCTCGAGCGCTTGACGGAGCCCGAGGAGCGGCTCTTGCTGCGTCAGCTCTTCCAGTTTCCGATGGTCACCGAAGCCTGCGCGAGGGCCTTGGAGCCGCAGGGGCTGACCGTCTATCTTCAAAAATTGGCCGAGATCTTCCATGTGTTCTACACGAAGCATCGTGTCGTGACCGAGGATGCGACACGCTCTCGAGCGCGTCTGGCCTTGGTGGACGCGACACGGGTGGTCCTCGCCAACGGCCTGCGGCTCCTCGGCGTCTCCGCCCCCCGGCGCATGTAACATGGTAAATTTTGGATTTTCGATTTTGGATTGCACCATCTAAAATCCACAATCTAAAATCTCAAATTGTCTGGTCGTCATTCATGTTGGAATATTGTCGGTTCTACGTCGGTCAACGGATCACGCTGGAGGCGCTCATCGAGCCGCTCGTGCGATTCGGCTATCAACGAGTCGGCCAGGTCCTCGATCCCGGCGATTTCGCGGTGCGGGGAGGCATCGTGGACCTCTTTCCGGCCACCTTCGAAACGCCGCTGCGGTTGGAACTCGAAGGTTCGCGCATCCTCTCCATGCGCAGCATCAATCCGGTGACGGCCGAGACGCTTGAGCGTCACTCGATGGTGGTGGTCTTGCCCAAACAGGTCCGCATGCGACTCTCCCCGATTCGGAGCGCCTCTGCCGAGACGACCCTCGATGTCCCCTTTGAAGCCTTTGTCGATCTTGAGGAAGGGGATTTGGTGGTGCATATCGATCACGGCATCGGCCGATTTCTCGAACGCACGATGCTGGCGACCTCGGAAGGTCCCAAGGAGGCGCTCACGCTCGAGTATGCGGATGGCGACCGGCTCCATGTCCCAATCGACCAGCTCCACTTGGTGCAGAGGTACATCGGGTTCGGATCGCGCTCACCGGCACTCAATAAGCTCGGGGGGAGCGCGTGGGAGCGCACACGGGCGAAGGCCTACGCAGGAGTGCTGACGTATGCCAGGGAGCTCCTCACCATCCAGGCCAAACGGATGACGCTCAACGGCCATGCCTTTGCTCGTGACCACGAATGGCAGGCGGCGTTCGAGGACGCCTTCCCCTACCGAGAAACCACCGATCAGCTCACCGCCATTGAGCAGGTGAAGCGAGACATGGAGCAGGACCGGTCGATGGATCGGCTGTTGTTGGGCGACGTCGGCTACGGCAAGACGGAAGTCGCCCTGCGCGCAACCTTCAAAGCGATCATGGACCACAAACAGGTGGCCGTGTTGGTTCCGACGACGATCTTGGCCTACCAACACGCTCGGACCTTTCGGCAGCGACTCAAGGGTTTTCCCATCGAGGTGGAGATGTTCTCTCGGTTTCAGTCTCCCAGAGAGCAACTGCAGACGCTGACCGCGTTGCGTCACGGTCAGTGTGACGTCGTGATCGGGACGCATCGCTTGTTGTCAGACGATGTCGAGTTTCATGACCTGGGGTTGGTGATCATCGATGAGGAGCAGCGCTTCGGCGTCAAGGACAAAGAGCATTTAAAACACTTGTGTGCCCGCGTCGATGTGTTGGCCCTCTCAGCGACACCCATTCCGCGGACGTTGTATTTGGCTCTCATGGGCTCCCGCGAGATGTCCTTGATCGCTACCCCACCCGAGCACCGGCATCCGATTGAGACGGTGGTCGTGGAGGATGACGATGCGTCCATTCAGCGCTGGATCCGCAAGGAACTGAGTCGCCAGGGGCAAGTCTATGTTGTCCACCCGCGTGTCCGTGACATCCATCGATTGGCCGAACGCGTCCGTCGGCTCGTTCCGGAAGCCCGTGTGGCCGTCAGCCACGGTCAGATGGATGAAGCAGCCTTGGAACAGACCATGATCGCCTGGATGGAGGGACAGATCGACGTGCTGGTGACGACGACGATTATCGAATCTGGTATTGATGTGCCGAATGCCAATACCCTCATTGTCAGCCGAGCGGATCAGTTCGGCCTCGCCGATTTGTATCAACTGCGCGGCCGGGTGGGGCGGTTCACCCGCCAAGCCTCTGCCTATCTGTTAGTCCCTCGTGGAGCGGTGCTCAGCGAGGCGGCTCGTCAGCGGCTTCAAGCGATCATGCAGCACACCGCCCTTGGATCAGGCTTTCAGATCGCGATGGAAGATTTGAAACTACGGGGTGCCGGGAATCTGCTCGGCGTCGAGCAGCACGGTCACATCACCGCCGTCGGTTTCGATCTCTACTGCCGACTCCTGCGCGACGCCGTCACGCATCTCAAGCAGCCATCTGCTGTGGTGACCACCTCATGATCTCTCGACGACGGTATCTGCGATATCTTCTTCCTGTGTTGGTTCTCCTTCCGCCTTCCGCCTTCCGCCTTCCGACTTGTGAAGCCGGCAATCGCATCGTCGCTGTGGTCAACAAGGACATTATCACCGAGTGGGACGTGAACGTCCGCATGAGCGCGCTCATGGAGGAAGAGGAGAAGTCATTCGACGATCACGAAGAAGCCTCTGAGTTCCGTCACGCCGTGATCAGGCGGCTCATCGAGGAACGGCTGATCCTCCAGGAAGGTCAACGCCTGGGGTTGACGGTGGAACCCGAGGAGGTGGCGGCAAAGGTCCAAGAGCTTCGACAAGCATTCGCTCCAAGAGAACGATATGACGCGATGCTGCAGGAGGCGCAGCTCACGGAAGAGCAGTTGAAGACGAAGCTTCGGGAGCAACTCCTCATGCAGCGGACGATTGATCAGAAGGTGCGCTCCACGATTGTGATCAGTCCGGCTGAGTTGCAGCGCGCCCTGAAGACGGCTCCGACATCCCACCATGCGTCGAGTCCCCCAGAGAACGAGGTGCTGATCGCCCACGTGTTGGTTCGGATCTCAGAGGAGCGGTCAGCTGAGGAAGCCCAGCGCCTCATCGATCGGCTCTCCCAACGCCTCCTGAGCGGTGAGGCGTTCGAGCAGCTCGCCAAGGAGCATTCTGAGGGACCCCATGCGGAGGAGGGAGGCCGTCTCGGGTGGGTGAAGCCGTCCGAGATGCTTCCGGAGCTCTCGACGGCGCTGTCAGGGTTGAAACCGGGTGAAGTCTCCAAGCCCATCCACAGCCACTTAGGATTTCATCTGGTCAAGGTCCTGGATCGACGTCAAGGCTCGTCTGAGGATCCGCCCAACAGCCAGGAAGCGGTGCATCGCCGCTTGTACCAGGCCAAGTTCGCCAAGGCCATGCAGGCCTGGCTTGAAGGCCTCAAACGCGATGCGTACATCCAGGTGATGGATGAAGACTGAAGTCAGAAGTCAGAAGTCAGAAGTCAGAAGTCAGAGCGTCTTTCGCTTCCACCTTCCAACATTGGCCATCACGGCGGGAGATCCGTGTGGGATCGGGCCGGAGATCATCCTCAGGACTCTCGCGCGATGGTCACCACAACAGACTCGCCTTGTGATCATCGGGGACCTGCGCGTCTTCGAGCAAACCGCCAAGCGCCTCCATCGACGACTGCCCTCGTGGCACATCCTCACTCCACACGACCCCGATGATTGGACGCCCATCAGCTTCGTCGATTGCGCCCATCGCGCGACATTTCATCCAGGCCGAAGCGGGGCGGCGGCGGGTCGGGCGTCGCTTGATTACCTGGATACCGCCGTCACACTGTGGAGGCGCGGATGGGTGCAGGCGTTGGTGACGGCTCCGGTGACGAAATGGGCGATCACGCGGAGCCATCCGCGTTTCGTCGGCCAGACGGAGTATCTCGCGAACGCCACTCGAGCGACATCTCCCGTCATGATGTTCGTCGCTGAGCGACTGCGGATTGTGTTGTTGACCAGACATGTGGCTCTTCGTGACGTGCCGTCACGGGCCACGTCTTCGCTCATTCGCACGACCCTTCGGGTGACCGCGGAGGGACTGCGAGATTATTTCGGCATCCGTCGGCCACGCATCGCGATCTGCGGCTTGAATCCTCATGCCGGGGAAGCCGGGGCGTTCGGGCGGGAAGAGCAACACGTGTTGGTTCCTGTGCTTCGAGCATTGGGGCGGGGCGGGACTCGCGTCGAGGGGCCGTTTGCGGCTGATGGATTGTTCGTGAATCCCTACGGCTATGACGTGGTGGTGTGTTGGTATCACGATCAGGGGCTGATCCCCTTTAAGATGGCGGCGCGTGACCGAGGGTGTCAACTCAGTCTGGGCTTGCCGTTCATTCGGACGTCGCCTGACCATGGGAGCGCCCTGGATATTGCCGGCACAGGCCGTGCCCATCCCGGCTCGATGCGCTACGCCATCGAACTCGCCGCACATCTGAGCCGCCGCCAGCGGCGACCTCAGCTGGCGGGCTAGGATGTTGACCGCGAGTGAGCTGAAAACGCTGCTGAGGGCTCATGGGTTGCGATTGCACACGCGGCGCGGACAACACTTCCTGGTCGATGCCCCCCTGGCGAAGCGCCTCATCGGATCGTGTCGTGTGACACCGCAGGATACCGTGATCGAAATCGGCGCCGGACTGGGGGCATTGACGGAGTTGTTGTCGAATGCGGCTGGGCGCGTCATCGCCGTTGAGGCGGATCGAGCGATCAGCGCGTTGCTGCAGAAACGGATGGCCCATCGACCCAACGTGGAGGTGATCTGCCAGGATATCCTGACCTTTCCCTGGCCGCGGCACGCCGACAGCAAGGTCGTCGGAATGATCCCCTACCACATCACCTCGCCCATCTTGGTGAGCCTCTGTGAGCACGCCGCGCAGATCGGCGGCGCGTGGCTCGGCATTCAACGCGAAGTCGCGCAGCGACTGAAGGCGCGACCGGGGACGAAAGCGTACGGCCGCCTGACGATCCTCGTGCAATGTCGCTTTGAGGTCGAGGAGCGGCTTCGCATCCCGCGCAGCGTCTTTTTCCCGCAACCAAAGGTCGACTCCTCCTGGGTGCGCTTGACGCCGAGGGCGGATCCCGCGGTGGCTGTGGAGGATGAGCGGTTGTTCTTTGCGGTGGTGCAGGCGGCGTTTGCCCAGCGGCGCAAGACGTTGACCAATGGCTTGCAACTCCTCAAGTCGCCGAAGCTGACTCGTGATGAGGCCTTGCAGGTTGTGCGTCAACTCGGCTGGTCCGAGCGCGTTCGGGGCGAGACCCTGTCGCTGGAGCAATTCGCCCAACTCAGCAACGCCATTCAAAAGTGGGTATAATGTTCTGATGGCTGTCGTCAGTCAAAAGGAAGTTGAGCAGGTCGCCTTCCTGGCCCGCTTGGCCTTGGCGGAGGCGGAGGCCGCGAAGCTCGCCTCCCAACTCGATCAGATCCTCCAGTACGTTCGGCAGTTGCAGGTTATTCCTACCGACGACGTCAAGCCGACCAGCCATGTCCTGGAGCTGTCCAACATCACGCGTCCTGATCAGTGCCAACCGTGCGTCCCGCCAGAAGACGTCTTGCGCCTCGCCCCGGCCCGTCACAACCAGCTCTTCAAAGTGCCGAAGATCATCGAATAAGTCCGCATGAGCGAATCGTTGAGCCGGTTGCGGATTCACCAGCTCCGCCAGGCTATTGAACGCGGAACATGCGATCCCCGCGAGCTCTTACGTCAATTGCTGGATCGTATCACCCAGCGTAATCCCTCGTTGAGCGCCTACATTGCCGTGGATCCGGAACGCCTGAAGCGCCAACTTGAGGAGCGGTTGCAGAGCGGGCCGCGCGGGCGGTTGTTCGGGATGCCCATCACCGTCAAGGATAACCTCTGCGTCACCGGTGAAGAAACCACGTGCGCCTCGCGGATTCTCACTGGCTTTCGCCCGCCATATTCCGCCACCGTCATCGAGCGACTGCTTGCGGAAGGGGCGATCGTGATCCCGCGCGCCAACATGGATGAGTTTGCCTTTGGCTCCTCCACCGAAACCTCGCACTTCGGGCCAACGAAAAATCCTCGCGATCCCGAACGGGTGCCGGGAGGCTCGAGTGGCGGCTCGGCGGCCGCCGTCGCCTCGGACTTAGCCCTTGGTGCGCTGGGTACGGATACCGGCGGCTCGATTCGCCAGCCGGCCTCGTTCTGCGGCGTCGTGGGATTGAAGCCCACCTATGGCCGCGTCTCGCGCTACGGCTTGATCGCCTTTGCCTCCTCGCTTGACCAAATCGGTCCCATCACCAAAGATGTGACGGACTGCGCGCTGCTGCTGTCGGTCATCGCCGGCCACGATCCCAAGGATTCGACGTCCGCGCCGATCGCCGTTGACGACTATGTCGGCGGATTGTCACCCTCCCTCAAAGGGGTCACGGTTGGGTTGCCCGCGTTATCTGACAAAGGCCTCGATGAGATGGTGCGTCAGCGAGTCGAGGAGGCTCTCAAGACACTGTGGCGGTTAGGGGCCAGACCAGTCAATGTGGACTTGCCGCACATCGATCAAGCGATCGCGACGTACTACGTCATTGCCACAGCGGAAGCCAGCTCCAACCTGGCGCGGTACGACGGCGTCCAGTACGGCTACCGCGCCATGAATGGCTCAGGGCTCAGGGCTCAGGGCTCAGGGGAACTTGCCCACAGCCCAGAGCCCACAGCCCAGAGCGCTTTGCTTGAGATGTACCAGCGCACGCGCGGAGAGGGTTTCGGTGAGGAGGCCAAGCGGCGCATCATTCTCGGGACGTACGTCCTCTCCCGCGGTTACTACGACGCCTACTACCTGAAGGGGATGAAAGTTCGAACCCTGATCAAACACGACTTCGATCAGGCCTTTGAGCGCTGCAACGTGATTGTGATGCCGACCAGCCCGACGGCAGCGTTTCGTCTGGGGGAGAAGCTGGATGATCCGCTGCAGATGTACCTCTCCGATATCTTCACGATCTCGGCGAATCTGGCCGGCGTGCCAGCCGTCTCGGTACCGTGCGGGTTTACCAGCAACGACCAGCCAGTAGGTCTGCAACTCTTAGCCGCGCCGTTTCAGGAAGCCAAGTTGTTGCAGGTCGCCTATGCGTACGAGCAGACGGCTGGGTGGCATACAGAGCAACTCAGAACCACGTATCCGTAGTCACATGTACGAACCGGTCATCGGCCTCGAAGTCCACGTACAGCTTGCGACGGAGTCGAAGCTGTTTTGCGGGTGTCCGACGAAATTCGGAGCACTCCCCAACAGCCAGACGTGTCCGGTCTGCCTCGGACTTCCAGGGACTCTGCCGGTGCTGAATCAACGGGCGTTTGAGTGGGGGATTCGAGTGGCGCTGGCGTTCGACTGTCAACTGGCCTCGGTCATGAAGTTCGATCGGAAGCACTACTTCTATCCGGATTTGCCGAAGGGGTTCCAGATCTCACAGTACGATCAACCGCTGTCTCAGCACGGGCATCTCGACATTCTCATCGGCCAGACCACCAAGCGCATCGGGATCACGCGCATCCACATGGAAGAAGACGCCGGCAAGCTGCTGCATGATCCGATTCTCCCGGCCAGCTACGTGGATTTTAACCGCGCCGGGGTGCCGTTGTTGGAAATCGTCAGCGAGCCGGATCTTCGATCCCCGGAGGAAGCGCATGGCTATCTATTGGAGTTGAAGGCGGTCGTGGAATATCTTCACGTGTCAACCTGCAACATGGAAGAGGGCAGCCTGCGGTGTGATGCGAATATCTCGCTCCGTGTGCAGGGCTCGACGGCGTTAGGGGCCAAGATCGAAATCAAGAATCTCAACTCGTTTAAAGCGGTGAAGGCGTCGTTGGAGCACGAAATCCGTCGACAAACAGCGTGGCTTGAGGAGGGAAAGACCATTCAGCAGCAAACCCGCCTGTGGAACGCCAAGTCGCAGGTGACGGAACTCATGCGCACCAAAGAAGAGGCCTCGGACTACCGCTACTTTCCCGAGCCAGATCTGGTTCCCTTTATCATCGAACGGGCCCTTGTCGAGCGGATCAGGAAAGAACTGCCCGAACTGCCGGCTCAACGCCGCCAACGCTTGGCTCACACGTATAAGTTGTCGACGTACGACGCCAACGTGCTCACGCAGCATCAGCGGCTCGCCGAGTTGTTCGAACAGGCCGTTCGCTTCTACCAGAATCCGAAGCCGGTGGCGAACTGGGTGATGGTCGAGTTGATGGCCTACCTCAATGCCCATGGGAAGGAGCCGGAGGAGGTCCGCCTCCAACCCGACTGGTTGGTCCACCTGCTTGAGGCTATCGACAACGGGACCATTTCGGGTACAATGGCAAAGGAACTGTTTGCGGAAGTCATTGAGAGCCAACGCGATCCTCAAGCGATCATTGAGGAACGGGGGCTGCGTCAGATTGTGGATGAGGCGGCCTTGAGTCGGTTGGCGGATGAGGTTCTTGCCGGACATCCGGCCTCGGTGAAGGATTATCGCAGCGGCAAAGCGAGCGCCTTGATGCACCTCGTGGGGCAGTGCATGCGCCGCTCACAAGGGAAAGCCAGTCCGCAACACGTGACAGACATTCTGCGACGCAAGTTGGATGCGCAGCAACAGGAGGTTTGATGGGTAAACGGTGGATGGCCGCGCTCGTCGGTGTCATCCTGTGCGCGGTGGTGGCGGTTTCGAGTGGGTCTCTCCAGGCCAAACGTGCCCTTGAAGATGAGGCGCTCTATCACGAGCTCGAAATCTTCAGCGACGCGCTTTCCATCGTCCAATCCGACTATGTCGAGGAGCCTGAAGCCAAACAACTGATCTACGGGGCCCTCAAAGGGATGCTCGCGACCTTGGACCCCTACAGCCAATTCCTCGACCCGGATAGTTACAACGAGCTGAAGGTCGACACCGAAGGTGAATTTGGAGGGCTCGGGATCGAGATCTCCCTCAAAGACGACCTGTTAACGGTCATTGCGCCCATTGACGACACCCCCGCCTACAAGGCGGGCCTGAAGGCCGGGGATCGCATCGTGAAGATTGACGGCGAACTGACGCGCGGGATTACGCTCCTGGACGCCGTCAAGAAGCTGCGCGGAAAGCCAAGCACCACGGTCACCCTGACCGTGTTGCGCGAAGGAGAAAACGCGCTCAAGGACTACACGGTGACGCGGGACATTATCAAGATCCAGAGCGTGCGTGAAGCGAAAATCCTCGAGGATCACATCGGCTATATCCGCCTCTCCGACTTTCGCGAGAACACCCCGACGGATCTGGAGGCCGCGCTCGAACGCCTCAAGACGGAGGGCATGGATGGGCTGATCATCGATTTGCGGAACAACCCCGGGGGGTTGCTGGATGTCGCGGTCTCGGCCACGGAGCTGTTCCTGGATCGGCGGCAGATGATCGTCAGCACCAAGGGACGGTTCAAAAGCCAGAATCTTGAGTTCCAAAGTCGTCGGCGGGGATCGGTCCCGGAGGTCCCCGTCGTCGTGTTGGTGAATGAGGGGTCGGCCTCCGCCTCCGAGATCGTGGCGGGCGCCTTGCAGGATCATCGACGGGCCATCGTCGTCGGAGTCAAGACGTACGGCAAGGCCTCCGTGCAGACGATCTTCCCGCTCAAGGATGGCAGCGCCCTGCGCTTGACGACCAGCAAGTACTTCACGCCCAACGGCCGACTGATTCATGGGGAAGGGATCAAGCCGGATGTGGTGGTTCCGCTTGAGGCGGTGCCGGAAGAGTCGAAAGACAAGCCACCGAGCTCAGAGGAGGTCTTCGAGCAGGTCGAGCATCCCGAGCAGCCTCAGGACAAGGACGCCGAGAAATTAAAACGGGACAACCAGCTTGCCAGAGCCGTCGACCTCTTGAAGGGGATCAAGGTGTACCAAACAAATTTGAAGCCGCACGACTCCACGCAGGTCGCCGCCGACTGATTCCTGATGAAAGTCATCTGTGAAATCGAGTTGGGAAATCTGTGTAATCAAGTATAAAGATGGTGAGAATTCTCGGCATTGAGACGTCGTGTGACG
Organism: uncultured Planctomycetales bacterium; assembly: GCA_964624155.1. Lineage (GTDB taxonomy): Bacteria > Omnitrophota > Gorgyraeia > Aquiviventales > Aquiviventaceae > CAZUWM01. The sequence continues at coordinate 21,415 of CAZUWM010000017.1, forward strand.
AGACGGCGATCGGCGTGGTGGAGGAAGGCCGTCGCATCCTCTCGAACGTCGTCGCCTCGAGTCAAGACTTCCACCGGCTCTATGGGGGTGTCGTGCCGGAAATCGCCTCGCGGGTCCATGTCGAAGTCATCTGGCAGGTTCTCGAAGAGGCGCTCACCCAAGCCGACTGTTCGCTGGAACACATCGATGCGATTGCCGTCACCCAAGGCCCCGGCCTTCCAGGCGCCCTGTTGATCGGCGTGGCGTTTGCCAAGGGATTGGCGCTTGCCCTCGATCGACCCCTCATCGGCGTGGATCATCTGGCGGCCCATTTGTACGTCGGCGAAATGCTCACCGAGGATTTCGAGCCGCCGTATGTCGGCCTCGTCGTCTCAGGCGGGCACACCCTCTTGTGCGTCGTCCATCCGGAGCAACGGTTTGAAGTCCTCGGCGAAACGAAAGATGACGCCGTCGGAGAATCGTTCGATAAGGTCGCGAAGCTCTTAGGACTGGGCTACCCGGGCGGCCCAGTGATTGACCGCCTTTCCGAAGAAGGCCGTCGAGATGCCGTGGCGTTCACCCGCAGCACCGCGAAAGACGGGTGTGATTTCAGCTTTAGCGGCCTCAAGACCGACGTGTACCGGTATGTACAGAAAGCGGCTGAAGGCTCTAGGCTGAAGGCTGAAGGCAAGAGCGTTAGCCTCGAGCCTCGAGCCTCGAGCCTTGACCGATCTTTCATTGCTGATACGGCGGCGAGTTTTCAAGAGGCGGCGGTGGATATCGTGATGGCGAAGACCCTGCGCGCGTGCCAACGGACGGGCCTGCGGCGCGTGGTCGTCGGGGGGGGCGTGGCGTCGAATCGCCGCTTGCGCGAACGCCTCCAACAGGAGGCCGTGGCAGGGAAGTTCCAGGCGGTGTTTCCTCCTCCGAACTTGTGCGTGGATAACGGGGCGATGATTGCCGGACTGGCGTTTGAGTCGCTGCGACGCGGCCAACACTCCCCGTTATCGATGGCAATCTACACCAACTCCCAACTCAACTGAAGAAAAAATGACTGAATGGGTCGTTGTCCAGCGGCTGTTGCTGATTACGGTGCTTGCCGGCTGTATCGGCTATGAGCGCGAGCGGCATGGGCGGGCGGCGGGACTTCGAACCCACATCTTGGTGGGATTGGGGTCGTGTCTCATCATGCTGACCGGCCTCCATGTGAGGGAGGCGATTCAGGGAGCGGTTGACATCGACCCGACGCGGATGGCCGCCCAAGTCGTCAGTGGCATCGGGTTTCTCGGAGCCGGAACAATTCTCCGAGATCGCGCCTCGGTTCGTGGCCTGACGACCGCGGCAAGTCTCTGGACGGTTGCGGGACTTGGTCTTGCGGTGGGCAGCGGCTTCACATTTGCGGCCGTGGCTGCGACGGTGATCATGCTCGTGACCCTCTTCGCCCTCCGACGTCTCGACCGCCGCGACCGGCCTCAACACCTCGGATAACCCCGCAGATGACATCGCAGATTCTGTGTTCTCTGTGGTGTCGTGTCTCCCTCTGTGTTGCTGTGTGGATTCTGTGCTTCTGTGGTTTGGGCGAAGCGCAGGAACCCTCCAATCGTTCCGCCGCACTGCTGCAACAAATCGCCGAAGACGAGCGGCGGCTCGATTGGGACGGGGCGCTGGCGAAAGCCGCTGAGTTGGTCAAAACCGATCCCAAGAGTCCGGAAGCCCAACAGGCCCTGCTCGAACTTGGGAAGATCCACAAATTTCAAGGCAAGCTCTCCGTCGCCCTCCAGGCCTACCGCCAGGCGGTCGCCCTCGATCCCCATTCGCGCGCCGGCCACGATGCCAAAACCTCCGAAGCGGCGATCCACTATCTTCGTCAGGACTACTCGAAGGCCCTCGCCCTCATGCAAGAAGTCCTCAAGGACACCACCGACTGGGATCAGATCAAATACACCGCCTATTGGATCAAAGAGCTCAAGCGCAAGCTGGCCCACTCCACCGACATCTCGTTGGCGTGCGGCCCGCAGGCGCTCCGGATCTTGCTCGCCCTGGTCGGGCGGGAGATCGAACCAGAGGGCTTGGCACGTCACTTCAAGCGCCAGGATGCGCTCGTCTCCCTCGCGGAGCTGAACGCGGCGGCGACCGAGTACGGTCTGCATCCACAAATCGTCAAAATTCCCAGGAAGCGCCTTCCGCAGCTGTCCCCCCCCTTCATCGCGCATCTCGAGCCTGAACACTACGTGGTCGTGACCAGCCTCACGGATACCGTGTTGACGTATCTCGATCCCTTGAGGCCCCACGATCCGCAGACACTCAGCGTGGAGGAGTTCACGAAGAGGTTCTCCGGCTATGCGCTCCTCCCTCACTCGGACCTCCGGCGAGTGGCTCACGCGCAGTGCGTGGTCCCCGATGACCAGGAGGTATCGGAGGTCAAAGGCGGCATCTGCTGGTGTTGTCCGCCCTCGCAGTTGGGAGGACCCGGCACGAATTCCAACGTCGTCTTCGATGGCGCGCCCCCGGCGTGTCCCGGCATGCCCTCGTGGATGGTCAACACCGTCAACCTGAACCTCGTCGTCCAGGATATCGACGTTCGCTCGACCGCGCGGGGGATGACGGTGGAGCTGATGAGGACCTACAACGCCGATGATCCGCGGGACGGCATCTTTGGCCGTTCGTGGAACTTCAATTACGGGACCACGGTGGTGGAAAACCCCAACGGGAGCATCGATGTGCGATGGGGCGATGGAAAGATTGACCGCTTTACGAAGAGTGGCGCGTCCTACCAAGGGCCACTGGGGGTCTATGAGACGGTGGCCAAACACGCCGACGGGACGTACAGCCTCACGCGCAAGGCAGACAAGACGATATGGCGGTTCAACGCACGGGGGGGTCTCGTGTCCATCCAGGATCGCAACGGCAACACGATCACCTTCACCTACGACGCCGCCGGGAAGCTCATGCGCCTTACCGACCCGACTGGCCGCGCCACGACCCTGCGCTACGGCCCAAACCAGAAGGTCTCCCACCTCATCCTGCCTGATGGGCGCAGCGCGCGATTCTTCTACGATGCGAAGAACAATCTTATCAAAACCATCGATACGAACGGCGCGGCAGCCCAGTACGCCTACGATGGCGCCAGCTACCTCATCGCCATCACCACCCCGCAGCAGGGGACCACGACGTTCGGCTACTCACGAAGCAGCGAAGGCTACGCCCTCCAAGCGATCACCGATGCGCTGGGCCAGGCGACCACCTACGGAACCTATCAGAGCCACCGCCAGATTCGTGTGACCTCCCCCCGCCAGCAGGCGAGGCTCTACCGCAACACCTCGCAGGGCTACACGGAGCAGATCACCAGCCCCTCCGGCAGCTCGATCGCCTTCCGGTACGATGACCGCGGGAACCGCACGAGCCTGGTCGATGCCCTGGGCAACACGACGACCCTGGGCGTCGATGCCCGGGGCAATCTGCTCTCGGTGACCGATCCGTTGAAGAAGACGACGCGCTTCACGTATGACGCGGACGACAACCTTCTCTCCGTCACCGATCCGCTCGGTCGTCGCTCCGACTTCACCTACGACCCCAAGGGCAACCTCCTCACCAGCAAAGATCCTGACCAACAGACCACCACCCTCGTCTCCAACGCCCTCGGGCAAGTCACCAAACTGACCGATGCCAACGGTGGCGTCACGGAGTTCGCCTACGACACCAAGGGCCACCTCGTCACCCTGGTTGATCCCTCAGGCAAGAAAACCCGCTATGGCTACGACCTGATGGGCCGGGCGACAGTGGTCTTGGCTCCTGATGGCCGAGCCTTTGGTTACGACTATGACGGGGTGGATCGTCTCACGCAGGCGATGGAGCTATACCCCTCGTCTGAGATCCTCGCCGCGTTCCAGTCCCCCGCGAACCGCCCCCTCCCCACGCCAACACCCAGCGCTTCCCCCTCTGGAGCACTCGTGGCCCAGTATGTCTACACGTGCTGCGGCCTGCGTGAGGTGCGCAATCCACACGGCGCCATCCGCTTCACCCATGACACGTTGGGACGGGTGGAGAGTGCCACCAACGAGCGCCGTCAAACGATCCGCTACGCCTACGATCCGGACGGCAACCTGATCACGCTCACCTACCCGAATGGCAAACAGGTTCACTACGGCTACGACGCCGACGGACGCTTGAGCACCGTCACGGATTGGCTGGGCCAGGCCACCACCTACACCTATGACGCCAGAGGTCTTCTCGCTTCCAGTCGCTCCCCTGGTCTGTTGACCATCTATCAATACGACGCCGCGGGTCATCCGACCGCGTTGCTCAACTACAACGCGAAGACCTTTACCATCACCTCAGGCTTTGAGTTCACCGTGGATGCCGTCGGCGCCCGCACCGCCATCAAGTCGGTCTCCCCCCTGAAGTCGCCAACCTTCCCGCCGATTCCTACGGCTTACACCTCCAACCGCGACAACCAACTCCTGAAGGCGGATGCGGCGACCTTCACCTACGATGCCAATGGCAACATGCTTCGCAAGACGAGCGGTTCGTCCGTCGACGCGTATCACTATGATGCGGAACACCGTCTCATCCGCATGGAACTGAGCGCCCTTACCCTCCCGGCGTCGCAGTCTCCTCGCGCCATGCGCCGCACCGTGAACCGACTCATCGCCTGGCTGTGGGACCATCTCCTCATGAGCCGCGCCTTTGCTCAGCAACCCCAGCCCACCCCGTCCGGCTCGCCTGATCCATCCCCCTCGCCTTCACCCCGTACCACGCAGGAAGCTCTCCCGGTAACGGCGTGGAGGCAGGCGCCTCCTGGGACGCCAAGCGTGGGGCCCCCAGACCACGTCCCTGAGGGCGTGGTACGGGGCTCGCCCACTCCGTCTCCCTCACCATCGGTGGCACCCGCTCCCCATCGCCGCACGATCACCCGTGTCCCCGCGACGACCCCGACACCGACTCCAACGCCTCAGCAGACGAGTCCTCCGCTCCTGATATCGACCACCGAATCCTCGAAGCAGCAGGACGTAGTGCCCAGCCATGTTCCCACGCCGACCCCGACTCCCACGCCTTCAGGACCGCCGCCATCGTTGACCCCCATTCCGATTGCCCCCGCTCCACCGCCCCCGACACCGATCTCTCTCCCGCCACCGCCTCTCCCGATCGCGGTCGCCCCTGCCGTGACCGCTCCGACATCAACGATTTCGATTCAACCCACGCCGGCTAGCGTGGGCAGGGAGGTCGACCCCGAACCTCTGCCTCCACCCTCAGCTATCCCGCCGCGCAACGACACAGGGATGCCACGCAACCCACCACCTTCCGAGAGGATCCCAGCGATCTCATCTCACACGTTTTCTCCTGCCGCCGCCGTGCCCCCGCCGGTCGCTGAATCGACCCGTTCCCCCACGGCCACGACCGTGGTCTTCCGCTACGATCCGTTTGGCAACCGGCTTCAGACAACCCGCAACGGGGTCGTGACGAAGTATGTGGTTGACCCCCTGCCCGCGCTCTCCCGAGTCCTCGCCGAGACGGATGCCCAGGGCACCGTCACGGCCTCGTATGTCTATGGCCTCGGCCTCATCTCCAAGATCGTCGGCGAGAAGGCGTA
>CAZUWM010000018.1:0-11212 GCA_964624155.1 uncultured Planctomycetales bacterium
ATCTTCATCGACTTGAGGAATCGAGCGATATCGAGTGGGGTGTAGGCCTTCGCCTGGTGGCGGACGGTGGTCACGGTGGACTGGACCACGAACATGTCCGCCCCGGCCTCTTGCGCGATAGCACCGAAGCGCTCGGCATTCTGCGGAATCGTGCTGACCGCACACGGAACATTGCCAGCCCTGATCTGTTCCACGCGTTTGGCGACCAGCTTCTCCTTGATCGGTTCTTTGTAGAGCCGCTGGACGATTTCTGTGGTCGCCTCGACGTCGCCCCGGACGACTTGTTGGATGGCCTGAGCGGGATCCTCGTAGCGGGTCTGCACCCCATCGAGGTTCAACACCGCCAGGCCCCCCAGTTGGCCCATGGCGATGGCGAAACGGACGTCCACAACCCCATCCATCGCCGAGGCGACGATGGGGACCTTGAATATGAGACCGCCGATTTCCCAGGTGGTGTCGACCATGGTGGGGTCGAGAGTGACCGTTCCCGGGACGAGCGCAATCTCGTCAAATCCGTAACACCGGCGGGCTCGCCGCCCAATCCCAATCCACTCAGCCATTGTTCACCTCGGTCAGAAGACAGAAGGCAGAAAGCAGAAGGCAGAAAGCAGAGAAAGGCAGAATCTGTCGGTGAAAAAAGGGAGCCACGCAGGAGGGCATTTCGTAAACCATAGGATATTCTAGCGACGCTGCCCCTCCCTGTCAACGCGTCCCCAACAGACGCAGTTCTTTTTCCAGGTCTTCAACTGAATAGGACGACTCGTAACCGCTCTCTACCAGATACCTTTCCATCTCCCATAACGTTACGCCTGCTTGATGAGCGGCTTCTGAGAGGGTGATCCTGTCGCCACGGTATTTCTGTGCCGCTTTCTCTTTCACCAAGTCAGCATAGCCTAGGATCACGAGTTTTCTGATGATTGTGCTTCTATCCTCGTGCTCTTCCCTGCTGAGCTTCTCGATCCTCGATAGAACTTCCTTCGGAAGCCGTATGCCGATGGCGTCTTGTTTCATGTCGCCTCCATGAAGATGCTGTCTATCACGGCATTACTGAACCAGCCGATTTTCTTTAACACTTGCAAACTCTCCAAAAGTTTGTTGCGATCAATCAGCTTGTCCTCATAAAGCTTCAGGATAATAGCGGGCGTGCCGATGACATGGAGGTTGAGCAAGGCGCTTTTCTTCCTCAGGTTATCATCATCGCTTGCCAGATGTTCGGCTTTTTCCTGCCAGTAGAGTGCCACCGCTTCAGCCTCTCCTCGTTGGATGTTGAACTCCTTCGCGCGCTTAAGTAGTCCTCTTTCCCGAACACGTTTGATGTGCATCTTCCCGGCCTTGATCAGCTCTTGGACAATCTGCACATCCTCGTAACCTTTCTTTTCACCTTCAACGATTTCACGGTGTATCTCTTCAGGAATCATTACGGGCTTGAAACGTTCACAGCTTTTTTCAAGCAGCGTGATCTTCGCCAGATGAATGACGACCATGGCATCTTTGACAATCATCGGACGCTTCTATTGTACCATATTGTGCACATTATAGTACTAAAATTTTCATGGTTCAGAAATGGCAGGACGGCAGCTCCTGTTCGCAGCGTAAGAATCTCTTGACACAAACCCCGACTGGCGGGTGAGGCCAGACGGGGCCAATGGTTGCGACCGGACAGTCGCACGTTAGAGGGCGACATTCATCAAGCGGCACATGAAGCACGGAGGCCCCTTTGTGCTTGATGTGCACAAAGGGGCCTCCCTAGCCGGCGCGTTGACGCGCCTGAACTTAAGTGATGAGGGCGAGGATGTCGTCCTCGTTGAGGAACACGTACTCTTTCTCGTCAACTTTCAGCTCTGAGCCTGAGTACTTGCCGAACAGGATGTGATCGCCGGCTTTCACGGTTGGCGGAACCACCTTGCCGTTCTTCAAGGTCTTGCCCGGACCGACGGCGATGACCTTCCCCTCCTGGGGCTTCTCTTGCGCGCTGTCGGGTAGATAGAGTCCTCCTTCGGACTTCTCCTTCGAGTCGACCCGCTGGACGATCACCCGATCCCCGATCGGCTTGAGCTTCAGGCTCGTGCGTGCTGCTGTTGCCGTTGCCATGTCTTTGTCCCTGTGTTGTTAGTTGTGATCTGTGGCTATGGACTACGGACTATGGACTGTTTTTAGTACATCTCCCCGCCGCCATGGCCGCCTGGAGCCGGCATCTTGTCCTTCTCCTTCTCCGGGATTTCAGTCACGATCGCCTCGGTCGTGATGAGGAGACCAGCGATGCTGGACGCGTTCTGCAACGCCGTGCGCACCACCTTGGTCGGGTCGATGATACCGACGTCGAACATGTCCGCGAACTCGCCTTTTTCGGCGTCGAACCCGACACTCGCCTTCTCGGATTTGATGCGCTGCACGATCACCGAGCCCTCTTGACCGGCGTTCGTCGCGATCTGACGGGACGGTTCTTCCAGCGCCCGCCGGACGATCTCCACACCGATCTGCTCATCGCCGGAGAGCTTGAGCTTCTCCAGGGACGAGGCGGCTCGTAAGAGCGCCACCCCACCGCCGGCGACAATGCCTTCCTCACGGGCGGCTCGGGTTGCGTGCAGGGCGTCCTCAACACGGGCTTTTCGCTCCTTCATCTCGGTCTCGGTGGCCGCACCCACGTTGATCTGCGCCACACCGCCTGAGAGCTTGGCCAACCGTTCCTGGAGCTTCTCCTTGTCGTAGTCGGAGTCGGTGTCCTCGATCTGCTTCTTGATCTGGGCGATGCGCCCGTTGATCGCGGAGGTCTTGCCGGCTCCCTCGATGATCGTCGTGTTCTCCTTGTCCACCTTGACCCGCTTGGCTCGACCCAGGTCCTCAAGCTGAATGTTTTCCAGCTTGATGCCGAGGTCCTCGGTGAGGGCCTTGCCGCCGGTGAGGGTCGCGATGTCTTCCAGCATCGCCTTGCGGCGGTCGCCGTAGCCCGGGGCCTTCACGGCGCAACACTGCAACGTCCCGCGCAGCTTGTTGACCACGAGGGTCGCCAGCGCCTCACCCTCGACATCCTCCGCGATGATGACAATCGGACGACCCGCCTTGGCGATTTTTTCCAGCACCGGCAGGAGGTCTTTCATCGAGGAGACTTTCTTCTCGTAGATGAGGATGTAGGGATCGTCGAGGACAACTTCCATCCGCTCGGCGTCCGTGACGAAGTAGGGGGAGAGATGCCCCTGGTCGAACTGCATGCCTTCCACCAGGTCGAGGGTCGTTTGGGCGGACTTGCCTTCCTCGACGGTAATGACGCCGTCCTTGCCGACCTTCTCCATGGCGTCCGCGATGAGCTCGCCGATGGTCTGGTCGTAGTTGGAGGCGATGACGGCGACCTGACTGATTTCCTTCTTGTCTTTGACCTGCTTCGAAACCTTCTTGAGCTGTTCCACGATTTCTTCAACCGCCTGCTCGATGCCCCGCTTGAGGGCCATCGGGTTGGCGCCGGCGGTGACGTTCTTTAAGCCTTCCTTAAAGATCACCTCGGCCAAGACTGTCGCGGTGGTCGTGCCATCGCCGGCGTTATCCGAGGTCTTCTCCGCGACTTCCTTCACGAGCTGGGCCCCCATGTTCTCATAGGGATCCTCCAGATCGATCTCTTTCGCGACGGTCACCCCGTCTTTCGTGATGGTGGGCGAACCGAACTTCTTCTCGATGACCACATTGCGCCCACGCGGGCCGAGGGTCACCTTGACCGCTGCCGCGAGCTTCTCCACCCCTCGGAGCATCTGCCGCCGCGCGTCTTCCTGGAACATCAACTGTTTCGCCATATTCTCTTACGCCTCCTTTTTACTGTACGATTGCGAGCACGTCGTCTTCACGAACAATCAAATAGTCTTCCCCGTTCAACTGAACCTCAGTCCCCGAATACTTCCCGTAGAGAATGCGATCGCCGGCCTTCACTTGCAGCGGCTTGACGACACCCTCATCCAGCAGGCGGCCCGTGCCGACTGAAATGACTTTGCCCTCTTGGGGTTTCTCTTTCGCGCTGTCCGGCAGGACCAATCCACTTTTCGTCTTCGCATCAGGCTCAAGCGCCTTCACCACGATGCGGTCGCCAAGGGGTTTTAACGCCATTCCACCTACCTCCTGTTAGCAATCCATTACTTCAAGTGCTAATTTATATCGATTATAGAGTCTATCTAGGGATTTTCAAGGCTTTAAAATCGGTATTTAGATGACTTAGAGAGGATTTTACATCAAATATCTAACTATTTCAAGCTAAATCTTACGAAAGTAAATATAATCCTTCGAGGATGAGATGAGGCCTGACGTGCTGGATAGTGCGGGCGTGTTTGACGATGAACGGGCTGGCGCCGCCTGTCGCCACGACCGTGGCGTGGGGGCCGTATGTGGCCTTCAGTTGGCTCACCAGACCGTCACAGAGGGCTGCATAGCCGTAGATGAGGCCGGAGCGAATGCTGTGGGCGGTATCTCGGCCCAACAGCTCCCGCGGCTCCTTGAGCGTCACTTTGGGAAGCAGAGCGGTTCGAGTCGCCAGTGCTTCGAGAGAGATCTCAAGCCCCGGCACAATCACCCCACCTAAATACTCCCCTCGCTTGGTGACGACGTCAATGGTGATGGCGGTGCCGAAGTCGCAGACAATGCAGGCGGTCCGAAACTTCCTCCAGGCGGCGTACGCTCCCACCAACCGATCCTGACCCACCTGTTCCGGGTAGGTGTAGCGGTTGACCAGCGGTACACGGACGTGTTTCCCGACCACCGCGATTCGGCGCAGCCCTAACAAGCGAAGCGCCTGAACCATCACCGAGGACATGCGCGGCACGACACTGCACAACACGACTGACGTCTTGGCATCGAAACGAATTCGTTGCCTCTTCGCCAGCCGCCGCACCTGCGCCGCCACCTGCCTCGCCGTCTGATTCGCCTGCGTTGCCATCGAGAAGTATTTGGTCAGGCGCCCCTGCTCGAAGACGCCAAAACTGCACGTCGTGTTCCCAATATCAATGGCGATCATTATGTTGGGGGCTCTAAGTCGGTCAGGGCTCGGCGGAGTCTGACGTCGTTGACAAGGCCGAGGCCTCGCTTCAAGACAGCGATGGCGGAGGCACGGTCGTTGCGATACAGCGCTACTTGCGCCAACCCAAGATACGCCTCCGCGCTGTACGGGTAGGATTCCACGGCTGAGCGGAACATCTGTTCGGCCTCCTCATCCCTGCCCCGCTGAAGCTCTAACTGTCCCAGGGCGAGGGCCGAGTGATGGAAACGCGCGTTGATCGCCAGCGCGTTTCGGTATTCTTCGGCGGCTTCGTCCAACCGTCCGAGCTGTTGGTAGGCCTGCGCGAGATTGTGGTGCGTGTGGGGGTAGGCATCTCCTTCGGCTATGGCCTGTTGATACAGCGTAATGCTCTTCTCAACGTTGCCTGCATCCGACAACGCCATGGCGAGATTATGCAGGATCTTTGGATTGTGAGGTTCGAACCGGAGGATATGCGTATTGAGCGAGACCGGATCGCGCCACACCTGATTATACCGCCACGTTATCGCTCCGAGACCCACGCTGAGGGCAAGCGCGACACCCCACGTTTGCCTCACGGAGAGACGCCGAAGAACCGGTATCTGTGAAACCGCCATCGCCAATCCCAGGCCCGGCAGGAGAAACCAATGGTCGTAGAACAGCGCGTTGATCAACACGATCAGGTTTGAGGTCGGAATGGTGGCCAGGAGAAACCAGAGTAATCCCGCGGCGATCGCACGGTGTGTTCGCCACCGCCATACGACGACCCCCAGCCAGGCGAGTACGCCAAGCGCGGAGAGCCACACTCGCGCCTGCGTCAACGAGGTGTAGATGCTCCACGAACGCTCGTGATGCAGATCACTCGGCCAAATCCATACACGCAACCCTTTAGGCAGCGTGGTGAGGTAGGTCCAAAATCGATAGGACACGTGCTGGGTCAGGACGTTCTCTTCTCCATAGAAGTTGAGGGTATTGGCAAAGTTCAACACGGTCAATCGCAGGATGACGTACACGAACGAAACCACCCAAAACGGCCAAAGGCGCTTCCAGAATGCCGGCCGGCCGATGGCGTGGAGGTACAGCCACAAGAAAATGGGGAACAGCACCATATGCTCTTTTGACAACATGGCGCCTGCGGCGCAGAAGAGCGAAACCGCCGGGGATCGCTCGTACGCCAGCAACCCCAGACAGAGCCACAGGATCGCCAGATCATCGGCGCGTCCTGGGATGTAGGGGACGGCCATGGACTGGAGTGGATGCACCCCGTAGGCGAGGGCCGCCAACAGCGCGCCTGACCAGGGTGCGACTCGGCATAACCATCGGAAGATCGCAACCGTCGTCGCGGCGTGAATCAGGACTGAGGTCAGATGATGCGCCCACGCCTGGTAGCCCCAGAGCCTGACATCGAGGAAGTGGGTCAGCATCTCCAGAGGACGATAGGGATTGCTGTGTACCCCTGCCCCGGCATCAACGTTTTCCATCAAGAGATTCGGAAGATACTTCCATGAGGTGAGGTAGACGTTGCGCAAGAGGTAGTGCTCATCGTCCCAGACGAAGGAAAACGACAGGCAGTTGGAAAAGACGAGAAGGACGACGGCGCACAATACTACGGAGGCGATGAGTTTCGATCGGTTCGAGGATGAGATCATCGCAGCAGCGTGACCTCGCCGACGTCGAAGGCGCGCACCAGGCCGGAATCGAGGCGCACGAGGAGGCGGCCGGTTTCATCGATGTCCATCGCCTGCCCTTCTGTCTGGGAGGCGTCGGTGGTCAGGCGGACGAGCTGTCCGACGTGGCTCAGCCACGGGCGCAGAGCTTCCCGCACGGGCGCAAAGCCGTTGGCCGTCCATACGTCGTACCAGCCGTTGAACCGGCGGTAGACCGTGGCGGTGAGGCGATACGGGTCACAGACCGCGCCACAGGCTGACAACGACGTGGCGGTGTCGGGCAACAGCTTCGGATCAGTCGTTACGTTGATTCCCACACCAAGAATCACCGCGCCATCCTTTGCTTCAACCAGGATGCCGGCTACCTTACGTTCCTTTAACAGCAGATCGTTCGGCCAGCGAATGGATGGGACAAGGCCTGTGAGCTCGTGAATCGCTTTAGCGACACACAGCCCTGCAACCAACGAGAGTTGTGGGATTTCCTCCGGTGGACGCGTTGGTTTGAGGATTAGCGAGAAATAGGCGCCGCCCTCCGGCGATTCCCACGTTCTGCCCAGTCGACCCCTGCCCTTCCGCTGGCGAGCGGCGAAGACGAGCGTGCCTTCGACCGAGCCCCCGCCATCGGCGGGGCGGGCCAGCGCGTGGGCCCGATCCATCGTGGAGTCGCACTCAGCGAACGCGTAGATCGCGCCCCCGAAGCAGCAACCCTTGAGCTGCTCGGCCAACTTCGCTTCAAGTCCTTCGTCTCGTTTGTCCATGTCGAGGTCGTGTGTATCGTACTTCTGACTTCTGACTTCCGACTTCTGACTTCTCTCTGAGCGTACGGACCTGATCACGGAGGACCGCGGCCCGCTCAAACTGTAAATTGCGGGCACACAGGAGCATCTCTTCCTCTAATTCCGCGATGACGGTCATTCGCTCGTGGTCTTCCACGGGACGTCCGGTCTGCTCAACGGTCAACGCCTCGGCCTCTCGCACCGCCTCGATCCCTTCTCGAATCGCCTTCCGGATCGTCTTCGGTGTAATGCCATGCCGGCGGTTATGGTCAAGCTGTTTCTGGCGGCGGCGGGCCATTTCTCCAACGGCCTGGCGCATGGCGCCCGTCGCATGGTCGGCATACAGGATGACTTCGCCGTTGACGTTGCGGGCGGCGCGCCCCGCCACCTGGATCAAGGAAGTCGCTGATCGCAGGAACCCTTCCTTATCCGCGTCCAGCACCGCCACCAGCGACACCTCCGGCAGGTCAAGCCCCTCGCGCAGCAGATTGATGCCGATCAGACAATCGAACTCCCCCAGACGCAAGTCGCGCAGGATTTCCACCCGTTCAATGGCATCCAAATCGGAGTGGAGGTACTTGACCCGCAGTTTCGCCTCGCTGAGATACCGGGCCAGGTCTTCAGACAGCCGCTTGGTCAAGGTCGTCACCAGCACGCGTTCTTTCCGCTCGGCGCGCTGCCGAACCTGTTCGATGAGATCGTCAATCTGACCCTCCGTCGGCTTGACAGCCACCGGAGGATCCACCAGGCCGGTGGGTCGAATCACCTGCTCCACCGTCACCCCCTGGCAGCGCTTCAGCTCATACGGGCCTGGGGTCGCGGACATGAAAATGACCTGGCGGATGAGGCGCTCGAACTCCTTGAAGGTCTGCGGACGGTTGTCGAGGGCTGAGGGGAGTCGGAATCCGTACTCGACCAACGTTTCTTTCCGCGCGCGATCGCCCTCGTACATCCCGCGGATTTGCGGGATGGTCACATGCGACTCATCGATCACCATGAGGTAGTCCTTCGGAAAATAGTCAATGAGACAGAGGGGGCGAGAGCCGGGCGGGCGGCCGGAGAGCTGCCGCGAGTAGTTCTCGACGCCGTGGCAAAACCCCAACTCTTTCAACATCTCCATGTCATAGCGTGTTCGGGACTGCAGCCGCTGCGCCTCAAGGAGCTTGCCTGCCGCCTGGAGGTTTCTGACGCACTCAATCATCTCGCGCTCGATGATGTCGAGGGCGCGGACGATCTTCTCCTTGCCGGTGACGAAATGTTTGGCCGGGTACACGGCGATTTGCTCAAGTTCCGAGATGGTCTGAGCGGTGAGGGGATGGATCTCGCGCAGACGCTCAATGCGCCCCCCGGCCAACTCCATGCGATACGCGGTTTGGCGATACGCGGGAAACACATCAATGACGTCTCCTCGGACGCGGAAGGTGCCCCGCGAGAAGGCGACGTCGTTGCGCGTGTAGTGAATGCCCACGAGCCATGAGAGGATCTCATCCCGTCGCGCGGTCTTGCCCTTCTCGAGCCACACCATCAGCTCTCGGTATTCTTCGGGATCGCCGAGGTTATAGATGCAGGAGACGCTGGAGACAATGATGACGTCACGCCGGCTCATGAGCGAGCTGGTGGCCGAGAGGCGCAGGCGGTCCAGCTCTTCATTGACGGAGGAATCTTTCTCGATGTAGGTATCGGTCTGCGGCACGTAGGCTTCCGGCTGGTAGTAATCGTAGTAGCTGACGAAGTATTCCACCGCGTTGTGGGGAAAATACGATTTGAGCTCGCTGTACAATTGGGCGCATAATGTCTTATTGTGCGACAGGATAAGCGTCGGCTTCTGTACTCGTGCAATAACCTTTGCCATAGTAAACGTATTGTGGAGGAAAAGCCCACCACTGCCCGCGAGGAACGTTTCGTTGTCAGCAACGCTTAAATCATAGACATACGGTTCATGAGAAACGATGGTGTCTACGTGCGCTACTTTTGTCCATCGGCAACGCATCAGCGACTCGAGCCAATCAAGCGCTTCTCGATCAGCACTCGATGAGCGAGCCCCATTGAGGATTTTCTTTGTTGTTGAGCGTCTTGGCGCTGCAAGGCCAGCTTCAACGACGCTGACTGTTGGTCCACTCAGCTGACATCGTGAGGCGAAAGCTCCTTGAGAAATCCCTAGCGAACGACGAAGTTTTCTGATCGGTTCACCAGCGCCCGGAATCAAATCCTTCTTTGCATCTCCGGTGGTTTTCACTTCGTGGTCGAGAGCGCCCCGTTTCCGTTGAGACAGAAACCCGATGCCCTTTTGAAAGGCACGAAGATTTTCTTCGCCGGCAATCGTTACATACCAATAGTACGCGCCTTGATGATTTGAATTAGTAGCCCGCTGCCATATGTAATATGTGCGAGTCCAAATCCCGAAGCGAAGAAGCGCGTAACTAAGGTCCGACACAAGTTTCTTGCTCGCGGTGACAGCTACGACGCCATTGCCTGCCGTGGCACATCCATCCCCTTCAAAATAAGCCTTGAGGAGCTCCCCAAGCTGCCGCTGGGAAAGCTCAGGCCAGAATGGTGGCAGGTGTTTTGATCGGGCATTCCTACCGGCAAGTTGAGCCAAGAGTATCGTGTGGATTTTTGAAGCAATATGGATGTCGAGCCCATTCCTGCGATAGCGCAAACCAAGGTGGCGTAAGGTGCGGAAAAGGTCTTCTACGATCACGCGTGATTGACTTGTAATCGTGAAGAATCTATGGGTTGGTTCACCATGGCCTTCTGCGATGTAATAACCCAGTAGTCGAAGGAATCCATCAGAGAGCGCAAGCTTGCCAGGAAGCGTATGCGTATGAAATTGTGAGCCCACTGCGATCCGCATGATGTCATCAGCCATTACCTTCAAATCGCTAGCTTCTGCGATCTCTGTCAATGTGGCGAGGGAAAGTCCTCGTCCGTCACTTCCTCGTTCGAGTTTTCGAAGTTTGTGTTGAGGAAAGAGATGTTGGCGGCTCAATAGATCACTAACCGCTGTTCTTCCTATTTGCCTAACGGCTCTGGCGACCAGATCGCTCGCTTCCACGTGCAGCGCCTCCCCTTTCAACAACTCGGCGACTTCTAACCACTTAAGGTCAACGTCTACGGGGGGAAGGGTCAGAGGAATTGGGAGATGGTCTGTATCCCTCATTTGAGTCGTTTGAAGAAGCAACAACCGGCCATCGCGCAGCACCCAAAAGTTGTGATCTCCCGTGACGGTGATTTCCCGACCACATTCGGTTTTGAGGTGATAAAGGGGGGTTGGAGTTCGATGACGAAGGAATTGAAGGATGGGCTTGACCTCAACTCGGTTGGTCCGTGGGCAGAGGCTTAACGTGAAGTATCGTTTTGGGATCGCAGCGGCTCGTACGAACTGTGTTCCTATGTCATCATTCACCTCGGATTTTGCTTCCCTAAAAATCTGGTCGATAAATGGACCAATAGAAACCAATGACGGCTGGAGTTGTTTGTGTACTTTTTTTTCGTAAATCCAGATGGGTTCCTCAGCAGCGAGGCTTTTTCCGGAGCCGGTAACGCCCAGCAGCGTTTGGTGCGGCTTGCCTTCAAGCACGCCCTGGGTGAGCGCTGCGATCGCCTCAGGCTGATCACCCTGAGGCGTCAGGTCAGTGACCAGTTGAAATCCAGGCATGTCAGCCGATGATCTGCAAGGAGACGTCAAGCGCCGGCGCCGAATGGGTTAACGCCCCGATGGAAATGCGCTCCACCCCGGTCGCCGCGATACGCCGAACGTTCTGCAGCGTCACCCCGCC
>CAZUWM010000018.1:11312-26587 GCA_964624155.1 uncultured Planctomycetales bacterium
TGCGCTCCACCCCGGTCGCCGCGATACGCCGAACGTTCTGCAGCGTCACCCCGCCTGAGACTTCTAAGAGCGGTGCGGCGTGCGGCGTGCGGCGTGCGGAATTTCTTAACGACACAGCCCGGCGAATCTGTGGCACTGACCAATTGTCTAGCAAAATGGCATTGGGGTTCATGGCGAGCGCAGCTTGAAATTCACGGAGGTTCGTTACTTCAACTTCCACGAATTTCTTCGGTCGGATCTGCCGCGCTTTCCTCACGGCCTCTTGAATCAGCATTCCGCATTCCGCATTCCGCATTCCGCATTGTAAGGCCCGCAGGTGATTCGTCTTGATGAGGACAGCGTCATCCAGGCGCATCCGGTGGTTCGTTCCCCCGCCCATCCGCACCGCATATTTTTCCAGCGCTCGCAGCCCAGGGATCGTCTTGCGGGTATCTAAAATCTTCACGTGGTACGGCTGGACGCGTTCGACGAATCGGTGGGTCAACGTGGCAATACCTGAGAGGTGGCCGAGGAAGTTCAACGCCGTCCGCTCGGCCATCAGGATGCTTCTCGCCTCGCCTCGGAGAGTCATGATGGCCTGTCCGCGACCAACCGATTGGCCATCCTGCCGATGCGCCGTGCTGCGAAGGCGCCGATCAACGAGATTGAAGACTTCAGCCGCGACACCAGTTCCCGCAACGATACCGGAAGCTTTGGCGAGGATTCGCGCTTGAATCGGGCGTTGTGGAGGAATGAGGGCGTGCGTGGTCAAGTCGCCTCGTCCGAGGTCTTCTCGGAGGGCCGCGCGAATCAATGATCGCAGATCAGACGTTGACGTGGTCATCACAGCGATTCCAAGAGGTGCAAATGGCCGGTGAGTTTCTTCAGTGTTTCTTCAACGTCCGGCCGTTTCGCTTTCACGCCGTCAATGACGTCTTGAGGAGCTCGCTGCATGAACTGCTGATCGTTCAACCGGCCATCAAGCCTGGCCAGCTCACTGGTCAATTCCTTGACGCGGGTTTGAAGCCGCTGCCGTTCCTTGGCGGCATCAATCATGCCGGTGAGCGGAATAACCACGTCAATGCCATCCACAACGGTCACCGCGGCATCGCGCGGTTTGGTCAAGCCTTCTCCTATGGCAATCTCCCCCACGCGCGCCAATGCCTGGACGAACGACCGATGGGTTTCAAAAAAGTCTCGGATGCTGCGCTGCCGACTGGACAGTTGGACCGCCGGCCTGGCTGTAATCGGCACATTGAGCTCGGCTTTGGTGTTGCGAATGGCCGTGACGACCGCCTTGAACCGTTCGAAGAGCGCCTCGGTGTCGCGGTCGATCAGCGCCTTGCTGGCCGTCGGCCATTCGGCCGTCATGACGGAGCGCCGATCCTTGGCGCCGGTCGCTTGAAGCACGTGCTGCCACAACTCCTCGGTGACGAACGGCATCACCGGATGCAGCAGCCGGAGGCTCGCCTCCAGCGCGTGGGTCAAGATCGACGCCGTCGACTTACGCTGTGACGGCTGGACGTATTTAGACAACTCGACGTACCAATCGCAAAAGTCGCGCCAGATGAAATCGTACACCGCGCGGGCCGCCTCGTGGAACGCGAAGCGGTCGAGCGCCTTGGTCGTCTCCGCAATGGTCTGATGGAGCCTTGAGAGGATCCAACGGTCCGCCGGCGAACGCTCCGCGGGCAAGTCGAGCGCCTTGGGCTGTTGCGAGACGACATAGCGGGTGGCGTTCCAGAGTTTGTTGGCGAAATTTCGTCCGGCGGTGAATTTCTCCTCAGAGATAAAGACGTCTGTCCCGATGGCGGTTGAGGTGAGTAAGGTATACCGCAGCGCATCCGCCCCGAACTGCTCGATGATGTCCAGCGGGTCAATGATGTTGCCCAGCGACTTCGACATCTTCTTCCCCGTGAGGTCGCGCACGGTTCCATGGATGTAGACCTGCTTGAACGGGATCTCTTTCATGCAAAACAGCCCTGCCATGATCATCCGCGCGACCCAGAAGAAGATAATCTCCGGCGCAGTCACCAGCGTGGCGGTGGGATAGAACGCCGCCAGGTCCTTGGTGCGCTCCGGCCAGCCCAGCGTCGAGAACGGCCACAGCCATGACGAGAACCACGTGTCCAGGACATCCTCATCCTGCTTGAGGTCAGTCGAGCCGCACCGTGGGCACTTCGCTGGTCTGGTTTTGGAGACGACAACTCCTTTCAAGTCCGTAGTCCGTAGTCCGTAGTCCGTAGTTCTCCTCTTTTTGCTATGGACTACGGACTCTTGACTATGGACTCTTCCCGTGTCCGTGCACGCTTGACAGTAGTACACGGGAAGTCTGTGGCCCCACCAGATTTGGCGGCTGATGCACCAGTCCTGGATGTTCTCCATCCAGCTGAGGTACACTTTGGTCCAACGTGAGGGGGCGAACGTGATGCGCTTCTTCTTCACCGCCTCGATGGCCGGTTTCGCGAGCGGCTTCATTTTCACGAACCACTGCAAGCTCAGGCGAGGCTCCAGCACCGTGTCACACCGGTAGCAGTGTCCCACGTTGTGGAGATGGTCCTCGGTTTTCACCAACAAACCGTCCCGCTCCAAATCTTCAAGCACCTTCTGGCGGCAAGCAAATCGGTCCAACCCTTGATACGGCGCTGGGACGTTCGTCATGTGGCCGTCGTCCGCCATCACGTTGACGAATTCGAGCTTGTGCGTCTTGCCAAGTTGGAAGTCCACCGGGTCGTGAGCTGGCGTGACTTTCACGGCTCCTGTCCCAAACTCCGGATCAATCGCCTCGTCCGAGAGAATCACCAGCTCGCGATTGACCAGCGGCAGCACGGCGGTTTTCCCGATGAGCGCCTGGTAGCGTTTGTCTTTCGGATGGACCGCAATGGCCGTATCGCCGAGCATCGTCTCCGGCCGTGTGGTTGCTACCACAATCGAAGTCGGAAGTCGGAAGTCGGAAGTCGGAAGTGTTCTTGCTTCCCCCTTTTCTTTGAGGGGATATTTGATGTAGTAGAGCTTGCCGTGGGTCTCGCGGCGGGGGGCCTCTTCGTCCGAGAGGGCGGTTTGGCAGCGGGGACACCAGTTGATGATGTAGTTGCCGCGGTAGATCAGTCCCTTCTTATAGAGATGGATGAACGCCTCAGTGACCGCCTCGGACAACCCTTCATCCATGGTGAAGCGTGTGCGGGACCAGTCGCAGGAGGCGCCGAGCCGCTTGAGTTGGGCGATGATCGTGTTGCCGTACTGTTCTTTCCACGCCCAGACGCGCTGTACGAACGCCTCGCGCCCCAGGTCTTGCCGGCGCTTGCCTTCCTTGGCAAGTGATTTTTCGACGACGTTTTGGGTCGCAATGCCGGCGTGGTCGGTGCCGGGAACCCACAAGGCGTTGTCGCCCTGCATGCGCTTCCATCGAATCAGCACGTCCTGGATGGTGTTGTTGAGCGCATGTCCCATGTGGAGAATGCCCGTGACGTTGGGCGGAGGGATGACGATGGTGTACGGTGTCTTCTTGGAATTTGGCTCGGCGCGAAAGACCCCGTCCTTTTCCCACTGCTGATAGAGCCGAGTTTCCACGTCGTGCGGGTTGTACTGCGGTGGCAACTGAGTCATGAGCACAATGGCTGATGCTCAAAGTGGGAAGTGGGAACTCGGAAGTGAGAAGTAAAACGTTAGGGGCGGAGTTGTTGTTTTGCCCTGTGTAACTTCCGACTTCCGACTTCCGACTTCCGACTTTGATCTTTGAGGAGCTTGTACTCGATGGAGTCCACCAATGCCTGCCAGCTTGCCTCAATGACGTTCTCAGAGACGCCGACCGTGCCCCAGGAATCATGCGCATCCTGTGACTCGATGAGCACGCGCACTTTCGCCGCGGTGCCGGCCTTCTCATCCAGCACGCGGACCTTAAAATCGGTCAGGTGCATTTGGGAGAGCGTCGGATAGAACTGTTTGAGCGCCTTGCGCACGGCATTGTCGAGGGCGTTCACGGGACCGTCGCCTTCCGAGGCGGCATGTTCGGCGACGCCATTCACCTTCACTTTGATGGTCGCTTCAGAGCTGAGTCTGGCGCCTCGCTTCTCCACGATGATCCGAAAGCTCTCAAGCTGGAAGAACGGCTTGAGTTTCTTCAGATGCCGCTGCAGCAACAGCTCAAGCGACCCTTCCGCGGCCTCAAAGTGGTAGCCTTGATGCTCCAGGCGCTGCAGGAGCTTGAGCAGTTTCCTGGCCTCCGGCGCATGCTTGGACAGGTCCAGGCGGATCTCGTTGGCCTTGATGACCAGCGACGTGCGCCCGGACAACTCCGACACCAGGATTTTGCGCTGGTTGCCGACGGTCTCCGGATCAATATGCTCGTACGTCTTGGGGTTTTTCTTGACGGCGTTGACGTGCACGCCGCCCTTGTGCGCGAACGCCGTGGCGCCGACGAAAGGCTGCGATGGCCGCTGGACCATGTTACTGATCTCGGCCACGTAATGCGACACCTCGGTCAGCTCCTTGAGCTTGGCCGGAGGCAGGCATGGGATGTCTTTCTTGAGCATCAGAATCGGGATGATGCTGGTCAAATCCGCATTACCGCAGCGCTCGCCGTAGCCGTTGATCGTACCCTGCACCTGCCGAACCCCCGCGGTGACCGCCGCCACGCTGTTGGCCACGGCGAGGCCGCAGTCGTTATGCACGTGGATGCCCAACGGCACCCGCACGTGCGCCCGCACCTCGGCAATGACCCGCGCCAGCTCCGGCGCCAGGCTACCGCCGTTGGTGTCGCAGAGGATGATCACCGCAGCACCGGCGTCCTGCGCGGCCCGGATCGTCTTGAGCGCATAGTCCCGACTGGCGGCGTAGCCGTCGAAGAAATGCTCGGCGTCATACAAAACGTGCCGGCCGCGCGATTTCAGGAATGCGATGGACTCCTCGATCATCTTGAGGTTCTCATCGAGGCTGACGCCCAGGACCTCGCGGACGTGGAGGTCCCAACTTTTGCCGAAGAGGGTGATGGTCGAGGTGTCCGCTCGGAGGAGGGCTTGCAGGTTGGCATCTCGTCCGGCACTCGTTGAGGCGCGTCGGGTACTGCCAAAGGCGACCAGCTCGGCATGCTTCAACGTCAGCCGCTTCTTCGCCACGCGGAAGAACTCGACATCCTTTGGGTTCGACCCCGGCCAGCCCCCTTCGATGAACGGGATGCCGAGCTGGTCGAGTTTCTCCGCGATGCGGAGCTTGTCCGAAACCGAGTAGGAGATCCCCTCGGTCTGCGCCCCGTCTCTCAAGGTTGTGTCGTACAGATCAACTCGTGACATGACTATGAACGACTTCCCCCCTCCTCCATCTACCCTCTCTTGTGCAGTCCAAACGCTTGATGGATGACGCGCATGGCGCGCTCCGCATTCACCTTGCGGATGACGCACGAGATCTTGATTTCTGACGTGGAGATCATCTCGATGTTCACGCCGGATTTCGCCATGGCCTCGAACATCTTAGCCGCCACACCGGAGTGGCTGCGCATCCCGATGCCGACGATGGAGATTTTGGCAATGCCCTCATCGGTTGTGACGGTCCCCGCGCCGATGCGTTGAGCCACCCGGCGGGTGACTTTGAGCGTCATCGGCAGATCGCTTTTTACCACGGTGAACGAGACGTCCGTGAAGCCTTCACGGCTGACGTTCTGGATGATCATGTCCACGTTCACCTCAGCCTCGGCCAGCTCGCGGAAGAGATGCGCCGCCATGCCGGGTTTATCCGGCACATCGCGCACCGTCACTTTGGCTTCATCTTTTTGGACGGTGACACCGCTCACCACGACGCCTTCCATGGCCTTGGCGACTTCAGTGATCATGGTGCCCTCCTTTGACGAGAAGCTGGATCGCACGTGGATCGGGACATGAAACCGTTTGGCCACAAAGATGGAGCGCGCCTGCATCACTTGCGCCCCCAGCGAGGCCATTTCGAGCATTTCGTCGTAGCTGATCGTCTTCAACTTCCGCGCGGTCGGCACGAGGCGAGGATCCGCCGTGAAGATGCCCTCGACGTCGGTAAAAATCTCGCACACTGACGCCTGCAAGGTGCTCGCCAGGGCCACCGCGGTCAGGTCGGAGCCGCCGCGTCCCAGCGTCGTGATATCCTCGCTCATGTTCACGCCCTGGAAGCCGGCGACGATCACGATCTTCCCCTTGGCGAGCTCGTCCTGAATCCGCTTGGCGTTGATCGCGACCACGCGGGCTTTGGTGTGCATCCCATCGGTGCGGATGCCCACCTGCGCGCCGGTAAACGAAATCGCCGCCTCGCCCAGTTGCTCGATGGCCATGGCCAAGAGCGCCACCGAGACTTGCTCGCCGGTGGCCATGAGCATGTCCAACTCCCGCTCAGGCGGGTCATCGCTGATTTGAGCGGCCAGCTCCAGGAGCTCATCGGTGGTATCACCCAGCGCGGAGACGACCACCACGACCTGATGGCCGCGGCGTCTCGTCTCGACGACGCGCTGGGCGACCCGTTTGATGCGCTCAGGATTCGCGACTGAGCTGCCGCCGAATTTTTGGACGATAAGGGATCGGCGCATATGAGAACGTCGTATTATAGCATCTCTCCAGGGGCTATCGCAGGCCGACGGCTTGCGAGATCGCCTCGAGTCGAGGCGGGAGGACGCGGGGGGAACGGATGCTTTGGATGGCGCGATCCGGGTCCTTCAACCCATGACCGGTGAGGATACACACGCAGATGAGGGGATGGCGACTCGTTCGCTTGCGTCGCGTGAGGTGCCGGCGAAAATAGCCGCGCTTGACCAAGCTGAGCAACCCGGCCACCGACGAGGCGGAGGCCGGCTCCACGAACACCCCTTCGCGCTGGGCGAGCAGTTGATACGCTTCCAGAATCTGGCGGTCGCTGACCGCCTCGATCCGCCCGTTGGATTCATCGCGCGCGGCAACCGCCGAGTGCCAACTGGCGGGATTGCCGATGCGGATCGCCGTGGCCACGGTCTTGGGCGTCTTCACGACGCGCCCCAGGACAATGGGCGCGGCCCCGCGGGCTTGGAAACCGAGCATGACCGGCAGCCCTGGGATTCTTTCCAGCCGATGATACTCCCGATACCCTTTCCACTGCGCGGTGATGTTGCCCGCGTTGCCCACCGGTATGAGGTGGAAATCCGGAGCCCGTCCCAACACGTCACAAATCTCGAAGGCGCACGTTTTTTGCCCCTCGATGCGGAAGGGATTGATGGAATTGACCAACGTGATGGGGTGCGCGTTCGCCATCGCCTTCACAAGTTCCAGGCAGACGTCAAAATTCGCATCCACCGCCACGACCGTGGCGCCATGAATGAGCGCCTGGGAGAGCTTGCCCAACGCAATGGCTCCCTTGGGAATGAGGACGATGGATCGCAAGCCCGCCTTCGCCGCGTAGGCGCTGGCCGATGCCGAGGTGTTGCCGGTTGAGGCGCACAGCACCGCCCGCGAGCCGGCTTCCACCGCCTTGGAGATCGCCACGGTCATGCCGCGATCTTTAAACGAGCCGGTGGGGTTCGCGCCTTCAAATTTGAGATAGACCTGGGCGCCCTCCCCCACGCGCTGGCTCAGAAATTTACTGTAGATAAGCGGGGTGTTGCCTTCGAGGAGCGTGACCACGGGTGTTGCGGAGGAAACCGGCAGCAGCGGCCGATACGCTTCGATCGCCCCCCGCCACGCCGCAGGTTTGGATACTGTGATCTTCAATGGGGAATGGGGAATGGGGAATGGGGAATCAGACGGAGACATTCCGCCTTCAGAATTCCGCATTCCGAATTTCATTTGCCTCGGGGCGCTTCCGTTCGGATGGCGACGGTTTTCGATTTCACCGCGCTCAGCCGGTCAATGGCCGACAACGCCCTGCGCACGTTCGCCTCTTTGGCGTCGTGGGTCATCATGACGACCGGCACGATCCGGGCGGCCCGCCGCTCTTTCTGATGGACGCTGGCGATCGAGATGTGGTGGCGTCCTAAGATATGGGCGATCGTCGCCAAGACGCCGGGCCTGTCGATGACGGTAAAGCGCATGTAGTAGCGGGTTTCCACGTCGTCCATCTTCCGAAGTTTGAGGGGACGATGCAGCGGCGCGTAGGTTGGCACGCGATTGGCGATGGCCAGGCTGATGTTGCGCGCGACGTCGGCCAAATCCGAGATCACCGCGCTGGTGGTCGGATTCTGCCCCGCCCCTCGACCGTAGAACAGCTCAGCGCCGACCAAGTCGCCATGGATGTAGATCGCGTTGTAGACACCGTTCACGTTGGCCAACAGATGAGATTTCGAGAGCAAAGCGGGGTGCACGCGCACCTCCAACTTTCCCTCCGCCTGCTTGGCGATGGCGAGCGGCTTGACGCAGTATCCGAGCTCATCGGCGTATTGGATATCCGCGAGCGAAATTCGACTGATCCCTTCCGTATGGATCTGCGAGAGCGAAACCGGGGTGCCGAATCCCAGGAGAGTCAAGATCGCTAATTTATGGGCGGCATCGTGGCCATCGATATCCAGCGATGGATTGCGTTCGGCGTACCCGTGCTGCCTGGCCTCGCTCAGGGCCTCATGGAAACTGAGTTGCTTGTCGCGCATCTGCGTCAGGATGTAGTTCGAGGTGCCGTTGACAATCCCGACGATCGCATTCAGCTCATTCGCGATGAGCCCTTCGCGAAGGGCTTTGATGATGGGGATGCCCCCGCCGACCGAGGCCTCGAAATAGACGTCCACCCCAACCCGATCCGCTGCCGCAAACAATTCGTGTCCGTGGTGGGCCAACAAGGCTTTGTTGGCCGTCACCACGTGTTTGCCTCGTCGAATGGCTTCCAGAATGAACGTCTTGGCCGGCTCAATGCCTCCGATGAGCTCCACGATCACGTGGATGTCGGGATCGCGCAGGATCGTTCGAGCGTCCGTGGTAACCAGCGAGGAAGGCAGTCGCAGGAGGCGTGCCCGATGCCGATTGCGATCGCACACGCGCTTGAGCGCTAAGCGGGCACCGATGCGTTTTTCGAGCAGGTGGCGCTTCTCCACCAAGGCTCTGGCGACCCCGCTGCCCACGGTGCCTAATCCAATGAGTCCGATATTGACTATCTGTTGAGTCATTGGTTTTCGTAGATCGGGGCGCCGAGATTCGAACTCGGGACCTCCTGAACCCCATTCAGGCGCTCTACCAAGCTGAGCCACGCCCCGCTATCCACAGATCACACAGATGATTACACAGATGACACAGAGGTCTCTGTGCTCATCTGTGGAGCTTTCCATCTGTGCCTATCTGTGTATCCGGCATTGTAACAGCGTCTCAGGAGAAGCGTCAATGCGATGTGGAGAGGAGTTCGGCCTTGCGA
Source organism: uncultured Planctomycetales bacterium (assembly GCA_964624155.1). GTDB lineage: Bacteria > Omnitrophota > Gorgyraeia > Aquiviventales > Aquiviventaceae > CAZUWM01. The sequence continues at coordinate 20,610 of CAZUWM010000018.1, forward strand.
GACCTCGTCATCAAGGTCTGGAGGGCCTGACGAGGATTAGTCTTGCGAAAGAGGATCGCGTGCACCTGTTGAATGATGGGAAGCTCCACTTCAAATCGTTTGGCGAGGGCGACAGCGGCCTTGGCCGTCTCAACGCCTTCAATGATATCCTTGCGCTGCTTCAGAACCCGTGTGAGCGTTTTCCCCTGTCCCAGCTGCTCACCGAGCCATCGATTGCGTCCACCCAAACAGGTCGTGATGAGGTCTCCGAGGCCGCTCAGACCCCAGAAGGTTTCTTCCCTTGCCCCCGTCGCCACACCCAATCGCGCCATCTCCACAACCCCTCGGGTGATCAGCGCGGCTTTTGCGTTCGCCCCAAACCCCAGTCCATCCCCGATCCCGGCGGCGATGGCGATCGGATTCTTCAGCGCGCCACCCAGTTCCACTCCAATGACGTCATCCGAGGTGTACACCCGAAACCGATCGCTCATCACCAGATGTTGCACCTGCTGAGCCACCTCAAGGTTCGCTGACGCCACCACGGAGCTGGCCGGTTGCCCTTGAGCAATTTCCAGGGCGATGTTCGGACCGGAGAGTGCCGCCACCTGAACCGCCGCGAGTTCCTCCTGAAGAATTTCGGTCATCCGCTTGAGCGTTCCCCGCTCAATGCCTTTTGCCACGCTGACGAAGATCTTGTCGGTGTGTGCCACACCTTTGAGTCGTTGCACCACCGAGCGGAAGTATTGCGACGGCACCGCGAGCACGATGACGCGCGCCGTGCTGACGGCTTTAGCGAGATCCGAGGCGATCGGCAATTGGCGAGGAATACGGATGCCCGGAAGAAACTTCACGTTCTCCCGCCGTCGATCGAGGACGTTCACATACTCAGGAAATGCCCCCCACCACACCACCCGGTGGTCGAGCCGATGGAGATGGATCGCCAGGGTGGTTCCCCACCCCCCGTCTCCCAGGACAGTCATCGTGGTTGGTCTGCTTCTCGACATGGAGGGTATTCTCTCAGCGCAGGTAGGTTCGGGTGAGCTGCTTGACCTCGTGGGTGAAGAACGCCTTCACCTCAGCCCAACCCATCGGTTTGGTCATCACGAGGGCAGGTTCCTGTTCAGCATCCTCGAAGAAACTCAGCGCCTTCAGCGCTTGAAGCGTGAAGTCATGGACGTTCCGAAACTTCCGCCGGCCGAGCCCCACAAGTCGCCGAAGGGAAATGCGTTGACAGATGGCGTAGAGATCGACGAAGTCCTTCCGTGATCCCCGCCCGATGATGGCTCCAATTTTCATCAACCCGAGATCCTCCAACGAGGCGATCCGAAGGCGTCCCTGCCGAACCGGGGGTCGCACCAACGGTTCTGGATACCAGAAGAAACTCACGCGCACTCCGCTGAGGGTACCCAGCACGGTTCCCTCCATGGCCTCACGTAACTCCCACTTTGGCAACCGTCGCAGACGCGAGAGGAGACGTCGGCAGCCCGCAACGTCCAGGCGATTGGCCCGCGAGAAAAAATCCAGATCGACCGACCGACGGTGATCCAAGAGTAACGCCAAGCCCGTGCCCCCCGCAAGATAAAATTCGTCAGCAATCCCGGCTGCGATCATTCGGTCCAGCAGGTTGTGCAATCGCCGCGGGACCGCGCAAGACGATGCGCGGTTCATGGACGCCCACCCCAATGAGATCGGAGCGGCCGATGACGGCCCAGACCGACGTGGGCAGCCCAGAAATGCCACGTCCGTGGAGACAACACGGCTTTGCCGCGCCCTCGAAGGAACTCGACCATCACCGGTTTGGGATACGTCCGCAGCACCCATCGGATGGCGTCGCGATCACCGTATTCCAACACCCGGCCGAGGATGAACGCTCGGTGGCGCTCAGGCGAAACCGTTGACAACTCCGTATCCCAAAAATATGCCTGGAAGCGTCGTGGGAGGCGGTGGCGAGACGGGCTCCACTGCGCGATCGACTCGTCCGAAAACAACCACTGCCCCAAGACCCTGGCGTAGGGGGCGAGGCGTCCTGTCCGGAGGTATCGGTAGACCTGTCGTCGAGACTTGCCGAGGCGGCGACAGACCTCCCGGACCGTGCACACCCCGGTTACGACCTCGCCCGGTCGCCCGGACGTCTCGTCGCGCCTGACTTGGAACACCCGATCTCCCTTGACGGTGACCACGTAGGTAGGATTCATGTCATATAGTATGACATCTTATTGCCCGCCAATCAAGCCTGGTGGTTCGTTGATTCCGTCTCATCGTTTGGGCGAGGCTCCAACGTAACGCTGCAACTCCCGGGCCAACACAACCCTCAAGTCCCTGGCGAGCGCCTGATGGTCCCGTGGGAGAAAGAGCTTCAGCTCGTGGAACGACTCGGAGGACATCCGCATGAGTCGGGCGAGAATCTCCGCAAGGCGATGACGATGTGTCTGCGGCACGAGCCCCTTGCGTAGGAGGAAGTAGAGATCGTAGAAATCTCTCGGCTTGGCACGGTCGAGCAGCGCCGTGAGTTTCTCCTCCACCAGCAGCTCCTGCGGGAGATGCAGGAGCGTGTACGCCGGGAGGAAGTCGCCGGCGATCAGGGTGGTCTCCGGCCGCAGCGCCGTTCGGCCCCGGAGCGAGATCTCCAGGCGGGTTTCAACGCGGTAGTCCAAGAACCGGTGGTGGATGATGCCGAGATATCCGCCGCTGGTCACCTTCGCCTCTTCAATCTCCACCCTGATCCCCACCCGCTCCACGACGCCGAGGGTCTCTTCAAGAAGCGTCTCGATGGTAGGCGCTCGGATACTGAAGCCGGAGAAATCCAAATCCTCAGAGAATCGAGGGCTCCCGTAGATGACGCGAAGGGCGGTGCCTCCCTTGAAGAGGATGTGGGAGGACGCGTGGCGTTGATAGAATGCCGATAGGAACAAGTGTTGGCAATATTCCCGCGCGACGTTCAGCGGTGTGGTCTGATACTGGGTCGCCAATCGCTGGAGCGCCTCCGCGCTGATCATGCGTGCCGACCCACCCGAAGGCGTCGGAGCCGCTCGTGCAAGGAGGGACGCTCAAACAGCCGAGCGCACGCCTCGACTCGCCTCCAATTCACGGTGTGCAGGTCCAACCGATCATTCACGGGCCGCTTCCTCAGATCCGAAAGATAGCAGGTATCCACGAACGCCTTCTCCGGTGTGGCGATCAGCACGGTCTCTCCCCCGATCTTCACCGGTTCATAGCCGGTAAACGCCGAGGCTTTCACCCGATGATACTCGAACGTCTTGTCAAGGGTTGTCAGCACGCGCGTGGGGCGTGAGGTGGCCGACGTGATGACGTAGGTCGTTTCCGGGATGAGGTCATAGTACGACAGCGCCCATTCGAACGAGAGGTAGGACGGTTCATAGAGTCGATTCGCCACCACCAACTCAGACGGCAGGTGATCGGCGAGGCTGTAGAGGCCATTGCGGAGTTTGACGAGCACGCCGCGCTTGACAGAACGGTGCACGAGAAATCGCGCGGCCACCGCTGACACCCCTAACACGCGCTGAAGTTCCAGCGGGGCGATCACCCGCAATCCCGCTCGACGTAGCCTTCGTTCCGCTTCTATCCAATTCATATTTTTAGCTATTCTGCTAAAAGTATATATTAATGATTCATCGGCCGTCAAGCGAATCTTGAGGACAAGCGTCGTTCCCCACCCCCCGTCGCCGAGGACAGCAATGGCATTTCGCGGACACGGGTCATTTGTAGGATCCGGCCTTCTACGACCATTCTGCAAGATAGTCCAGCACGTTCAGCGAACGGATCCGGCGGTCCAGATGACCTGATTCCTCGGTGAGCGAGACCAGGGTGCCCGGCGCCGCCTGCGGCGCAGGCGCCAACGCCAGGAACTGCCGGAGCCCATCCGCCATCGCACTCCGAATCGTCTTGTTCAGTTTGCACTCCACCGGATGCAGCCGCCCCGCGCGCTCAATCAGCAGATCGACTTCCGCCCCGGCGTTCGTTCGCCAAAAATAGATTCTCGGACGCCGGCCGCGGTGACGGAACTGTTTGGCGGTTTCCGCAATCACGTAGTTTTCGAACAGCGCCCCGGCGAACGGCCCCTGAAGGATGTGCGACGGTGTTTCCAGGCCGATCAAATAACTCACGAGACCGCCGTCCCAGAAATAGACCTTCGGGCTTTTGACGAGCCGCTTGCCGAAGTTGCGGTAATACGGCTCCAGGAACAAGACAATCCAGCTGGATTCAAGGATGGACGCCCATTGGCGGATCGTCGGCACCGAGACGCCGATCGCGTTCGCGTAATGACTCATGTTGAACAACTGCCCGCAGGAGGAGGCCATCAGCGCCAGAAACCGTCTGAACTCCCGGAGATGCCCCACGCCGTACAGACCCCGCACGTCTCGCTCCAGATACGTGTTGATATAACTGTCATACCACGCACGAGCCGCCGCACGGGGATGGGCGATGAGCTCCGGGAATCCGCCTCGCAGCGCCCACTGCAGGAAGTGGTGCTGGGCCGAATGCTTCCGGCCGGTGGCCTCCACGGCTTCGAGAGAGGCGAACGGTAGCAGCGTCAACAACCCGACGCGGCCCGCGAGGGTCTCCGTCAGGCCTTTCATCAACTCGAATTGCTGTGAGCCGGTCAGGAGGTACCGCCCGGGGACCTCACGGCGTCGGTCAATCCGGATCTTGAGCGAGGAGAGGATCGAGGGCACATACTGAATCTCGTCCAGAATGACCCGTTCCCCCGCGTCGTCCAAAAACAGCTCGGGATCTTGCAGGGCCCGCTCACGGACCGCCGATGAATCGAAGCTGATGTACCGGTACCTGGCACCGAACAGATGCTGAAGGGTTGTGGATTTTCCGGACTGCCGAGGACCCGTCAGCGCGACACACGGGAATTGCCGCAGATCGCGTTTGAGGGGGTCTTCGATCCAGCGGGGATAATACACGCGTCGTGTCATCTCCACCAGCGTACAAGCCGTTGGGGACGGTGTCAAGCTATTTTAAAGTACGACTTTAAACTGGTACGCTGTCGGGGTAGGATGCTAGGCTAGGGCGGCGAGAAGAACTGGCAGGTTAACGATCTTTCTCGAAGTCGATTTTTCTCCACAGGCCCCAGGAGGGTTCGATCGTAAACATGCTCATCCCTCCATCCCGGTCATCCAAGACATAGGAAGGCAACTGTAAGCCGACAGCGGTGATACGATCCAGCAAGCTTGGCCCTTGAGCGCCTGCATGGGTAAACTCGTACAATGGATCACTCATCTGTGAATTCCCGATGATTTGGATGAATTCGCTTATGACGTCCGGGCGTGCGACCAGCGGATCCGGCTGTTGCGCTTTCGCCGTCAACACCTCCGCCAGCGAGTCGGCCTGCGGCATCGCGGCTACAGTGGAATCGCCGGGACCCAGCGGGCGCGCGGGGCTCGACTTGCGCATGGGGGTGGAAGTTCCTTCCGGTGGCGTTGCAGGACCTTTCAAGACATCCGCCAGCAGGTTGGGAGAGCCGGAATTCACGGGGGGGTGAGGGTGACGATCCCTTGGCTGTCGATCCCGATCTGATAGGTGCGGCCGTTCAGAGACACCGTTTGTTCCGCTGGATAATTGACCAGCTTCCAACCAGAGTTGCTGTTAAACAATAACAACGCTCCACAGAGACCTCCATTATACTCGACCCTCACCGTGCGCCCTTCCACCTGGATGGTCTGGTCAGGTAGAACAAGTAGATCATCCTGTTCCGTCGGGTTGGCCACGAGATCGGCGCGGCCCTTCACGAGATAAATCTTGGTCATTTCAAACGGGGGGCTGATCCGAGGGAACTCCAGGTCCAAAGACGGCAAGGCAGGCATATGAGGTGATTTTTCGCTTTCGGGGTCCGGTGTGAGTTTAATCCATTGGGTCGGTGCAAAGACGTGGACCTTGCAATCCTGAAAGCCGCCGGCGATGCCGGTCCCCGCGTTGGTCGAGGTGATCCAGGCGAATGACCAGTCCGCAGTGGGACTGCTCGGAACGATCCT
>CAZUWM010000019.1:0-25755 GCA_964624155.1 uncultured Planctomycetales bacterium
ACCGTGGATGGGCTGATGATCTGGTATGTCTATGTCCTAGAGAGCACGCGTGATCGCCGGCTCCACACCGGCGTCACCCAAGACGTCGCGTCCCGGCTCATGCGCCACAACTCAGGCGGCGTGGTCTCGACCAGGGGGGACTGTCCCTTCACGTTAGTGGGAAGTCGTCGGTGTGAGTCCCTCGCCAAAGCGCACTCAGCCGAAGTGATGCTCAGGCGATGGAAAGACCCTGAGCGAGTACGGGCGTGGATGACGGATCAGGGCCATCGTGGTCGCAGCCGCGCAGGCGAGTCATGAGCGATTCTGCCGCATCAGCGCACAAGACCTTCCGTATCGTGCTCATCAAGCCCTCTCACTATGATGACGACGGCTACGTCATTCAGTGGCTGCGCTCCTCGATTCCCTCCAACACCCTCGCGACACTCTACGGGTTGGCCCTCGATTCCGCGCGCCGTCGGGTGCTCGGTCCGGATGTGGAGCTTCGGCTGGACGCGCACGATGAGACCAATACGCGCATTCGGACCAAGCCGTTGGCCGAGCTGATCCGCTCATCGAGCGGTGGAGGGATGGTGGCGCTGGTGGGCGTCCAATCCAATCAATACCCTCGGGCGATGGATCTGGCCCGTCAGTTTCGCGCCGAAGGGATTCAGGTGTGCCTCGGCGGGTTTCATGTCAGCGGCTGCCTGGCGATGCTGCCGGTCGTCCCACCGGACTTGCAGGAGGCCATGGATCTGGGCGTGTCGCTCTTTGCCGGCGAGCTGGAAGGGCGCATGGACGGGCTCCTCCAGGATGCCTACCGCCGCGAACTCAAGCCGCTCTACAACTATATGAAGGACCTGCCGGACTTGGGCGGGAGCCCCGTGCCGTTTCTGCCGGCCGAGGTCATCCATCGCCGAACCGGATCGAAGACGAGCTTCGACGCCGGACGCGGCTGCCCCTTTCAATGCAGCTTCTGCACCATCATCAACGTGCAGGGGCGGAAATCCCGCTTCCGCAGTCCGGATGACGTCGAGCATCTCGTGCGGGCCAACGCCGCCCAGGGGGTGCACAACTTTTTCATCAGCGACGACAACTTTGCCAGGAACAAGACGTGGGAGCCCATCCTCGACCGGCTGATCCATCTGCGGGAGGTGGAAGGCTTGAGGATTCGGCTCATCATCCAGGTGGATACCTTGAGCCACAAGGTGCCGGGCTTCATCCAGAAGGCGGGGCGGGCGGGTGTGAACCGCGTGTTCATCGGCCTGGAAAACATCAATCCGGAATCGCTCGTGGGCGCGCAGAAGCGGCAGAACCGCATCGAGGAGTACCAGGCGATGCTGGATGCCTGGCACAGCGTCGGCGCCCTGACCTTGGCCGGCTACATCCTGGGCTTTCCGGCGGACACCCCTGAGAGCATCCTGCGGGATATCAAGATCATTCAGCGCGACTTGCCAATCGATCTGCTGGAATTCTTTATCCTCACCCCGCTGCCCGGCTCACAAGACCACCGAGCGCTCTATGATCGAGGGGTCGCGATGGATTCGGATATGAATCACTATGATCTCGCCCACGTCACCACGGACCATCAGAAGATGTCCAGGCAGGAATGGCAGGCGATCTACCACCGGGCCTGGGATGCGTACTACACGCCGGAGCACGTCGAGACGCTGATTCGACGGGGGAAGACATGGGGGTTCCCGCCGTATCAGATGCTGGAGAAGTTACTGGCGTTTCACGCCTGCGCGCGCATCGAACAGGTCCACCCGCTTGAGGGCGGCCTGTTCCGGCTCAAGTACCGCCTGGACCGTCGGCCCGGCCTGCCGCTAGAGCAGCCGCTGCCGTTCTACACCCGCTATCTGTGGGACCTCCTCAGCAAGCACGCGCGATTCCTGGTGATGGTGCTCAGCTACTTGCATGCGCTGTATCGTGCGGCGTCGCCTTCAGGAGAAGGCCGTGCGATGTCGCCGCCAGCAGCTCCAATGCCCTCGCCCGTACCACCCGAAATTCCCCGAACCGAGCCATGGTTTGAGCCGGACGACGCCCCAGCCGTTCCAGCCGAAGCGCTTCTTCGTTGACGGAACGTCGCACATTCGTTCATATCATTGACGAGGTATGCCGGTATGACTCACAATAGAGATTCGGCGTGTCGATGAGTCGGGTGCGAAAAGCGCGCTTCTTCTGGGTCTATCCGCTGGCTGCGTGGCTCTTCTTCGCGGCTCACACGTCCGAATGGTCATTGCGGTTGGGCATGCTGATCGCGCTGATCGGCGAAGCGTTGCGGGTATGGGCGAACGGCTACGTGGGACATGCCAAGGTGAATTGGACCCAGAGCGGACGTCGCCATCCTGCCATTGGACACCTCGTGACCGCCGGTCCGTATGCGCACGTGCGTCATCCGCTGTACGTCGGCACGTTTCTTATCGGCACAGGGTTCTGTCTCGCGGTGACCAGCCTCTGGGTGGCGCTCAGCGCCCTCGCGATGTTCTGCCTGCTCTACCGCCGCAAGGCCATGGAAGAAGAAGCGTTGATTGCGGATGAGTATGGTGAGGTCTATGAGGCCTACCGACGAATGGTTCCTCGCTGGATTCCCACCTGGCGGTCCCACTACGATCCACGCGGTCAGTGGGGCTGGAAAGGCCTGAGAGCCAGTCAAGAATGGAAGACGTTGCTGTGGGTGGTCGTTGGGTTCGTCGTCGTCTATTTTCGCGAGGAGTTCTGGCAGGAGCATGAGTTGTTTGTCGAGAAGGACTGGTTCAAACACGTGATGTTGGCCGTGATGCTGATCCTGCTGATCGCGGTGGATGGTGTGATCGAAGCGCGCCGGAGAATTCGCCGATCAGCCACACCACCCGTGTGAGCGGCGGGGGGTCCAGACGAATGATCCGATGGCATCCCAGGGTGAGTCGAACGGCGGTATGGGGTGTTGGAAGCCTCCTGCTCATCACCCAGGGATGCGCGAGTCTGCCGGGCCTTGGGTGGACCCGTGGCGATCTACCCGCCTTCGCGCAAGTTGACGAAGGGTTGTATCGCGGCGGGCAACCGTCTCCTGAGGGGATCCGCCGCTTGGCGCGGATGGGCGTCAAGACCATCGTCAACCTTCGGCATCACTCGAAGGCGATGGATCAAGAACGGCGGCTTGCTGAAGAACTCGGGATGCGGTGGGTCAACCTCCCCATGTACTTTTGGTGGCGGCCCAGTGATGCTCAGGTCCGCCAGTTTCTCTCCATCGCGACCGATCCGGTGAATCGACCGGTGTTCGCCCACTGTCGCCAAGGGTGGAACCGTGTGGGCATCATGGTGGCGATCTATCGGGTGGTGTTCAACCACTGGACTCCGCAAGAGGCGTATCTCGATGGCCGTCGGCAGGGACTTGCGGCATGGAACCTGGCAACCCATCACCTCCTCTTTCGTGAAACGCCGAGCGAATTCCTTCTCGGCCGCGACTCACCGTCGTCACGCCGCGCGGGTCCATGGATGCACTGACGAAGATCCGGCTGCGGACGATGGTATGGCTGATCGTTCCCGTCCTTGTCGTCGTGGTCCTTCCGCATTGGCTGTCTTATCGGTTCGACCAGCCACGCCCCTGGCGCTGGGGTCTTTGGCAAGTGGTCGGCATCTGGTTGATCGCCAACGGCGTGGGGCTCGCCGCCTGGTGCGTCAATCTCTTCAACGTGCAAGGGCAGGGAACCCCGCTGCCGTTTGATCCGCCCAAACAGTTTGTGGCCGCCGGCCCGTATCGGTTCGTCCGTAACCCCATGATGCTCGGCGCGTTCCTGGTGATCGTCGGGGAGGCGGCGATGTTCCAGTCGTGCGTGCTCGCCTGCTACCTGCTGATCCTGATGGGGTTAGCGCATCTGGTGGTGCGCTCCTTGGAGGAGCCCCAATTAATCAGGCGCTTTGGGCAACCCTACCGCGAGTACCAGCACCGCGTGCCTCGTTGGATACCCCGGTTGCCGGGCCGTGGGCGCTAAGCCGTTCGATTTCTCTCGCCTCCATTCGCCATCCGCAGTAAAATAAAAGGTTAGACATGCGCACTCCAGACTCCTCAACAGTTGGACTCTACCAGCCGGCGTACGAGCACGACGCCTGCGGGACGGGCTTTGTCGCCTCGATTGACGGGCTTGCTTCCCATCAAATCCTCCAATGGGGGGTGGGCTGCGTGTGCAACGTCACCCACCGCGGGGCGGTTTCCGCTGACGCGAAAACCGGTGACGGCGCCGGCATCCTGACGAACCTGCCTCACCAGCTCTTCGCGAAAGTCGTGGCGCAGATGCGCTCCTCGTCCGTGCCCCCGGGCGATCTGGCCGTGGGTGTCGTGTTCTTTCCTCAAGACCGGGCGATCCGCGCGAAGGCCGAGGCGATTGTCGGGCGTGAAATCCGCGCTCGCCGTCTGACTCTGCTAGGGTGGCGCGACGTGCCGGTGAACACCTCCGTGCTCGGCGACAAGGCGCTGCAGACCATGCCGGTCATCCGGCAGGTGCTCATGGCTCGTCCGGCCTCGATCGTGCCGACTGACTTTGAGCGCATGCTGTTCCTCGCGCGCCGCCGGATCGAGCGCGCGTGGGAAGCCGAAGGGCTTGCCGGCTGCTACATCCCCTCGTTCTCTTCGAAGACGATCGTCTATAAAGGCCTGTTGGTCGCGCCCCAGTTGCAGCAGTTCTATCGGGATTTGTCCGATCCAGACTACACCGCTTCCATCGTGGTTTTTCACCAGCGCTACTCGACCAACACCTTCCCGAACTGGTTCCTCGCGCAACCGTTCCGCTTCCTCGGCCATAACGGGGAGATCAACACGTTGCAAGGTAATCGCAACTGGATGCGGGCCCGCGAAACCGAGCTGGTCTCGAAGGTCTGGGGCAAAGACCTGAAAGAGCTATGGCCCATCATCCAGGCCGGCGGCTCGGATTCGATGAGTCTGGATAACGCGCTGGAGCTGCTGGTCATGTCGGGCCGTGACATCCTGAAGTCCATGATGATGCTCGTGCCCGATGCGTGGCAGAACATGCCGGAGATGGATGAGGCGGTGAAGGCGTTCTACCAGTACCACGCGCTGTTGACCGAACCGTGGGACGGGCCCGCGGCGCTGGCGTTTACCGATGGGACGATCGTCGGCGCATGCCTGGATCGCAACGGCCTGCGCCCTGCTCGATACTGGGTGACGGACGATCGCGTCGTGATCATGGCCTCGGAGGTGGGGGTCGTGGAGATCGACGCCTCGCGCATCGTCGAGAAAGGCCGCCTCGGACCGGGACATATCATGGCCGTGGATACGGCGCGCAAGCAGATGGTCTCCAGTGCCGAGATCAAACGCGCCTACGCCTCGGCCAAACCCTATGCGGAGTGGGTCAGGAAGAGCCTTCTGCCGATCGACACGCTCGTCAATGGGACGCCGATTGCTGAAGACGTCTTAGTGGAACGCTCCACGTTGCTGCGCAATCAGACGGCGTTTGGGTACACCGACGAAGAGTTGGGCATGATCATTGAGCCGATGGCCAAGACCGGCAAGGAACCGGTCTGGTCGATGGGGGACGATACGCCTCTGTCGGTGCTCTCCAGTCAACCCAAACCCTTGGCGACCTACTTCAAACAGCTCTTTGCGCAGGTGACCAACCCGCCGATTGATCCCATCCGTGAAGAGCTGGTGATGTCGCTCAACACCGTGCTGGGCGCTCGTCCTCATCTGCTGGACGAGGGGCCGGTCGCCAAGCGGCTCATTTTCACTAGGAGCCCCTTGCTGCTGCCGCATGAGTTTGCCGTGATCCGTTCGCTGCGCCAATCGGATCTGTCCTCTGAGACGATCCCGATCCACTTTGACGCGGCGCAGGGTGAGCGAGGATTGCGAACCGCTCTCAAGCGCGTGCGCGAACAAGCCGTCAAGGCGGTGGACAAGGGGGCGACGATCCTCATTCTGAGCGATCACGGCCTCAGCGAATCGAAAGCCCCGATCCCGTCGCTGCTGGCCACCGCCGCGGTGCATCATCATCTCATTCGCACCGGCCGACGCCTGAAGACGACCCTCGTCGTCGAAGCGGGCGATGTCCACGAGGTGCACCACGTTGCCTGTCTCGTCGGCTACGGAGCGTCCGCCCTCTATCCGTATCTCGCCTACCAGACAATCAAGGCGATGGAGCAGACCGGCCGGTTGGGTGACGACACGTTTGACCAGGCGCTGCAGCACTACAAGAAAGCGATCGATCAAGGGTTGCTGAAGATCATGTCGAAGATGGGCATTTCCACGGTCGGCAGCTATCGCGGCGCGCAGATTTTCGAGGCCCTGGGACTGGCCGATGAGGTGATTGAGGAGTGCTTCCCCGGCACCCCCTCCCGCATTGGCGGCATCACCTACGAGCACATCGCGCAGGAAGTGCTGACGTGGCATCGCAAGGCGTTTCAGGGCCAAGCGAGGGCGCTTGATGCGGGCGGGTTCTACAAGTATCGCCGCGACGGCGAGTATCATGCGTTTAACCCTGAGATGGTGCGGCTGTTGCAGCAGTCGATCAGGCTGGGCGACTACGACACCTACAAGCAATTCTCGCAGGTCGTGCGCAGCCGTCCCCCGACGGCGCTGCGCGATCTGCTCGCCATCACACCGCTCGGCCCGCCGGTTCCCATTGAGGAAGTCGAACCGATCGAATCCATCTGCCATCGCTTCGCCACGGCCAGCATCTCCTACGGGGCGCTGTCGCTTGAGGCGCATCAGACCATTGCCATCGCGATGAATCGCCTCGGGGGCAAGAGCGGCTCAGGCGAGGGCGGGGAAGACCCGGCGCGGTATCATCCAACCGATCCCAATATGAATCGCAGCTCCGCGATCAAGCAGATTGCCTCCGGCCGCTTCGGTGTGACGCCGGAGTATGTCATGTCAGCCAGGGAGCTCGAGATCAAGATGGCGCAAGGCTCCAAGCCGGGCGAGGGGGGCCAGCTTCCCGGTCACAAGGTGTCTGCGGACATCGCACGCGTGCGCCACACCATCGCGGGCATCTCGCTGATCTCCCCGCCGCCGCATCACGATATCTACTCGATCGAGGATTTGGCGCAGCTGATCTATGACCTCAAGATGGTCAACCCGGGCGCGCGGGTGAACGTCAAGCTCGTCGCGGAAGCCGGCGTTGGGACGATCGCGGCGGGTGTGGCCAAAGGCCACGCGGATACCGTGCTGATTTCCGGGCACGACGGCGGCACCGGAGCCAGCCCCTTGAGCTCGATCAAAAGTGCCGGGCTGCCGTGGGAACTGGGGTTGGCGGAGACCCAACAGACATTGCGGCTCAACGGCCTGCGCGATCGCATCCTCGTCCGCACCGACGGGGGGATGAAGACGGGGCGCGATGTGGTGATCGCCGCATTGTTTGGCGCCGAGGAGTACGGGTTCGGCACCGCCGCGGTGGTGGCCACGGGCTGCGTGATGACGCGGCAGTGTCACCTGAACACCTGTCCCGTTGGGGTGGCGACCCAAGACGCGCGGCTGCGCGCGAAGTTCACCGGCACGCCGGAGATGGTGGTCAATTACATGATCTACATCGCGCAGGAGATCCGCGAGATCCTGGCGTCCATCGGGGCGAGGCGGCTGGAAGAGATCATCGGACGCACCAACTTGCTAGTACCCCGCATCCCGCCCAACGCGCCGGAGAAAGCCAAGACCGTCGATTTGCGCCGGTTGCTGAAATCGGAAGGTACGGGCCCTCGGTTTCATCTGAAGCCGCGCAACGACTGGGAAGGCGACCACCCGCTCGATGATCAGATCCTCGCAGACGTCCGCGAGGCGATCGAGCGCCAGCAGCCCGTCCAACGCAGCTTTCGCGTTCGCAACATCCACCGCACCGTCGGGGCAAGAGTGGCCGGCGTCATTGCCACCCGCTACGGCGACAAAGGCTTGCCGGCCGGCACGATTGACCTGACCTTCGAGGGCACCGCGGGTCAGAGCTTTGGGGCGTTCTGCATCGACGGGATGAGACTGCGTCTCATCGGCGAGGCGAACGACTATGTCGGCAAATCGATGAGCGGGGGCGAGCTGATCATCCGTCCTCCGGACAGCGTCAAGTTTGTCTGGCACAAGAACGTGATCATCGGCAACACGTGCTTGTACGGGGCGACCGGCGGCATCCTCTACGCGGCGGGTCGGGCCGGCGAGCGCTTCGGGGTGCGCAACTCCGGAGCCGTCTCGGTCATCGAGGGGCTCGGCGACCACGGCTGCGAATACATGACGGGAGGGGTCGTGGTGGTGCTCGGGGAGACCGGGCGCAACTTCGGCGCCGGCATGACCGGCGGCCGAGCCTACATCCTCGATGAAGAGCGCGTCTTCGAGAAACGCGTCAACTTGGAATTGGTTGAGCTGCAGCCGCTCGATAGCGCGGAGGATGTCGAGATCGTGCGCACGCTGATCGAGCGTCAGTTCGTCGGGACGAAGAGCAACCGGGCCTTAAATGTGCTCACCAATTGGGAAGATTACCAGCGGCTCTTCTGGATGGTCGTCCCGCGCGGCGCCGGTGCCAAACTCGAGCAAGTCGTCGTCGCCAAAGAAGGCTAAACCACAGATTACACAGATTGAAAAACCTTGGATTTCACAGATAAATCGGTGTAATCGTCTTTCAAAATCTGTGTAATCCCCCCAACTACCTTCTCGATTCTCATGGCGATTAAGCACATTATTCCGATTGCCAGCGGCAAAGGCGGGGTGGGCAAATCCACCGTCAGCGCCAACCTCGCATTGGCGTTGGCCAAGACCGGTGCGAAGGTCGGGCTGATGGATGTGGACGTCTACGGTCCCAGCATTCCCACGATGCTCGGCATCACCGAGGGCCCTCAGGTCGACGCGCAGAATCGCATCAGCCCAGTCGAGCAGTATGGGGTGAAGGTCGTCTCAATGGGATTTTTCATGAAGCCGGGCGAGGCGGCCATTTGGCGCGGCCCGATGCTCCACAAAACCGTGCAGCAATTCCTCACCGGTGTCCTGTGGGGCGAGCTGGATTATCTGATAGGAGATCTTCCGCCCGGCACGGGCGACGTGACCTTGTCACTGTGCCAATCCATTCCCATCACGGGTGCGGTGATCGTCTCAACGCCGCAGGATGTGGCGCTCAACGTCGCGCAAAAATCGATCGCGATGTTCAAGAAGCTCAATGCCCCCATCTTGGGCATCATCGAGAACATGAGTGCCTATGTGTGCCCGCACTGTGGCAAGCGCGATGAGATTTTCGGGACGGGCGGGGCGCGTCAGACGGCCGAGCGGCTGGGGATTCCATTTCTTGGAGCCATCCCGCTCAGCACCCCGATTCGTATTGCGGCGGATGCCGGCAAACCCCTCGTCCTCAGCGAGCCCAACTCGCCGGCCGCGCAAGCGTTTGTCTCCATCGCCACGCAGTTCGCCGCGCAGGCCAGCATCCGCGCCCTGCAGCACGAGCCGGTGAAAGTCACATTCTAATGGGACAGGGGACAAGGGGCGGGGGGCAAGAGAAATTAGAGACAAGATACAAAATAGATGCGGCCCAACGAGATTTGTTGCGAGCGTTCAGCAAGCTGAGTTCTGAGGAACGCTTGACGTTGAACTCGCTCATGTGCGAGCTTCTTTACCATGCGAGTCCTGAACTCGTTAAGGAGCGCCAACGAGCTGCGAAGGACCTCTCTCTGCCGTTTCCGAAAACTAGCTGGATTTATAGGATGAAGAAAACTCGACGTGGTCGACGGCTTGCCATCATTGAAGTGACCGAGAGATGCAGTCGACCTGCTTGGCGATGATGGGCGTCCATATGCTCATGCCGCTTGAGATCGGAAGGGCGAATCAACATGACGTCAAGATCACGTGGCAGGATGGGCATGAGAGCGTGTATCCGGCGCGGGAGCTGCGCCTCAAGTGTCCGTGCGCCGGCTGCCTGGACGAAATCACCGGGCGGCTGCGCCTGGTCCCGGAGCGCGTGCCGCAAGACGTGCGTCCCCTGAAGATTGAGCAGGTCGGCCGCTACGCGATCAACATCCGCTGGAGCGACGGCCATCACACCGGCATCTACGCCTTCGACTATTTGCGCAAGCTGTGTCCATGTTGTCAGAAGTCAGACGACAGAAGTCAGAGGTCAGAAGGCAGAGAGTAGAAGTCAGAAATCAGAGGACAGCAGTCAGGAGGATGAAACCATGGGGCTGTATGTGAGGTTGGTGAAATTTACGGAGAAGCATTCGCTCGGTGAGGACGCGAAACAGCGGTTGGAGAAAGCGAAGGCGATCATCGCGAAGCGCGGCGCCAAGCTCCATCAAGCCTACGTTACGCTCGGTCGCTACGACTTGGTCTCCGTCATCGAAGCCCCGAACGACAAGGCCATTGCGCAACTGAGCTCCGAACTGTTCGATGCGCTCGGCCTGCAAGCCGAAACCCTCCCCGCCATCCCGTTGGAGGAATATCTCAAATAAGGGAGCAGGAAGCAGGGAGTGAGGAGAACAATCGGAAGCGGCACCATCTTCTCAGTGGGATCCAAAGACGGTTTGAAAAGAAAAACGCCAGCACCTTTCGGCGCTGGCGACCCTGGATCGAGGTGATCCAGGGCTGGTTGATCTAGTGAGGAACCACCCAAATCTAGCCTTAGTATACTCCGTCGACGTTTTTCCTGCAAGGCAAAATTAGAACCGGTTCCGATTTTTCCAAGTGGATGCGTGGAGGGCCAAATCCAGATTGTTCGTTCGGAAGAGCTGAGAAGGCGTTTGAGGGATACTAGACGCTATACGATGAACGCT
This sequence comes from uncultured Planctomycetales bacterium, assembly GCA_964624155.1. Lineage (GTDB taxonomy): Bacteria > Omnitrophota > Gorgyraeia > Aquiviventales > Aquiviventaceae > CAZUWM01. The sequence continues at coordinate 10,696 of CAZUWM010000019.1, forward strand.
GGACGCTAAGGCAATGAGTCGAATCAATCTGGATCAGAGTGCGGGAACGCCGGTGCTGACGGAGGCCAGGGAGGCGATGCTCGCGGCGCTGGAACTCGGCAACCCGTCGTCCATCCATGAGGCAGGACGGAGGGCGAGGGAGCGGGTGGAGCGGGCGAGGAAGCAGGTGGCGGGGCTGATTGGGGCGAAGGCGGAGGAAATCTACTTTACGTCGTGCGGGACGGAGGCGAACAATTGGGCGATTAAAGGCTTGTTCGCCGCCAACAAACGGAAAGGGACTCACCTCATCCTCTCCGCCATCGAACATCCGTCGGTGAGTCTGGCGGTCAAGCGGCTGCAAATGGACGGGGCGGATGTGACAGCGCTTGCGGTTGATGGTGAAGGATTCGTCTCTCCGAGCGAACTGAAAGCGGCGCTGAAACCCGAGACGGTCATCGTCTCCATCATGCTGGCCAATGGCGAGGTGGGGACGATTGAGCCGATCAAGGAGTTTGCCGCGATTACGCATGAACACGGGGCGCTGTTCCACACCGATGCCATCGCTGCGGTTGGGCATTGGCCGGTGGATGTGCGTGAGTTTGGCGTGGATGCGCTCAGCCTCGCAGCGAATCAGTTCTACGGGCCGCAGGGGGCGGCGGCGTTGTATGTGCGCGAAGGCGTGCGCATCCTTCCTCTCTTAGAAGGCGGGGGGCAAGAAAGCGGTGGGCGATCCGGGACCGAGAACGTGGCGGCGATTGTTGGCATGGGTGCCGCCGCAGAGGTGGCCGCGCGCGACTTGTCCCACCGCATGACGCGGCTGTCGCAATTACGCGACCGGCTGCGCGACGGCTTGGGACAACGCATTCCAAGTCTGCGGCTCAATGGTTCGTGGACATCGAGACTCCCGCACAATCTGCATGTGTGTGTCGAGGGAGCGGCCAGCGAGTCGCTCGTTCTCGGACTCGATCAGGCCGGCGTCGCCGTGGGCTTGGGCTCGGCGTGCAACTCGAAAGCGATGCGGCCCTCGCATGTGCTCAAAGCGATGGGACTGACGGATGAGGAAGCGAAAGGCGCGTTGGTCTTCACAGTCGGGGAAGGGTTGACCGAGGCAGAGATCGATCGTGCCATGGAGATCATCCCGCAAGTGGTCGAGAAGCTGCGCCGCGTGACGCGCATGACGGTGCGGACGTGAAAAAATCGGGGACACAAACCAATTTTTAGAAATTGTTTTGTGTCCCCCTTCTGAATCATGAAATATATTATCGTGTTGCCGGATGGGGTGTCGGATGTGCCGATTCCCGAACTCGGCGGCAAGACGCCGCTTGAGGTCGCGAAGCATCCGAACATGGATTGGATCGCCCGCGAAGGGATCACCGGCTGGGCCCGCACGATTCCAGAAGGCTTCCCGCCGGGGTCGGACGTTGGGTGCATGAGCGTGTTCGGTTACGACCCTCGGAAGTACCACACAGGCCGCGCCCCGCTTGAAGCAGCCGCGCAAGGGATTCAGCTCACCGGCGACCAAGTCGCGTTTCGCTGCAATACCCTGACGGTGGACAATGGGGTAATGATCGACCACTCCGCCGGCCACATCCACACCGAGGAGTCGGCACAACTGATCCGAGCGGCCGCCGAGCGGCTTGCTCGTGATGGTCTGACGTTCTATTCCGGCGTGAGCTACCGCCACATTGCAATTGTGGAATGCGGAATGTGGAATGTGGAATGTGAAGAACTGGCGAACACCACGTGTACGCCGCCACACGACATCCTCGGCAAGCCGATCGACGGCTATCTGCCAAAAGGCCCATGCTCCGAGGTGTTGAACCGGGTGATGCGCGACTCGATCGGGCTGCTCAAGGACCATCCGGTCAACCAGCGGCGCATCCAAGAGGGCAAGCGGCCGGCGACGATGTTGTGGTTCTGGGGACAGGGCAAGGCGACGACGCTCCCCTCGTTTCAATCGGTGTATGGAAAACGCGCAGCCTGTATCAGCGCGGTGGACATTGTCCGGGGCATCGGGCGGCTGGCGGGATTTGAGGTGCTGAAAGTCCCTGGCATCACCGGCTATTTCGATACCAACTATGAAGCAAAGGCTCAGTATGCGTTGAAGGCGCTCGATGAAGGCTTCGATCTGGTCCTCGTCCATGTCGAATCGACCGACGAAGCCGGCCATATGGGAGATGCGAAGAAAAAGGTTCACGCCATCGAAGACGTTGATCGCCGCCTGGTCGGTGTGCTGCTGGATGGGTTGAAATCGCGCGGCCCATTTGCCATCATGGTGGTTTGCGATCATCCGACGAGCACGCCGCTGCGCACCCACATCGCGGAGGCGGTTCCCTTTGCCATCTATGCGACGCATGGCCCCAAAGGTGCGATTCCCGCGTATAATGAGTCCGCAGTGAAAGGTTCCAGCCTGCGTGTCGAAGCCGGCTATCAATTGATGTCGAACTTCCTCAACGTCGTGAAACGGTAGGAGGTCGGTCGTATGCGCATTCAAGTCAGAGTGGGACAACCGGGACGCGTGCGGGACGGGGTGGTCGTGTTGGCCGCCTTTGAAGGGGCGCAGCGTCCCGAGCGACTGGTTCCGTCGATCGTGATGCGCGATCGCGCCCTGACGCAACTCGTGACTCGCTCGGGTTTCCGCGGGGCGCGCAACGAAACCGCCTTGCTGCCACACGGACGGGATTGGGTGCTGGTGATCGGATTAGGAAAGGCCAAAGAGCTCACGCTGGATGTGGTCCGACAATTCGGCGGCACCGCCGCACGAATTGTCCGTTCGCGCAGTTTCACGCGTTTGACGCTGCCAGTGTTCAGCGAAACAATCTTCGGTGCGCCGGCCACGGTGGCACAGGCATTGACCGAAGGCGCCCTGCTCGGTTTGTATCGCTACGATCGCCTCAAGCAAGTGCCCAAGCATGAACGCACTCAGCGAATCGAGGCGATCACGTTGGTGGTGGAGCGAGCCCGCGACGTCGCCGACGTCAAGCGAGACGTTGAGAAGGGCGAGGTGTTGGCCGAGGCGGTGGCTCTCGCGCGCGATCTCATCAATGGCCCGTCGAACATCGTCACCCCGACCTATCTGGCGAATCAAGCGCGGGCCATCGCCAGACACCATCGGCTGAAGTGCACCGTGATCCCCTTTGCTCAGCTCAAACGACTGGGCTTTGGCGGGATCGTCGGGGTGGCCCAAGGCAGCGCGCACCCCGCGCAATTCATCGTGCTGGAGTATCGTTCGGCGCGTCCGAAAGCGACGTTCGCGTTGTGCGGGAAGGGTATCACCTTTGACAGCGGCGGCCTCAGTCTCAAATCGGCCGCGAAGATGGAGCAGATGAAGTACGACATGTCCGGGGCGGCGGCCGTGCTCGGCACCCTGAAAGCGGCCGCGAGCTTGAAGCTGCCGTATCGGGTAGTCGGGATTATCGCGGCGGCAGAGAACATGCCCTCGGGTACCGCGCAGAAACCCGGCGATATCCTCAAGACGCTCTCCGGCAAGACCGTCGAGGTCTTGAATACCGATGCGGAAGGACGGCTGGTGTTGGCGGACTGTCTTCATTATGCCAAGCGGTTCAAACCGGATTGTGTCGTCGATCTCGCCACGCTGACCGGCGCGTGTGTGGTGGCACTCGGCGCTGAGGCGGTTGGGCTGATGACCAAGAACGAACGATTGGCGGCGCGCTTAAATCATGCAGGGCAGGCGACGCATGAACGGGTGTGGCGGCTGCCGCTGTGGGATGAGTATGGGCCCGCCATGAAATCCGATATCGCAGACCTTCGCAACGTGACGAATACCGGTGAAGCGGGCACGATTACCGCGGCGAAATTTCTTGAGGAGTTCACCGAAGGGTTGAAAGCCTGGGCCCATCTCGACATCGCCGGAACCGCCTGGATGGAGAAAGACAAGCCCTACGTGCCGAAGGGGGCGGTCGGCGTCGGCGTGCGCTTGCTGGTGAAGTTGATGGAGGAGTGGAGTCGAGAAAGTCGGAAGTCGGAAGTCGGAAGTCGGAAGTGAAAACAAACAAGGGGCACGGATGTCGTCCAGTGAACAAGAGTTGAGACAGTTGAAGCAAGTGCTGGAGATTCCGGCAGGGAAGGAGTGGGAGGCGACGGTGCGGCTGCTCCTCCGCCTCATCGGCGAGGCCCCCACTCGCCAGGGACTGCGGCGCACGCCGCTGCGGGTCAAGCAGTCGCTGCAATTCCTGACGTCGGGGTATCGCACGGATCCCTCGAAAATCTTGCAGCGACGGTTTGTCGTCAAGCACGATGAGATGGTGATTGTGAAGGACATCGACTTTTTTTCTTTGTGCGAGCATCACATGCTTCCATTTTTTGGGAAGTGCCACATCGCCTACATGCCGGATCAGGAGATCGTGGGTCTCAGCAAAATCCCTCGGTTGGTGGATGTGTTTTCCCGTCGGCTGCAGGTGCAGGAGCGCCTGACGACACAAATCGCCGAGGCGATCAATGAACACCTCAAGCCCCGCGGGGTGGCCTGCGTGATGGAGGCCTATCATCTGTGCATGATGATGCGCGGGGTGCAGAAGCAGAACACCACCGCGGTGACCAGCGCGATGCTCGGGGTCTTTCGCACCAGCGAGAAAACCCGCGCCGAATTCCTCACCCTGATCCGCCCCCACTGATTTGTCACCACAGATGACACAGATACTCCACAGATGGCACAGATACTCACAGAAATTCTCTGTGGTATCTGTGGTGTTGTGTTCTCTCATCTGTGTTCTCTGTGCTATCTGTGATCTGTGCTGGGCCAAGCAAGAGCCTGAGCGTGTCGGTGTGCTCGTCGTCGCGCATGGGGGGAACAACCGATGGAACGGGCTCGTGCGCAAAGCCGTGATGGCAGCCCGCTTGGACGTGCCGGTGCAAGTCGCCTTCGGGATGGGGATGCACGATGAAGAGACGCGGTCGTTCCAAGACGCGGTCAATCGCCTGCAACGCAAGGGCATTGACCGTCTCCTTGTCATTCCCTTGTTGGCTTCCTCGCATTCCGAGGTCTTTCGGCAATTTGAATACCTGTTTCGGTTGCGCTCGCAAGCGGAGTGGAAGGACGTTGAGCCGTTGCGCCTCAAGGTGCCGGTGGTGATGGGCAAGGCGTTGGATGACGATCCGCTCGTGAGTGACATTGTGCTGGAGCGCGCGCGTCGCTTGAGCCGCAAGCCGTCGGAGGAGACACTGGTGATGGTAGCGCATGGACCCGTCTCGGACGAGGACGCGACCCAGTGGTTGGAGGTGATGGGGCGCATCAGTGAAGTGGTCAAGGCTGAGGGTGCGTTCAAGAACGTCCTCAGTGCCTTGATGAGGGATGACGCGCCGGAGGCGATTAAAGAGGAAGCGAGCCGGAAGCTTCGCGAAGCCGTCCGCAAGGCGAGCGAGAAGAGCCAGGTCCTGGTCGTGCCGCTGTTGATCGCCTCAGGGGGGGTGGAGCAGAAGATCCCCAAACTGCTCTCAGGCCTTTCCTATGCCTATGACGGCCAAGCCCTTCTTCCTCACCCCAAACTCTCCCAGTGGATTGCCCGGCAGGTCGAGGAACTATCTACCGGAGGGTAGCACAGGCATGCAGCTTGTGCTAAAATAAAGTCACGATGTCGGCGAACGGGCACGAACAATCCATCACCCAGCTCGCCTTTGCCCGAGGTGGCGTGGTGACCGAGGCGATGAAGCGGGTCGCCGAGCGGGAGGGGCTGGAACCGGAGCTCATCCGCGGCGAGGTGGCCCGCGGGCGGTTCATCATCCCGGCCAACATCCAGCACCTGGCGGTTAGCCTCGATCCAATGGGGATCGGGACGGTCGCGAATGTCAAGATTAACGCGAACATCGGCAACTCAGCGGTTGCCTCCAACATCGACGAGGAGCTCAAGAAACTGCACATGGCGGTGCACTATGGCGCCGATACAGTGATGGATCTCTCAACGGGCGGCAGTATTCCGGAGATCCGTCAGGCGATCATCAACGCCAGCCCGGTGCCGGTTGGGACCGTGCCGATCTATGAAGCGGTGGCTCGGGTGCGCCGTGTGGAGGACCTGACACCAGAGATCATCCTCCAAGTCATCGAAGAGCAGGCGAAGCAGGGTGTCGATTATATGACGATTCACGCCGGCGTGCTGCGGGAGTACCTCCCGTTGGTCAGAAATCGGGTGACCGGCGTCGTCAGTCGAGGAGGCAGCATCCTCGCGCAGTGGATGGTCGCGCACAACGAGCAGAACCCGCTGTACACCCATTTCGACGAGATCAGCGAGATCTTTCGCGCCTACGACGTGAGCTACAGCCTGGGCGACAGCCTGCGGCCCGGCTGCTTGGCGGACGCGTCGGATGAAGCGCAGTTGGCGGAGCTGAAGACCCTCGGCGAATTGACGCAGCGCGCTTGGGGCGCGGATGTGCAGGTGATGATTGAAGGGCCAGGGCATGTGCCGATGGACCAGCTCGAGATGAACGTCGCGCTACAACAGCGCTACTGTCATGAGGCGCCGTTCTATACGTTAGGCCCACTCGTCACCGACGTGGCACCCGGCTACGACCATATCACCTCAGCCATTGGGGCGGCGATGGTCGGGTGGTACGGCTCGAGTCTCTTGTGCTACGTGACCCCGAAGGAACACCTCGGATTGCCCAGCGAGGAGGATGTGCGCAACGGCGTCATCGCCTACAAGATCGCGGCTCACGCGGCGGATGTGGCGCGAGGACGGCGGGGGGCGAGAGGCCGCGATGATGCCCTCTCGCGGGCGCGCTTCACCTTTGATTGGGAGCAGCAGTTTGCGTTGTCGCTCGATCCGGAGACGTCCCGTCGGATGCACGACGAGACCTTGCCCGACGGATTTTACAAGGACGCGAAGTTCTGTTCGATGTGCGGCCCGAAATTCTGTTCGATGCGGATTACCCAGACGGCACAGCTGACGACGCCGGCGACCACGGCAGTCGAGGCATAGACCACAGGAGGGCCGGAGGCCAATGGATCTGCAACGGCGCTTGGTCAAGCATCTGAAACGGTTGAACAAGACGATCCGAAAGGTCGTGGCCAGGGCTCCCGAGTTTCAGGACTTGCGTGACCTCTTGCGGAAAGAACAGGTGCAGTTGGCGATCTACGTGGTGCCGATCATCGGCGGCAAGCCCGCCGGAGGGGAGTTCCGCTTCGAACTCACCGAGGAGGATCGGAAGTTCTTGAAGGAAGCGGGGATCACGTTTCAGGAGTGAGCCATTCTCATGTCGAAACGAGCTGTGACGTTTGAAGATTTGGATCTTCCGATCGGCAAGCGGACCCGGTTGTACCGGCTGTTGTTCAAGTATGGGCCGGGCAACGGGCGGATGCTCGTGTTGCCCATCGACCAGGGGTTGGAGCATGGGCCGAGGGATTTCTTTGCGAATCCGGAGAGCCTCAATCCGGAGTTTGAATTGCGCCTGGCGCTGGAAGGCGGGTTCTCGGCGATTGCGTTTCAAATCGGGCTGGCCGAGAAATATCTCAAGACCTTTGCCGGCAAGGTCCCGCTGATCCTGAAGATCAACGGGAAGACCGAGGTGCCGCCGGATGACGACGCCTTCTCGCCGTGCCACGCGACGGTGGAGGATGCCGTGCGCGTCGGGGCGGACGCGGTGGGATATACTTGTTATGTGGGGTCTCCTCGACAGGATGAGGATTTCATTCAATTCGGGAAGGTCCGCCGAGAAGCGGAGCGCGCCGGGATGCCGGTGATCATGTGGGCGTATCCTCGCGGCACATTCATGGAGCAGAAAGGCGGGCGCGACAGCTTCTATGCGATCGACTATGCGGCACGGGTCGCGCAGGAGCTGGGGGCGGACATCGTCAAAGTGAACTACCCCAAGGTGAATGAGGAAAAGCGCGCGCTCTATCCAAAAGAGTATCGCGACGTGAAGCTGTCCGACAAGGAGATGTTGGAGCATATCGTGGCCTCGGCGGGACGGACGCTGGTCATCATGTCCGGAGGCTCCAAGCGCAGCGACGAGCAGTTGTTGGACGACGTGCGCGTCGCGTTGGAGGCGGGGGCCAGCGGCTTCATTTTCGGTCGGAATATGTGGCAGCGGCGATTTGGCGAGGCCGTGGAGATGGCCGGCAAGATCACGAAAATGATGCAGGCCGTCAGCCGGCCGTCGGTCGCCAAAGTCGCGGCGGTCCTCTAAACGGAGATCATCATGGCGCAGATGCACACCGAGTTGACAGTCTGGATCGGCGGGGCGGCAGGGGATGGAATCGCCTCAGCCGGCGAATCATTTGCCAAAGCCTGTTCTCGCTCCGGCTATCATGTCTTTGCGTACAACAGCTACCAGTCGGTCATCCGCGGCGGGCACGTCTGCATGCACATCCGCATCGGCACGCATAAGGTCTACACCCAGGGTGATGAGCTCGACTATCTCGTGGCCCTGAATCAAGACACCTTTACCCGCTACGCCAAACGGGTGATGGAGGGCGGGGCGATCTTTTACAACACGGATAAATTTAAAGCAGAGTCGAACGGGCTCAAGAAGGACGTGCAACTGATCGGCCTGCCCGTCATGGAGCTCGTCGGCAATCAACAGATGCAGAACACCGCTCTGATGGGTGCCTTGATGCAGGTCCTCGGATTGGATCCTGAGGCGATCCGAGAACTCATCAAAGAACGGTTCATGAAGAAGGGCGACGCCGTCATTCAGATCAATTTCCAGGCCTTTGATAAAGGGATGGAATTTTCCAAGACGCACTTCCAACTGGGCGGCATTCGGATCGGCTCGGGTGACGGCAAGCGACGCCCGCTCGCCGGTGGCAACCCCATGATCGGCTTCGGGGCGCTGGCGGCCGGCTGCCGGTTTTATTCCGCGTATCCCATGACCCCCGCCTCGTCACTGCTGCACTGGCTCGTCAACTACGCGGCGAAGACCGGCCTGCTCGTCAAGCAGTGTGAAGATGAGATTGCCTCGATGAACATGGCCGTGGGGGCGGGGCATGTGGGCGTCCGCGCGATGACGGGCACCTCCGGTGGAGGCTTCGCCCTGATGACCGAGGCGATCGGGGAAGCCGGCATGACTGAAACGCCCGTCGTCATCGTCGAGGCGCAGCGCGGTGGACCCTCGACCGGCTTGCCGACGAAGAGCGAGCAGGGTGATCTGTTCCAACTGCTGGGCGCCTCGCAAGGCGAGTTTCCGAAAGTCATCCTCGCGCCGCGGACCCTCCAAGAGTGTTACGACATGACCATTCACGCGTTTAATCTCGCCGAAACGTATCAATGTCCCGTGATGATCGCGACTGATCTCTATCTCGCCGAACGGCTGGAAACCTTTGACGGAGTGGACGTCAATCATATTCCGATCGAACGCGGCGAGATCATCACGCAAGCAAACGGCGCGTCCTACCGACGCTTCCTGGACACCCCCAGCGGGGTCTCGCCCCGCGCGCTACCGGGAACGGCGGGGACCGTCTATACCACGGCGACCGACGAGCACGACGAAGACGGCGTCGTCATCAGCGATGTGTTCACCAACCCGCCCATGCGCGCCAAGATGATGGACAAGCGCATGCGCAAGATCGCGCACATCCTCAAAGAATTTCCGAAGACGCAACTTGACGGGCCGGCCAATGCCGATCTCACACTCGTCGGCTGGGGTTCCACCTACCAGGTCATGTTGGAAGCGATGGACGTGCTCACGAAGGAAGGCTTTCACGTGAACGTCCTCTGCCTGAACTATCTCTGGCCCTTCCCGGCCGAGGCGATTCGCGGCCTCTTGGAACGTTGCACGATGACGATGTCGGTGGAGAACAATTATACCGGCCAACTCGTCAAGCTGATTCGCATGGAGACCGGTGTGGCGGTTCAGCACCATCTGCGCAAGTTCGACGGCGAGCCGTTCGAGCTCAAGCAGGTGGTCGATCAGGCGCGCGTCCTGCTGAAGACGAGGCCGAAGGAATCGGTGGTGGCGAGCGTGGTCAGCGATGAAGGGCTTCCGCCCGGTTTCTCACCGATTGAGAATCCGGCGATCGGGGCCGAGGCGACGAGACAACACTGATGGCGCAGGTGAAAGAATACATCGGAAAAGTGAAACCGGACTGGTGTCCTGGGTGCGGGGATTTCGGGGTGTTGAATTCGCTGCAACGGGCTCTGGCGGAGCTCGATATCCCGCCGCACCAGGTCCACATCGTCTCCGGCATTGGGTGTTCCTCAAACCTGCCGGGCTTTCTCAACGCCTATGGATTCCATGGGTTGCACGGCAGGTCGCTTCCGGTGGCCAGCGGAATCAAATTGGCCAACCACGCGTTGACGGTGATCGCCACCGGTGGGGATGGGGATGGCTACGGCATCGGAGTCGGGCACTTCGTCCACACCTGCCGCCGCAACGTCGATATGACCTACATCGTCATGGACAACCAGATCTACGGCCTGACGACGGGACAAGCCTCTCCGACGACGGAGAAAGGCATCCGCACCAAGTCGACCCCTGAGGGTACGCTCGAGCTCACCCTGAACCCTATCGCCCTCGCCTTAACCTGCGGTGCGACGTATATCGCGCGTGGGTTCTCCGGAGAAAACCTGCATTTGGCCCAGCTCATGAAGGGGGCGATCGAACACAAAGGCTTCGCCCTGGTGGATGTCTTCTCGCCGTGCGTGACGTACAACAAGCACAACACCTACCCGTGGTTCCGTGAGCGGGTCTATAAATTGGAAGACGAGCGTCACGACACCTCCGATTTTCGCCTGGCCATGGAAAAAGCCTTTGAGTGGGGCGCGCGGATCCCCATCGGGCTGTTCTACAAAGTTGAACGGCCGACGTATGAGGATGAAGAGCCGGCGCTGCGCAGCGGGATCCCGCTGGTCAGACAGCCGTTGCAGCGGACGGATCTGGCGGCGATCATGGAAGACTTCATCTAGAGTGATTAGGTGATTGAGTGATTAAGTGATTGAGGAGAAGAACATGGCTGAATTGAAAAAGGTGGCGAAGGTGAGTGAGATTCCGGCGGGGAGCGGGAAGGTGATTGAGGCGAGCGGAAAAACAGTCGCCCTGTTTAACTGCGACGGGACGTTCTACGCAATTGAGAACACCTGTCAACATCAGGGCGGACCGTTGGGCGAAGGGTCGCTGTCCGGCAAGACGGTGACGTGTCCCTGGCATGGGTGGGAGTACGACGTGTCCAACGGGACGTGCGTGTTTGATTCGTCGATCACCGTTCAGAGCTTTCCTGTCAAGGTTGAAGGGGACGATATCCTCGTCTCGTTATAACACGACACCACAGAACCACAGAAGCACCACAGAGACACAGAGAAAAGCCACACGCGGTTTCTGTGATTCTATGTGGTGTCTGTGATCTCTGTGGTGTCAGCGTTTCTACATGGAAAAGAAGTGTGTCGTGCTTGTCTCAGGAGGCCTCGACAGTACCCTGGCCGCCAAGTTGATGCTCGACCAGGGCATTGACGTCAACGGCCTCTACCTCTCCCTGAGTTGGGGCTGCTGTGATAAGCAAAAAGCCGTGGCGGTCGCCCAGCAGCTTGGCATTCCCCTCATGGTGCTCAACGTCGGTGACGCGTACCTCGATGTCATCCGCAAACCCAAGTATGGCTACGGGAGCGGACTGAATCCGTGCGTGGACTGCCGCATCTACATGTTCCGCTTGGCGAAGTGCTACATGCAGGAGATCGGCGCGGGGTTTGTCGTGACGGGCGAAGTGCTCGGACAGCGCCCCATGTCGCAGAAGCAACGTCCTCTGGACATCATTGAAGCTGAAAGCGGGCTCGAAGGGTTGCTGTTGAGGCCCCTCTCCGCACAGCTGCTCGAACCAACCTTGCCGGAGCTCTTGGGGGTGGTTGATCGTCACCGCCTGTTGGGACTCTCGGGCCGCTCTCGTCACGAGCAGTTGACCATGGCCCGCGAATGGAGCCTCTCGGAATATTCCACGCCGGCAGGAGGATGCCAGCTCACGGACGAGCATTTTGCCAAGAAAGCCAAGGACCTCTTTGCGCATGAGGAGCGTCCGACCACGAAGGACATGGAGCTGCTGACATTGGGCCGGCATTTTCGCCTCAGCCAGGCGATCAAGATCATCATCGGGCGCAACGAGCTCGAGAACCTGCTATTGGAGGGTCATGCGCAGGAGGGGTATACTTGTATTCGCCCGAGATTTGCCGGGCCTTCCGCGCTCGTCGTCGGGCCGTGGGACGAGCCGTCGAGGGATCTCGCGGCTTCATTGATCCTGCAGCGGAGCAAGGAAGAGAAATTACCCGAGGACACGTTGGAGTTTTTCGTGAATGGCCAGGTGTGGGCGGTGCCACGCCACAAAATCACCGATACACAGATGAAAGAACACAACACCACAGAGCGCGCAGATAAATCTGTGCCATCTGTGGAGCAGTTATCTGTGTCATCTGTGGTGTCGAAATAACATGGCGGACTACGTGTTTCGGATTGGCGGCGAAGGCGGGGAAGGGGTCATCAGCACCGGAGAGCTGCTGACGCTCACGCTCGCCAGAGCCGGATTCGAAATCTATACCTTCCGCACCTATCCCGCAGAAATCAAAGGTGGTCATGCGAACTATCAGGTGCGGGCCTCCGACACGTTGCTGCTCTCTCAAGGGGCCGCGGTCGATGTGTGTGTCGCGTTTAATGAAGAAGCGTACCAGAAACATATCAAGGATGTGCGCGCACGAGGTGTGGTGGTGTATGACTCGGATAGTTTCACCCCACCGTCCACAACCGACTCGGTGGTTCCGTACGCGATTCCGATGACCTCGCTGGCGACGGAACAGGTCGGCGTGAAGCTCACGAAGAACATCGTCGCCCTCGGCGTCTTGAGCCAACTGTTTGACATTCCGTTCGAGGTGTTTGAGGAGCTGCTCAAGGAGCGATTCGGTCGAAAGGGTGAGGCGATCGTGCAGAAGAACCTCCTGGCGCTGCGGGTGGGCGCGGACTACGCCAAGCAACAGCCCAAGCGTGATGACATTCGGGTGGGCCGCGGCTCGCGCAAGACCAAAGAATTGGTGCTCTCCGGCAACGACTCGCTGGCGCTCGGAGCGATTGCCGTGGGCTGCCGCATCTACGCGGGGTATCCGATTACGCCGGCGACCGACATCATGGAATTTCTCGCCAAGGAGTTGCCGAAGATCGGCGGGTATGTCGTGCAGACCGAGGACGAGATCTCGGCGGTCGGGGTGGTGCTGGGAGCGTCGTTTGCCGGCAAGAAGGCGATGACCGCCACCTCCGGGCCGGGCTACTCCCTGATGACCGAGATGATCGGATTGGCCGTGGTCGCTGAACTTCCCGCCGTCATCGTCGATGTCCAGCGCGTCGGCCCCTCCACCGGGATGCCGACGAAGACCGAGCAGGGCGACCTCTACCTCGCCGTCTACGGAGGGCACGGCAACTGCCCGCGCATCGTCATGGCGTTGACGAGCGTCGAGGACTGTTTCTACGGGATCATGCGGGCGTTCAACCTCGCGGAGCAGTTTCAGATGCCGGTCATCGTGCTCTCGGACCAGTACCTGGGCCACCGCAAGGCGACGGTCCCGGTGCCCGACCCGTCGAAAGTCCCGGTGGTGGAGCGCCGCCGGCCGACCGCGGAGGAACTCAAGGACTACCGGCGCTACCGCTTCACGCCGGATCATGTCTCGCCGATGGCCGTCCCGGGGACGGAGGGGGGCGGGTATGTCGCAGAAGGACTCGAGCACACTGAGACGGGGTATCCCGCGGCGTCCGATCACGAGAACCACTTGCGCCTGACCCAGAAGCGCTACGGCAAGTTCCAAGCGGTGGAGAAGATTGCCAACGAGCTGACGAGAATGTACGGGGAGGAGCACCCGGAGATCGGCATCATCGGGTGGGGGTCGACCGAGGGTGTCATTCGAGAAGCCGTGCAGATGGCGCAAGACACAGGGTATTCCGTCGGCGCGCTGCACCCGAAGATTCTCTACCCGCAGCCGTTGGAGAAATTGACGGCCTTCATGAAGGGGACGAAAGCGATCATCATACCGGAGGTGAATTTCACCGGCCAGTTCGCGACGCTGCTGCGCAAACGGTTTGCGCATGACTTCATCCAATTAAACAAGTGCGTGGGGCTACCCTTCACGCCGAAAGAGATTTTCGACAAAATTGAGGAGGTTGCCAAGCATGTCCACAGCCGCCGTCGAGATCACGCCGCAACAGTATAAGACCGACGAACACCCCATTTGGTGCCCGGGGTGCGGCGATTTCGGAGTCCTCTCGTCGGTGTATAACTCCCTCGCGGGCCTGAAGATCAACCCGAAGGATCTCGTGGTGGTCTCTGGCATCGGCTGCTCAGGCCGCACGCCGGGCTTCATCAAGTCGTACGGGTTCCACAGCGTCCACGGGCGCGTGCTGCCCGTCGCGCTGGGGGTGAAGCTCGCGAATCCGTCGCTGCATGTGATCGGCGTCGGCGGCGACGGGGATGGTTTTGCCATCGGCGGCGGGCATCTGCCGCATGCGGCCCGCCGCAACCCCGGCTTCACCTACCTCGTCATGGATAACTCGACCTACGGGCTGACGAAAGGCCAATACTCGCCCACCTCGCCCGTCGGATTTCAAGCCGGCTCCACCCCCTACGGGAACATCGAGCAGCCGATCAATCCGCTGGCGATGCTCATCGCCTATGGCGCCACCTTCGTCGGTCAGGGGTATTCGGGAAAACCTCGGGAGTTGACGGATCTCCTCACGAAGGCGATGGAGCACAAGGGGTTCGCCTTCATCAATGTGATCAGCCCCTGCATCACATTCTACAACACCTACAAGCTAATGCCGGCTCGGTTGGGGGAGCTGCCCAAAGACCACGACGTGGCCAATCGCGTGAAGGCGTTTGAGTTGGCGCTGCAGACGGACAAGACCTACCTCGGCGTGTTCTATCAGGTCCGGCAGCCGACGTTTGAGGAAGGGATCGCTCACGTCATCAAATCGGCGCAAGCCTCAAGCCCCCCACGGCTCGAAGAAATCTTCGCGGAGTTCGCCTAAGACGCGGATTGACGCTGATGACAACGCTGATTCACGCTGATATCGCGTAATGGCCACCCGCCTTGAGCGTGATTCTCTCGGGACGAAACGAATCCCCTCCAGTGCGTATTACGGCATTCAAACCCTCCGCGCGGTTGAGAATTT
>CAZUWM010000020.1:0-24978 GCA_964624155.1 uncultured Planctomycetales bacterium
GAACTTTTTGCTTGACAGCCTTGGGCTCGCTAACCACAATACCTTGTGCATCAGCAGGCATTGGGAAACAAGATCTAGGGTGGTATACTCATAGAGGGGGAGGCCTGAATGGCTGAACAGATCAAGGCGGGGGATCGGTTGTCGTCGGTAGCAGTGGCGACGTCTGAGCAGCCAGGCAACGGCGCACAACGGCATGGCCTGACCATCCCACGACGATGGACCCGCCCCGGCATCCATCCCTTCGACGAGATCACCTGGGAGCTGCGCAGTGCGACTATTGCCAATGAGAAGGGTGAGGTGGTCTTCGAGCAGAAGGACGTGGAGGTTCCCAGTTTTTGGTCGCAGCTCGCCACCAACGTCGTCGTCTCAAAATATTTTCGCGGCCCCCTCGGCACCCCGCAGCGTGAGCGCAGCGTCAAACAGTTAGTGAGCCGTGTCGCCAACACGATCACGGACTGGGGGATCAAAGACGGCTACTTCGCCGCCCCCGATGACGCCGAAGCCTTCCGCGCGGAACTGTCGTACCTCCTCGTCCATCAATACACGGCGTTTAACTCGCCCGTCTGGTTTAATATTGGAATTGAACCTCGTCCTCAGTCCTCAGCGTGCTTCATCCTCTCCGTTGAAGACACGATGGATTCCATCCTCGAGTGGTACCGCAACGAAGGCATGATCTTCAAGTACGGTTCCGGTGCGGGTCTCAACGTCTCCCCGATTCGTTCCGCTCGTGAACGATTGGCCGGGGGTGGCACGGCCTCAGGGCCGGTCTCGTTCATGAAGGCGGCGGATGCGTCGGCGGGCGTGATTAAGTCCGGAGGAAAAACCCGCAGAGCGGCAAAAATGGTGGTGCTCAACGCGGATCATCCCGACGTCAAACAGTTCATCCTCTGCAAGTGGAAGGAGGAGGAGAAGGCGCACAAGCTCGTGGACCTCGGCTACGACAGCTCGATCGACGGTGAGGCCTACGGCTCCGTGTTCTTCCAGAACGCGAACAACTCGGTGCGCGCCACCGACGAATTCATGAAGCGGGCGCTCAATGATGAGGAGTGGGAGCTCAAGGCCGTGACCACCGGCGAGGTGATGGAGCGCGTCAAGGCGCGTGACCTCTTGCGGCTCATCGCCGAGGCGACCTGGCACTGCGGCGATCCAGGGATGCAGTTCGACACGACGACGAATGATTGGCACACGTGTCCCAACACCGGTCGGATCAACGCCAGCAACCCGTGTAGTGAGTACGTACACTTAGACAACAGCGCGTGCAATCTCTCGAGCATCAACCTCCTGAAATTCCTCGACGATCAAGGGAACTTCCTGATCGAACCGTTCAAGTATGCCGTGCGCATCATGATCACGGCGCAGGAGATCATCGTGGGCAACTCGTCCTATCCGACGGCGAAGATCGAGCAGACGGCTCATGACTACCGGCAGCTCGGTCTTGGGTACGCCAACCTCGGCGCCTTGCTGATGTCGTTGGGGATCGCGTACGACTCCGACGAGGGACGCGCGTGGGCCGGAACGCTGACCGCGCTCATGTGCGGCCACGCCTACGAGGTCTCCGGCGAGATCGCCCACGAGATGGGGCCCTACGCGGGCTTTGCGCTGAATCGCGAGCCGCAGATCCGCGTGCTGCGCAAGCACCGCGCGCAGGTGGATCAGATCGATGCGCGCCTCGTGCCGCAGGAGTTGTTGCAGGCGGCCACGCGCGCGTGGGATGAATCCATTCGGCATGCGGAGCGGCACGGCGTGCGCAACTCACAAGTCACGGTGATCGCGCCGACCGGCACTATTGCGTTTATGCTCGACTGCGACACGACGGGGATTGAGCCGGATATCGCGCTCATCAAATACAAGCGGCTGGTCGGCGGGGGGATGCTGAAGATCGTCAATCAAACCGTCCCGAAAGCGTTGAAGCGACTCGGTTATGCGCAGGACGAGCTTGAGGCCATCCTGAAATCCCTCGATGAGAAAGAGACGATCGAAGGCGCCCCCGGTTTGAAGTTGGAGCATCTGCCGGTCTTCGACTGCGCCTTCAAGCCGATGCACGGCACGCGCACGATCCACTACATGGGCCACGTCAAAATGATGGGGGCGGTGCAGCCGTTCATCAGCGGGGCGATTTCAAAAACGATTAATATGCCGACTGAGGCGACGGTTGACGACATCATGCAGGCGTACACCGAAGCCTGGCGGCTCGGCTTGAAGGCGGTGGCGATCTACCGCGACGGCTCGAAATGGGTGCAGCCGCTCTCGACCGCCAAAGGCGATGGCAAGGGGAAGGCCGCGCCAGCCGGCACGCCATACCGACGGCGCCTCGCGGATGAGCGTCAGGCCATCACGCACAAATTCTCCGTCGGAGGCCACGAAGGGTATTTCACGGTCGGGTTGTTCGAGGATGGGACACCGGGTGAGATTTTCATCACGATGTCGAAGGAAGGCTCGACCCTCTCAGGTTTGATGGATAGCTTTGCAACGATGGTCTCGCTCTCCCTGCAATACGGGGTGCCCTTGAAAGTCCTCGTCAACAAGTTCAGCCACGTGCGCTTTGAGCCCTCCGGGGTGACGAACAACAAGGACATTCGCTTTGCGAAGTCCGTCGTGGATTACATCTTCCGGTGGATGGCGCTGAAGTTCCTGCCGAAAGAGGAGGCGCAGGAGTTCAAAGTGATCGAAGCGCCTGGAGCAAAGCCAGCGACCAACGGGACCTCTGCCAGCGCCATCTCCAACCCGATGGAGCGACAGGAACAGCAGACCTTCGTCGCCCAGGCTGACGCGCCCGCTTGCTCCGACTGTGGTTCGCTCATGGTCCGCAACGGCAACTGCTATAAGTGTCTGAATTGTGGCAGCACGTCCGGCTGTTCGTAAGCGCAGGAATTGGTCAGTGAGAAACAAGGGGATGGAAGATGGCGACGACGCTGAATGCTGAGCTGTCCAAGAAGTGCAAGCGGTTCGTCATGGCCCATTGGGGGAAGGACGGGCTGAAGCACGTCAAGGAGCGGCCGGTCAGTTGGGTGCGCCATGAAGCGAATCCCCACCTCAAGGTCTTGCGCCGACGGGGAAGAACGCTTCCACTGATTGCGGTGCGCGGCGCCGTCAACCGGATTTATCTCACCCTCTCAACGGAACAGAAGGCCGTGCGCTGATGCCGACGCAGACGAAGGTTGAGCGAGCCATGAAGCCAGTCTCCAGCCCGACCCAGCGTGCGGGGGCGGGTAAATCCACCGGCCGCCTGCTCGTCGATTGGGAAATTCGCGAGTACGCGACGAAGTACCAGATGCTCGAGCCGTTTGAAGAGTCTCTCAAGCGCGATGGCGTGATTTCCTACGGGCTTTCCTCGATGGGCTACGACATCCGCGTGACGGATGAGTACAAGATCTTCACCAACGTCCGGCAGGCTGTCGTCGACCCCAAGCAATTTAGCCAAGACTCCTTTGTGGATTTCAAAGGACCGATCTGCGTCATTCCTCCCAATTCCTTCACGTTGGCGCGGTCGGTCGAGTATTTTCGGATGCCACGTTCCGTCCTCGGGATCTGCTTGGGCAAGTCCAGTTATGCGCGCTGCGGCATCGTCGTCAACATTACGCCGCTGGAGCCATGCTGGGAGGGGTATCTGACGATTGAGATTTCCAACACGACCCCCTTGCCGGCGCGCATCTACTCCTTCGAAGGCATCGCCCAGGTGCTCTTCTTCGAAGCCGGCTCGCTGCCGGAGATTTCCTACGCGGACCGCAAGGGCAAGTACCAGGGTCAGAAAGGCATTACTCTCCCCAAAGTGTAATGGCCTTTCAACTTCCCGCCTCAGATTTTTCGCTGGCCGACACGCTCGAGTGCGGTCAGACCTTCCGCTGGCGAAAGCTTTCCGCCGGGGGCTACTACGGCTGGATCGATGGGTCCACCGTCAAGATCCGTCAGGAAGGCGCTGCCTTGACGGTCGAATCGCTTGATCCGACCCTGACTCCGGAGCAGGTGAGCCGTTACTTCGCGCTGGATCTCGATCTTGCCTCGATTCTCTCCTCGATTGATACCGATGCGCAACTCCATGAGGCGATCGGACGACATCGCGGGTTGCGCATCTTGCGGCAGGATCCCTGGGAGTGTCTGCTCTCGTTCATTTGCTCCTCGTACAACAACATCACGCGCATCCAGGGCATGATTGAGCGGCTCGCGCGCGCCTACGGCACGGCGGTCGGCTTCAACGGGTTCTCCGGCTACACCTTTCCGACGCCCGAGGCGATCGCTGCTTCATCGGAGGACGAGTTGCGCGAGCTGGGACTTGGCTTTCGGGCGGCGTATCTGAAGGCGACCGCGCGGATGATCGCGGAGGGCGAACTGCCCTTGGAGTCGTTACGGCGGGTGAATTACCCTGCCGCCAAGACCGCGCTCATGCAGTGCGAGGGGGTCGGGGATAAGGTGGCGGATTGCGTGGCGCTCTTCGGCTTAGAGCAGTACGAGGCGTTTCCGATCGATCTGTGGATGGAGCGGGCGATGCGCTACTATTTCCGTCGTCAGAAAATGACGCCAACGCGCATCCACGACTTCGCCGCGCGGCACTTCGGAACGTACGCCGGCTACGCGCAGCAGTACCTGTATCAGTACGTGCGGAACCTCCGGCGAACAACCAGCGTTCAGCGTGTGCTGTACGCTCAACGCTAATCTTCGGGAGCGATTTCATCAGGAAGGGCATGGACCGTCTTCTTCAGGATGCGGCCGTGGACGTCGATCTGGTAGATGATTGGGGCTCCGGTGGCAAGGCTGAGTTCAAGGAGCTGCTCTTTCGTGAGGCGGTCGAGTTCCATCACGATCGAGCGCAGGCTGTTGCCGTGGGCGACGACCAGAATGGTTTGACCTTGCCTGACCAGCGGCACAATCTTGCTCCGGAAGTAGGGCAGCGCGCGGGCGGCGGTATCTTTCAAGCTCTCACCCTCAGGTGGAGCGATGTCATAGCTGCGCCGCCAGAGTTTGACCTGTTCATCCCCGAATTGCTTCGCGGTTTCCGCCTTGTTCAATCCTTGCAGCGCTCCGTAATGTCGTTCGTTCAAGGCCGCGTCCGCTTCGATGGGCACATCCGGCTGCCCGATGGTCTCCAATGCGAGACGCAAGGTTTCTTGCGCGCGTTGGAGTTTCGAGGTGAAGGCGCGGTCGAATCGCAGATGCCGAATCAACCGGGCGCCTCGACGGGCTTCCTCGCGTCCCGCGTCGGTGAGCGGGACATCGATCCATCCGGTGAAGCGGTTTTCGAGATTCCACTGCGATTGTCCGTGGCGAATCAACACGAGTGTTCCCATGATGGATCATTGTAATCAATGGATGACTGACTTGACAACATGAATGGGGTGTGGTACGAAAGTGAGTGACCATGCAGACACCTGTGATGTGGATTCGGTCCTTACGCGCTGGCGTGACCTGCGGTGGGTCGCGTCGAGTATCGTGAGGACCGTCGCGTCACCGTTGAGACAACTCAAGATCGTGGCCAGGGGACTCGGAGAGTCGGAGTCCCTTTTTGTTTTTTGGAACTGATGGGATTGCGCGTGGGACTCACCTACAACGTCAAGAGCGAGTACGTGTTTCAACCGGGCGATCCACCGGATGCGAACGCCGAGTTCGATCACGAGGATACCATCGGCGTGATTGAGCAGGCCATCGCCGCCGGCGGCCACACCGTCGTGCGGCTCGGCAACGCCCGGACGTTGTTGGAGCGGCATGATCGGCTCAACGTCGACATCGTCTTCAACATCGCGGAAGGCTACGAAGGGCGCAACCGCGAGTCCCAGGTGCCGATCATCCTCGAGATGCTCCGCATCCCGTTCGTGGGAGCCGATGGGCTGTGTCTGGGCCTGACGCTTGACAAGACCTTGACGAAAAAAGTCCTCATCGCCGAGGGCATTCCCACGCCGAGGTTCGTGGAGTTGACGGATGCGGAAGAAGCCTGGCAAGTCGACCTGACCTATCCCCTCATCGCGAAGCTGCGCTACGAGGGGTCCAGCAAGGGGTTGAACGACCGTTCGCTCGTCAACAGTACCGAGGAGCTCCGACGGCAGGTGCAGTGGCTCATCGAGACCTACCATGAGTCGGTGCTCGTCGAAGAGTTCATCGAGGGCCAGGAATTCACCGTCGGGATCATCGGCAACGACCCCCCGGAAGTCCAGCCAGTTGTGCAGATCCGGCTCGATGGGATCACCGACCTGGGACGGAAGTTCTTCACCTTCGCCTACCTGCGCAACGGGTCGGACTATGTGTGTCCGGCGTCGATTCCGGAGCCCCTGCGGGATCAGTTGCAACAGCTCGCCCTGCGGACCTACAAAGCCGTTGAGTGCCGCGACTTTGGGCGGGTCGACTTCCGTGTCGACCGCTCCAACCGTCCCTACGTGCTGGAGATCAACCCTCTGCCATCGCTCTCCACCGAAGACGTGTTCATGTACGTCGCCAAATCCCGCGGGCTGGCGTACGATACCATCATCACCCACATTCTGGATGCTGCGTTGGTGCGCTATCACCTGATCCCACGCCCTGCTACATCGCCGGTGGCGAACGCTGGCTGCGCCAGCTCGCTGCCAAAGGCAGCGGTAGCAGGGCGTGGGATGAAGTCGAAACAGGAGGCGTCGCTCCCATCGGCCATACGGTCGCGCTGACATACAATCTCAAACGTCCGTGGCAGGCGTCCGAGTCCCTGCCGGTTGATTTTTGCTCGGAATTCGACTCCCCCAAAACCATCGACGCGATTGCCAACGCGCTGCGCGCCGGTGGCCACGAGGTTCATCTCGTCGAAGCCAACGAAGACCTCCCGAAATGGTTCCTCACCCATGAGGTCGATCTGGTCTTCAACATCGCGGAAGGCACGCATGGCGCCCACCGCGAATCCCAGGTGCCCGCGATCCTCGAGTCGCTCGGGATTCCCTTCACAGGGTCCAGCAGCTTGACGCTGGCCCTGGCCCTGGACAAAGCCAAAACCAAGCAAGTCCTCACCTACGAAGGGGTCCCGACCCCCGCCTGGCAGCTGTTTGCGACGGCGACGGCTCCCCTCGATCCGCGTCTTCGATTTCCCCTCATCGTCAAACCGAATTCCGAAGGGTCTGCCAAAGGGATTCTGCGTGAGAGCGTGGTGTCTGATCAGACGTCGCTGCGGCAGCAAATCCGTCGCATCCATGACCAGTACCGTCAGGAAGCGTTGGTGGAAGACTTCATCGAGGGGACCGAGGTGACTGTGGGGGTGTTGGGGAACGAGGCCCCGGAGATCTTGCCCATCCTCGAAATCGATTTCTCGACGTGCCAGCGCTCAGGAGAATTTTTCTATTCGTGGCGGATGAAGGAGTACCAGGGCAACGAGGCGTTAGGACTCAATCCCCGATTCCTGTGTCCCGCGAGATTCTCACCGGAGCTGACCGCGCGGGTGCACCAGGTGGCCTTGCGAGCCCACCACGCGCTGGGGTGTCGTGATGTCTCTCGCACCGATATCCGCGTGCGGCCTGATGGGGTGCCGTTTGTGCTCGAGATCAACCCCTTGCCGGGTCTCGATCCACTCGAAAGCAACTTTCCCATCATGACGAATGCGGCGGGGATTTCTTATGACGCCTTGATCAACCGGTTGGTTGACCTGGCCTTGACGCGACAGCAGCGCGCTCAGACTCAAGAGCCGTTGGATGGTTCCTTGGGTGTGGGCCAGCAGGAGGAGTGATCGTGGGCGTGGAATCCTATCAGCGCATTCCCTTGTGGAAAGATGTGCCGCTGGAAGAATGGGAAACCTACGGCTGGCACATGCGCAACCGCATCACGACCGTGGAGCAGTTACGCCACGTGATCCGATTGACCCGCTCTGAAGAAGCGGCGGTGACGAGAAAGTCCGGCCGTTTCATTATGGGCATCCCGCCCTATTGGGCGGCCTTGATGGATCCGGATGACCCCACGTGTCCGATCCGTCGTCAGGCCGTTCCGACGGAAGATGAGTATCATCTGAGTCCCAACGATCTCATCGACCCGTTGGCAGAAGACAGCCACATGCCGGTGCCGGGATTGGTGCATCGGTATCCGGACCGCGTGCTGCTGCTGGTGGTGGAGATCTGTTCGATGTACTGTCGATTCTGCACGCGCAGCCGCGTCGTCGGAACCAGCGCCGGATTCAGCCGAGGCGCCAACATCGATGCGGCCTTGGACTACATCCGGGCGCATCGCAAGATTCGTGACGTGCTGATCTCCGGGGGAGACCCCCTGACCCTGTCGGATGAACGGCTCGATGAGATCCTGACGAAATTGCGGGCCATTCCACACGTGGAGTTCATCCGCATCGGCACGCGCAATCCCGTCACACTGCCGTACCGGGTGACGGAATCGCTGTGCAGCGTACTGAGGAAGCACAAGCCGATCTGGATGAGTCTCCACTTCAATCACCCCAAAGAAATCACCCCGGCGGTGAAGAAAGCCTGTGGGATGCTCGCCGACAGCGGGGTTCCGCTGGGTTCGCAGACGGTGCTCATGAAGGGGATCAACGATCGACCCGCGATCATCAAGAAGCTCTTGCATGAGCTGCTGAAGATCCGTGTGCGGCCTTACTACATCTACCAGTGCGACCCAGTCAAGGGGACCTCGCACTTCCGCACGCCGGTCTCCGTGGGGGTGCAGATCATTGAGAAACTGCGAGGCTATACCACGGGTTATGCGGTGCCGACCTTCGTGGTGGACGCTCCGGGCGGGGGCGGAAAGATCCCCTTGATGCCGAACTACGTGGTGTCGTACAAGGATGGGACGCTGATCCTGCGGAATTACGCCGGCAAGCTCTACACCTACAAAGAAGAGCCGGTGGCTGGCGACCGAGAGCGCGCGCCGGTCTTTGAACCATCCTACGTGCTCGCGGATTGAGACGCGTTCATTGACCCCGCCTGACGTGAATACCCGTGGGGCGGGGTTCATTGCGTATGCCGATGCGTGACATGTCGTGGACTTGGATCCTCGGGGTGCTGCTGATCAGCGGAGTAGGATGTGGGCCGCCCGCCAATCCTCAGAAACTCCGAGAGGAGACGCTGAAGATCGACCCGACCTTTTCCGAGGTACTGCAGAAACGGGATGAGCAAGCCAACCGTATCGCGCTGCTGGAGCGGGAATTCGACCTGAAGCGCACGCAAGTCGACCAGAAGATTGCCCAACTGCGCAAGGAAGTCAAGGACGCCAGGGTGCAGGTCGAGCAGAAGGTTCAGAAGAGCAAGGCGTTGCTCAAACCGGATGTGGATCGTCTCCACCTTACCCTGTCCATGGCGAATGATGAACGACAGGCGAAGCGGGTTCACCGCTCCAGCTTGGGTCGTTCCATCAGCCGTCTCAAGAAAGCCCTCAAGGACGGCGCGGCGGAGGATCAGGTGAGCGTTGAGCGAGAGCTCAACGACCTCCTCCAAGAAGCGCAGCGCCTTGATCGAGAAATTCACGCCCTTAACGAACACGTCCGCCTGCTGAAGATCAAGCTCCTCCTTCTCCGCGTGTAGATCAGCGTCGATCAGCGCCTCATCCTGTGTTACAATACGGTGTTTCCATGTCAGCGCGACCGCTTCGCTTCTCTCCAGGGACCCCAGCGTTTTTCTACCATGTTCGCGACGGGACGGTTGAGCTGTCCCGTCTGGTCGAGGCTCTCCTCCCCACCCAGCAGCCGGTCGTGTGGCTGGATAGCGCTCGCCATCACCCTCTGACGGGACGGTATTCGGTGGTGGGGTGGGATCCGTGGTTGACGCTGCGCGCTGAGGCCGGACGGGTAACCGTGAGCACCAGTCAGACCTCGGTCACACGCTGCGAACATCCCCTCGTAGCCCTGCGCAGGGTGATGGCCGCCTACCGGGTTGGGGGAACGGAGGAGGATACCCCACCGATTCGACCTGGTCTGGTGGGCGCGTTCGGGTATGAATTGAGTCGCTGGATTGAGCGGTTGCCGGAGCCGAAAGCTTCCCCCCTCCACATGCCGGAACTGTTGCTGTGGGGAATGCGATTGATGATCGTCGCGGATCATGAAACCGATCGTCATTGGGTCATCAGCGTGATCGATCCGGAGTCTCGATCGGATCAGGCGGCCTCAGACGCTCAGGCACGTCTCGAAGAGGTCTGTCATCTGCTCGACTGCATCGAGTCCATTCGACGGCGCTCAGGACTCGACCCTGAGCCTAGTCGAAGGGTCGAGTTCGGCGACTGCCGGGCGGCCGTTCCCCCGCCGCGTATCGAGGCCACGATCGAACCGATGGTCTCGCAGCAGCAGTTCGAGACGATGGTCCACCAAGCCAAAGCCTCCATTGCCGCAGGGGAGATCTTTCAAGCCAATCTCGCTCACGCCTTCAGCGCCTCATGGTCAGGAAGTCCCTGGGCGCTGTATCGCGCCTTACGAGGGGTCAACCCTTCACCCTTTGCCTGTTTCATCCAGTGCGCGGAGTTCGCGATTGTCAGTTGCTCTCCCGAGCGGCTGGTTCGTGTGTGTGGCGAGGACATCGAGACCCGACCCATCGCGGGCACTCGCCCACGCGGACACACGGCCCAAGAAGATCTCCTCAACAGCATCGAGCTCTTATTGAGCGACAAGGAACGCGCCGAGCACATCATGCTGGTCGACCTGGAGCGCAATGACGTGGGACGGGTGTGTCGATACGGCTCGGTTCACGTCGAGGAATTAATGACGATCGAGGAGTACTCACACGTCATGCACATTGTCTCCAACGTTCGAGGGCGCTTGCGTCATGGGGTTGACTTGGTGGACGTCATCCGGGCCATGTTTCCAGGAGGGACCATCACCGGTTGTCCCAAGGTGCGGTGCATGGAGATCATTCACGAGCTGGAACCGACGGCGCGGGGATTCTACACCGGCTCGTGCGGCTACCTGGGGTTTGACGGGTCGATGGATCTGAACCTCTTGATTCGGACGATGGTCTTGCAATCAGCCCAGGTCTCGTTCCATGTTGGGGCGGGCATCGTGGCAGATTCCATCCCTGAGCGGGAATATCACGAGACGCTCTCGAAAGCCGCGGCCCTGGTGAGTGCCCTCCAGATGACCGGTGCCGGTATCTCCAATGACGTCACGATTCGTTGACCCTCCTCAGTGGAGGCTTCCTGAGCTCGTCAGTGCCTCAGGATGCTTTGAGACCATGCGCGCCTACCACGGCAAGATCTTTCGCCTGCACGCGCATCTTGACCGATTGTACGCATCCGCTCACTACGTGGGAATCCGCCTTCCACTCGAACCGCACCGGCTCAGACAACAGCTCGTGCATGCGCTGCGTCGCTCCGGTCTTCGTGAAGCGGTGGTGCGCGTGGCCATGATCCCAACTGCCGATCGAGTCGCCTCATCCAGTCTCGTGGTTCAACCCGCGCAATCCCCGTCGAAGCTGATGTATCAACGAGGTCTCCATGTGGCGATTGTGCCGACCCGAAAATTTCCTGTCAGCCAAATCGATCCCCAGGCGAAGTTCTCTGCGCGCCTCGGCAGTGTCATGGCCATCATGGAAGCTCAACTGCGCAAGGCCGATGAAGCGATCTTTCTGGACGGAGGGATGGGTTCGGTCACGGAGAGCACCGCCAGCAACCTCGGGATGGTCAAGAGGGGGTGTCTGTTTGCGCCGCCCTCCTGGCTGGGGTTGCTTGCGGGAATTACCTGGCAGGCCGTAACCGACGTGGCTCAGGCGTTGCGAATGGCGGTTGTTGAAGTTCCACTCACCCGCCATGACGTGTACAATGCCGATGAGCTCTTTCTCTCGAGTACACTGAAGGAAGTCCTTGCGGTGACACGGGTGGATGGACGGCGGATCGGCACCGGCAAACCCGGCCCCTACACGAATCGTCTGCATCGAGGGTTTCGCGACCTCGTTCGTCGAGAACTCAAGTTACGCTGATGGCAACCATCACGCGCGCCTTGTTGAGCTGTCACGACAAATCAGGACTCGAGGTGTTTGCGAAGGGACTGGCAGCCCTCGGTATCGAGCTCGTCGCGTCTGGAGGAACCGCCGCGTTCCTGAGCCGACAGAACCTTCGCGTGACGAGCCTCGAGGAGTTTGCGGGCATTTCCGAGCAGCTTGACGGGCGGGTCAAGACCTTGCACCCACGGATTCATGCCGGTATCTTGGCGAAACGAGATGATCCCGCTCATTTGAACGCGGTTGGTCCCGGGGGACTCATTGATCTGGTGGTGGTGAATCTCTACCCGTTCGAAGCGACGATCCAACAATCCGGTGTCTCGCTCGATCAGGCGCTTGAGCAGATCGACATCGGCGGCGTGGCACTCTTGCGGGCCGCGGCGAAGAACTTCCTCGATGTGGCGGTCGTGAGTCACGTGGCACAATATCCTGAAGTCCTCGAGGCGCTGAGGCAGGGCAACGGAGCGATTCCAGAGCTGGTACGTCGACGATTGAGCGTGGCGGCCTTCGAGCTGACCAGTCGATATGATGCCGCCATTGCTGCCTTCTTCCGTAGCGACTCGAAGACCCTCTCAGAGCCATTGACCCTGCAGGCGCGCAAACACCTCGCGCTGCGGTACGGTGAAAATCCTCATCAGGAAGCCGGCTGGTACGTGCCCCTCACGCAAGGGCTCGGTGGATTGGCCGGCGCGCGGGTCCTGCAAGGCAAGGAGGTGTCATACAACAACCTGTTGGATCTCGATACGGCCGTACGGTGTCTGCACGATTTTGAAGAGCCCACCTGTGCGATCATCAAGCATGCCTCCCCGTGTGGTGTGGCGTCGGCCTCCACGATCAGTGAAGCCTATCGGCTGGCCTGTGCCGCCGATGCCGAATCCACCTTTGGCGGGATC
Source organism: uncultured Planctomycetales bacterium (assembly GCA_964624155.1). Taxonomy (GTDB): domain Bacteria; phylum Omnitrophota; class Gorgyraeia; order Aquiviventales; family Aquiviventaceae; genus CAZUWM01. Next base: position 12,758 of record CAZUWM010000020.1, read on the forward strand.
GCGGGAAGCAATCGGGCCCTGGATCGTGAGACGGCGCTGCAGATGCGCCAAACCTTCCTTGAGGTCATCGCGGCCCCCTCCATTCCCGACGAGGTGAAAGCCCTCTTTGCCGACAAGCCGAACCTCCGATTAGTCGAGTGTTCCTCCCCGATCCACCCACCATTAAGCGAGGAGTGGAAGAGCATTCTGGGAGGATGGCTGGTGCAGACACCGGATGTCGTCACGCTGGAGGCTTCCTCCCTTCGGGTCGTGACGAAACGTCGTCCTACAGACGAGCAGATGCGTGAGCTGCAATTTGCCTGGGTCGTCGCCAAACATGTGAAATCCAACGCGATTGTCCTGGCAAAGGATCGGATGACTGTTGGCATCGGCCAAGGCCAACCGAGCCGCGTGCGAGCCGTGCGACTGGCGATCCAGCATGCGGGGACTCGCGCCAAGGGAACCGTCCTCGCGTCCGACGGGTTCTTTCCATTCCCGGACAACGTCGAACTTGCCGCACAGGCCGGAGTTCAGGCCATCATTCAGCCAGGGGGATCGGTGAAGGATCCCGAGGTGATCGCCGCCGCCGATCAAGCCGAGATGGCGATGGTATTCACCGGTACGAGGCATTTCCGGCACTGATGGACCTCGAAGGATTGTGGGACAACGCGTTGAAGCAGACCGAGATCATCCGTGCCCGCCTCAAGGACCTGGCGACGTTCGAGGCCACGAACGTTCCGTACATCTTTCTTGCCGAATCCTCGGTGAATGTCGGTGACACGATTGTTCGCAAAGGCCAGGTCATGGTGGAACGCCCCGCGTTGATCCTCCCCTCCGCGCGATTTGAGGGATTTGCCTTCGAGCAGGAGCATCAGGTGAGCGATGATGCGGTCTTGAATTTTTTGCTGGTACGGGGGGTGCGGTTTCCCTCACTGCGATACCATCATGAATTCTCCTCGCTTGATCTGCGGGAGGGGCCTCTCAAGGACGCCATCACACATTACGGTGAACGACTCAAACAGGCTGAGGATATGCAGACAGGGCTCGTCGTGGGGCCGGAGGATTCGTGGCAATTTTCGATCCTGATTCTCGTCGCCAGCCTCATGACTCGGTCCGCGGAAGGGGATTTGAAGCGGCTGTTCGACGAGTGGAAGAAACGACAATAACGTTTAATGGGTTCAGGGAAAAGAACCCGGCTTCAATGAACTACCAGGAAGCGATCGATTACCTGAATACCCTCACCAACTATGAGCGGGTGCATCAGCCGGAGGCGATGCGGCAGGTCCGTCTCGATCGGATGCGCTGGCTGTGTCAGCAACTCGGTCATCCGCAGCGGGCGTTCCGGTCGATCCTGGTGGCGGGCACCAATGCCAAAGGCTCCATCTGCGCCATGGTCTATGCGATCCTTCGCGCCGCAGGATTGCGCGTCGGGTTGTACACCTCGCCGCATCTGGCGGATGTGCGGGAGCGCATTCGGGTCAGCGCGGAATCAGCGGAGGAGGGAGCGGATTGGATCAGCCAGCAAGCTTTCGCTGGCCTTGTTGAGCGACTCCAACCGCTTCTCGACATCTCAAAGACAAACCCCGATGGGCCGGTGACCTACTTTGAGGTGATGACAGCAATCGCCTTCCTGTACTTCGCCCGGCAAGGGGTTCGCATCGGCGTGCTGGAAGTGGGGTTGGGAGGTCGATGTGATGCGACGAACGTCGTGGAGCAAGATGTGAGCGTGATCGGACCGATCGGATTCGATCACCTCGATGTACTGGGCCATGAGCTCACGGCGATTGCGAGGGAAAAGGTGGGTATCGTCTTAAAAGAAACCGTTGACGGCAAACCCCTGCTCCACGGTGCGGTGATCAGCGCCCCCCAGCTTCCCGACGTGCTCCAGACGCTTGAAGAGGCGGTGGGTGGATCGAGCCGATTGGTGCTGGGTGGTCGCCATATTGATGCCACGATACTGCACCATGGGTCGGATGGATTGGAGATGACGGTACAAAGTCTCCGAGGACAGCATGAGGGCGTGCATCTGCCCTTGATCGGTCGTCATCAGGCGATGAATGCCGCGCTGGCCATCGCGGCCGTTGAGACGCTGGCAGAGGAAGGGGTACCCTACGGGGCGGTTCGACAGGGGCTGGCCAGCGTTCAGTGGCCGGGTCGGCTTGAGGTCGTTCAAGGACGACCCCTTGTTGTCCTTGACGGAGCGCATAACCCTGAAGCCCTGCAGGCACTCCGTGAGACCCTTCAAGAACTCTGGCCCAACCGCGCGATCCATCTGCTCGTTGGGATGTCCTTGGACAAGTCAGCCCGAGAGCTCGGGACCTGTCTGGCGCCTCACATGGCATCGATCACCTGTACCCGCAGCCGTCATCCACGGGCGGCTGATCCATCATCCCTCGCCCAACAGTTGAAGGATTTCCATCAGTCCGTCGAGGTGATTGAGGAACCTGTTGATGCGTACACCTATCTGATCAATCGCGTCAGTCCAGAGGACGTGCTGGTGATTGCCGGTTCGCTTTTTCTGGTGGGAGAACTGCGCTCGGTCGTTCGAAAACACGCTCATGCAGCGGAGGTCGGTTCCTGATGCCGGTCGTCACGGTGGAATGGCTCGAGGGTCGAACCCCACAACACAAAGCCCAGCTCACTCAGGCGATGACCCGGGCCTTTGTGGAGATTGCGGGTGTTTCGAAGGAGCAGGTGTGGATTGTGTTCCGCGACGTGAAACGTGCCGATTGGGCCATGGCGGGCAAGCTGTTGGAACCGCCTACTCCGGCGCGTTGAGGTAGTCCACGTAATCCGCGACCCCGAAGAGCGCCTCTTTCACGACACGGAGACGATCCGGGATGAACGGGTGGGTCATGCCGTACTGAGGACGCGTGACCCCTCGGGGCAGGTAGTGGGGTTGTTCGGTGAAGCGGATCTCCTGCAAACGTTCCAAGAAGCTCAGCGCCCCCTGGGGATCAAATCCCGCCGCTGTGAGATATCGCACCGCCAGTTGATCGGCCTCCAGTTCATCCTGCCTCGCATACGACAGTTGAGCGACTTGCATCGCCACGCCCACCCCTTGCACCGCCTGGGCATCGCGGACCGCCACCAGAGAAACGAGCTGGACGAGTTGCGCGCCGAGTCCGCTCTCGTAGCGCTTGATGGAGTGGCGAGCCGCGATATGGGCGATCTCATGGGCGATGACCGCCGCCAGTTCATCATCGGACGCCGTCCGTTTGATGAGTCCCTCATTCACGTAGACATATCCTCCCGGCAAGGAAAACGCATTCACCTCAGCATCCGCCACCACCGAGAAGTGGTAGACCAACTCCTTCCGATCGCAAATCTCGGCCAGTCGCCGGCCAATTGACCGAACCCGATCCTGAACGGTTTCATCAACCACCAGGGCCAATTCGGTGTCCACATGTTTGGCGAGTCGAGAGCCGAGTTCCACTTCCCGTTCTGTCGTCGTGAACGTGTACTCTTGCCGTTGGCTCGGAATGCTGTACTGGCTTGTCACGCACCCACTCAGGATGGCGGCGAGGAGCATGCAAGCCAACTGCCGGGTCATCTGAAGGGCTCTTAGAAGGCGAGACGATTCAAGAGTTGCAAGGCGTGCTGAACGGCGCGAATGGTGACGTCAATCAACAGGATGGTGTAGAGCGCGGTGGCGATGGTGAGGGCCCATTTCGTCCGTCGGCTGAAACGAGGGTGTGTCCACACGAGTGGCAGGCCGAACGGACCTAAGACGAAGAACAGCATGAACAGAACAAGCCACACGTTGTGGTACCACTTCGAACGGCCAGGCAGAGGAGGGAGACTCATGGCAGGGGTATTATACCCGAAGAAGGGGTGAGAGTTGTCAGGATCACGTAAGATCAGGTATGCTTTGAGAAGAGTGCTTAGCCAATGACCCAGAACACCCGACTGCTCATCATCGATGATGACCAGGCAATCCTCGACGTCTACGAGGGGCTGCTGAGCCGGCACGGATATACCGTGGCGACGTGCCGCGACAGCACGAATGTCGTCGGCCTCCTCAAGAGCGGGACGTACGACGTGATCCTGCTCGATATCCGCATGCCGGGGATCGAGGGCACGGATCTGCTGCCGCTCATCAAGAAGATTCAGCCGTCGGTGCCCGTCATTCTCGTCTCCGCCTACTGCGATGAGTCGGAGCGGGACTACTACACCTCGCTCGGTGCGGTGGCGGCCATCAGCAAACCCTTCAGTCACGAAACACTCCTGGACGCCATCTCCCGCGTGCTCAACCATGAAGAAGGCATTCCGGTCGTGTTACGCAGCCTGTCGCTGCGAGAAGGTCGGGATGTCGTCTATCGGAAGCTGATTCTCTCCGCCCTGCGTAAGACAAACTGGAATCAGGTTCATGCCGCCGAGCTATTAGGGGTCAGTCGACACTGCCTCATTCGGTGGATGAAGCGCCTGGATCTTGCCGTCTAAGGCAAGACGATGAGTTCTTCCTCAGGTGACCAGACCGTCCCGTCGCTGAAGCGTACCGCTGAGATAATAAAGAACATCTCATAGGTTTCTTCATCCGGCAGGGACTTCATCCAGGAGAGCATCTTGGTTTGTCTCGGGGGAACGGTGTGGAAGATCGATTCCTCTTCCATGCTGAGGCGTTCGTGAAACGCGTTGAAGAACACGGTCGTAATTTGCAGCATGGAGACCGTCTTGCGGCTGGCGTTACGGAGTTCCAACTGACCTTCGAGTTGGTAGGTGGGAACTTGTTGATTTAGACGATTGAGGTGCCGGACCCGTGAGCGCTGAATCTTGACATCAGCCCCATCCGCCAAGACCAGGGGAAACTGGTTCGGGGCGCTGTAGGTCTGGATAAGCCGGACTTTCGCGTCTCGGAGGAAGACAGGGGCTTCATCATAGTTGGCCGTCCGCGTTCGCACGTCACGCTGCAACCCCAGCACCTCTGCCGTGGGCAGGAGCAGGCATCCGATGAGGAGTGAGGTGACCCCCTTAGGCTTCATGGGGGCGGTCCGTGGTCTTTTCACGTATTACGTCTTCCACGCGGCGTCGCTCACTCAGACGCAACAGGTGCGCTTGCTTAGCCAGGAGTTCCAACGTCGCATGATGCAAGTGGGCCCATCGCAGGACGAAGAAGCCGATGAGCGCCAACAGCAAGACGATGAGTCCCGCAAATGAGCCGATGAGCTCATAAAAGGGTTTGAGCATCACCGCATCCGACTGTTGGGCAATCACCCGCCACCCAAATGGCTCGATGGTGGTAACGGCGGCGGTCCACTGGCGAGCTGGTTGGCCGTGCGTGAAACGAATCAGTCGACCGTCTGAAGCGATCTCCGCAGCGACAGGCGGCCAGGCTGAGACGTTCTTCGGACTTCCGGGCAGCACCTGGAAGGGATACGCGACGAGAAAACCATGCTGGTCAACGATGTAGAGAAATCCCGAGGGCTCGATGCGGACCTTCTCAACCCATTGGGCGACGGCGGAGAGGCGATACTGCATCTGGAGGATGCCGATGGCGGTGCCGCTGTTGTAGACGGGGGTTGAGATGGTGATGACCTTTTCCCCTGAGGCACGGCTGCGCAGATACACTCCCGAGATCGACGGGGTGCTGGGGGAGGCCGAAAGATCAAGCTCCTCGGTCGATTTGACAGGAGCGTGCCGTTCCTCAGACGCTTCAGGGACTGAAGCGAGGGGATGACCGTGGGCATCAAGGACGGAGACGTGGTCCACCATCGGGATCGCTTCGGCGAGCACGCGAAGGTTCGCGCTGAGAATCTGGCGCTCGCGTCCTCGAACGGCCTCGCGAAATGTCGGCTGGGAGGCGATCGCCTGCTCGGCCTCCAGGGTTTGGGCGAGCTCTTCCTGCAAGATGCGGGCGGCCAACCGCGCGGCGATGAGCAGATCATGCGCTTCCCGATGACGCCACTGACGTTCGTTCACAAAGATCAGCCAGAGACAGATCGCCACGATCGGAACGACGAGGACCGTGGTCAAGAAGAGCGCCGGATGGCGATAGAGTCGCAGGAACCAGAGAGGCATGAACTGCCACCGTGAACCGGCAGAGGCACTCGTCGTGGATGGCTCGTGGCCCATGGGTGGAATCAGGACGTCTGCCCCAAGAGGAGTTTGCTCAAGAGCGTGGTTTGGAGATACTCGAGATTGAAGGGTTTGAGGATGTAATCGTGGGCTCCCAAGGCGAGGGCCTGGCCCAGGGTCTCTTGGTCCTCCGACCCGGTGATCATGATGACCGTGATCTGGGGATTGATGGCTTTGATGCGCTTGAGCGTTGAGAGCCCATCGATACCGGGAAGATTGACATCCAGGAGGACGACGGCAGGAGCGCTCGCGGCAACAGACTCTAATGCCACTTCACCGGACTCCGCGGTCGCGACAGCAAACCCCTGCATGTGTAAGAACTCCTGGAGGACGGCACACAACTTGGGCTCATCATCGACCACGAGAATCATCCCGGGCCATCGGACCCGCGCTGGCGGATCAGCGCCCCGCACCCACTGCTCAATCTCTTGGCCGATCTGTTCCTCGGGGATGTCTTCGGCAAGGACCGCCTGCACCTGAGGAGCCTGAAGGAGGCTGGGACCGATCGAGCGGCCGTTGTGGAGCAGGAGAATCGGAACCCGTTCGTTGAAGGCTCGGATGCGTCGCGCCAACTCCACACCGGTGGTATCCTGAAGGCGCTCGCCGGCGAGAATGAGGGCAGGCCACTCATGTTTCATGGCCGTCAACGCTTCGTGGGTGGAGGAAGAGGTCAGGGTAGGATAGCCGCAACGTGCTAACGCCGTGCACAGGCGTTGGCGCACCTCGCGGTTTTCGTGAACGATGAGAACAGCCCGCATGTGACCCATCGGCTCCTTATGACGAATTGTAAGTACACTATACCATAACGAGCTCACCATGTCAAATGTAACCTATTGATCTACAAAGAGTTATGTACAATCTTGCTACACTTTTTGGGTGAACTGTTGCACAATTGCGACAACCTCAGCAAGTTGTGGTAGGCTGTCATGGCATCCCAGCAGGCTATGAAATTGTCGATTGTCATCCCAACGTTCAACGAAGAACAGACCATCGAACGCCTCCTTCAGCGCATCCTCGAGACCACCTTTCCGATCGACTACGAAGTCGTGATCGTGGACGATCACAGCACCGACCGCACTTATGCCGTTGAACGACGGCTACGCGAGAGCGTGAGACGCGTGCCGCTCAAGGTGCTGCGCAATCGAGTCAACGAAGGCAAAGGCGCCTGCATTCGACAAGGCCTGAAGCACGCCACCGGCGATCTCGTGGTGATTCAAGATGGGGATCTCGAGTACGATCCCCGCGAGATCCCCAAGCTCCTTCACCCCATTCTCAGTGGTGAGGCTGATGTGGTCTGCGGGAGCCGATTTCTGAGACGTCGATGGCCCGAGGGGATGAGCCTGGCCGGTTTCTGCGCGAATCATCTGCTGACGTGGTTCACCAACGTGCTGTATGGGGTCAGGTTGACCGACATGGAAACCTGCTACAAGGTGATGAAACGAGCACACCTGAAGTCCTTGCGACTGCGCTGCAACCGTTTTGAATTTGAACCTGAGGTGATGGTCAAGCTTGCCAGACAACGACGCACGATCCTCGAGCGACCCATCTCCTACCGAGGTCGTTCCCTCCGAGAAGGCAAGAAAATCCGCGCCAACGATTTCTTCATCGCCCTCTGGACCCTCCTGCGCTATCGGTTCACCTCGTAATCTCCTCGCCACCCCTTGTCGTTTTGACCCTCCATCAGGTATCTTGGAATTAAGCAAGTTACCCTCAGGAACGCCCTCAGGCAAGTCCCTCAGAAGGCACCACGGTTACCCAAGCGGATCGGGTAAGGTGTCATGGTCTATACGGGGGAAGCCCGTCAAAAGGAAGGAGATCTGATGGGATCACGAGCGATCGACATGACGAAGGCCTTCGGTTTGATGATCCTTGTTCTGGGTGCGTTGGACCCAATCGGGTATGCGGAAGAAGAAGGGCCTTTGGCATTGAAGGAATCCATCTTTGTGGGTGGCAGCGGCAACCAGCGCGGGACGGCCCTCTCATTTCTGAATGCGTCGGATCTGTATCTCTCGGGGGTTGACGAAGCCGCATCAGGCGGTCAAGCGTTGGCGGCTCACTATGTGTTGGCCCAGGATGGAGCCCTCGCATTGGACTGGCTCATCCGGTGGCCGAATCAACCCAATCAATCAGGGAATGTGAACAGCGAGGTGTTTGATGGCGTCGTGGCCACGAGGGGAAGCGTCTATTTTGCGGGACGAAGCTGGTCGCAAACCGAGGATGGGGTGGGCGACAAAGAGCACAAGAGCGTGCTCGTAAAATTCCCGCTCACCGGAGCGACCGGTTCGGGGGTCGGGGGAGCGGAATGGGTCGCCAAGCCGCTCTTCTTCACCTACCGAGGCAACGAGTCCTTCTTGGCGGTGACGTTCGGGGCGGATCGGATCGGGTCTGCCCATTACGTCTATGCGGCGGGCTATGGGCAGGCCAACGGTATCAACAACACGGCGGTCTTGGCCCAATATGACGGTGCAGGAACCCTTCGGTGGAGCCGGGTCTTAGGCAACACCGGATGGTTCATGAGCAGCTTTGGTAGTACTGTGACGACGCTGAATGGCTACGTGTACGTGGCGGGCATGACCCACTACCCGTACACCGATGGTAGTGCCATGCGCATCACGCTGTGGAAGTACGACGATGCCGGCAACCTCATCTGGACCAAAAGCGTTCCCGGCTACATCCCTGGATGGCGGGGAGAGATGGCGTTGATTGGCACCAGGCGCTACCAGTCCATGGCGGGTGACCTCTACCTCGTCGGGGCGGTGAAGAATGGGCCGAACGGCGGCACGGACGTCGTGGTCTTGAAATACGATGAGGCGGGCAACCTCCTCTGGAGCACCACCTGGGGTCGCGCAGGTGAGGAGATGGCCCATAGTCTCACCGCGAACGACCATGGACGGACTCCACCTGAAGGACAGCGCCTCTACGTGACCGGCAAGACCAGCAGCTTCCAGACGGAGTCCAGCGGGTGGGACACGTTCATGCTGACGCTGGATCCGGCGACCGGTTTGGAGCGGGGCTTCTCGAGCGGCGCGTTCTACAGGGGGGACAAGGATGACATGGCCTGGGGCGCGCAGCGCATCGGATCGAGCGTCTATGTGGTGGGGGAGTCAAAGAGCTTCATGATCGGTGGCAACCAGCTCGGCGAGAATGACGTGATGCTGCTGCGGTATGCGCCCTGGACGACGCGTCAGGTTCCCCTGACCGTGACGGTGCCCATCGATATCAAACCAGGATCGACAGACAACCTGCTCAACCCCAACAGCCACGGCAAGATTCCCGTCGCCATCCTCTCCTCCAGTCGGTTCCAGGCGCCTGAGGTGGTGAAGCAGGAGACGCTGACCTTTGGTCGAGTGGGCACCGAGCGGAGTCTGGCATTCTGTGGCTCGGAGGATGTCAATGGCGATGCGTTGGCTGATCTGGTGTGCCATTTCGAAACCCAACAGACGGCCTTCCAGGACGGCGACGCCGAAGGGATTCTCAAGGGCGTGACCGTGTCCGGCCAAGCGCTACGGGGAGCCGATTCCATCCGCATCGTCCCTGGAGCGGCCAAGTAACGATTCAAGACCGCGGGCGCAACTGATCGCAGTGGCCTTTAGGAGCGAGGGACAATGCTGGTGTTTGCTTTACTCATTGCCACATTCATGGTGACCGTCAGTGGCGTGGGTTTGATCTCCTCAGCGGTCGATCAGGGCATCGTCCTCAGAAGCCTGAATCGCACTCGAGCCCTGCACCTGAGTGAAGCGGGGCTCGACCTGGCCATCCGAAGACTTCAAGCGAATCCCGACTATACCGGCGAGGCGTACGCCCCCTTAAGCGATCCCGTGGGTGGGTACACCATTCTCGTGACCCCAGACGGACCTTCCGATCGATTGGTTCAAATTACCGGATTTTCGCCTTCCAACGATCCAAACAGTCGTGGCTACAGCACCGCGACGATTGAAGCGATGGTGAGACTGTCGAAGCTCGCGGGCCCAGGGTATGGGGTCATGGGGGAGGAATCCGTGCGCATGGACGGCTTCGGGGATGGGGAGACCCCGAAATTGGATAGCTACGATTCGCGTCAAGGGCCGTACAACCCCCAGACCGCGCGAGCGAACGTCCGTCTTGGGACCAATGCCAACGCCGAGCGATCGATGACCCTGACCGGTCCGGTCACCATCCGTGGAGACGTCGTCTTAGGGCCGGGCAGCGACCCCGCTCAAACGCTCTGGATGGCTCCGAAGGAGTGGGTGACGATTGAGGGATCGGTGAGCGTCTCATCGCAGCGACTGCCGCTTGAGTCAGTGGAGCTGCCCATGCTGTCTGATGAGGGATTTCTGCACATCGCCGGTCATGACGTGGTGACCTTGCCGGGAGGGCAGTATCGCTTTCGAACGATTCACATCACGGGCAACGGTCAGTTGGTCTTCACCGGTCCGGCGGAGGTCTACGTTGAAGAAGACGTCCACATCTCCGGCAACGGGATCCGCACCGCGGATCAGTTGCCCCCCAACCTCACGTTCTACGTCACCGGCGAGAAGGTGGTCGTTCAGGGGAGAACCGATCTCTATGCCAAGATCGTCGCCCCGCACGCCAGCGTTGAGCTCTCAGGCGATGTCGGTCTGTTTGGTCAAGCGAGCGGGCGCGAGGTCGTCGTCACGGGGGGCAGTGTGATCCACTATGACGAGGCCCTGAACGTCTACGACGAAGCCTTGAATCCGTCTCGAGACAGCGATCTGCTTCGCGCAACCCTGCTCAGTTGGTCTGAGGTCGACGCCGAGTAACGCGGCTTCCTCCGCTATACCGAACAGCCTGCCTTGCTGGACGGCTGTTTTTCTTTTATAGTAGAGCTATGGCGAAGTCCTCCATGACCCAATGGATACGACGGATCCGTGAGCGGATTCTCGCGCGCTTGTCTCACGGCGATTTGGCTCGGCTCGCCACGATCTTTCGGACCGACAAGTGGGACGCCCATCGGTATATCCCCCATTACGAACGCTACTTCCGACCGCTGCGATCTCACCGCTTGAACATCCTGGAAATCGGGGTGGGCGGATACGCTGATCCGCATTTTGGCGGACACTCGCTGCGCATGTGGAAGGCGTATTTCCCGAGGAGTCAGATCTACGGGATCGACTGCTATGACAAACGGGCGCTGGAGGAGTCTCGCATTCACATCGTTCAAGGCCGGCAGGAGGACCCGGAATTTTTACGGCAGGCCGCGAAGGCAATCGGTCGGCTCGATATCGTGATTGATGACGGCAGTCACGTGAATGCGCATGTGATCACCGCATTTGAGACGCTCTTCCCCCTGCTGGCGGATGACGGGATCTACATCGTTGAGGACGCCCAGACGTCCTACTGGCCTGGCTTTGGGGGTAGCAGCGAGGCGCTGAACGATCCGACGGCCACCATGGGGTATTTCAAACGCCTGATCGACGGCCTCAATCACGCGGAGCTTCTCAAACCGGGCTATCAACCCTCGCACTTCGACCAACACATTACGGCCATCCACTTCTACCACAACCTCATCTTCATCTTCAAAGGCGACAACACGGAAGGCAGTAATATCCTCCGAGACAACACGACCACTGAGACATGGGTGTTGAAGGATTATCGTCCTGATCGGCCTTGACGACGTTAGCTGGAGAACGGGTCGTGGGAACCGGTCCGTCAACAATACCGGCTGAGGAAACGTCGAGCTACAGGCTCAAGCCGAGGCTGATACAGATGGCGTGGTCGACCTGCTTGAGGTAGGAGGGTGGCAGGTGGCCGATTTTGCGATCCAGGCGAATCTTGTCAATGGTGCGGATGTGGGAGAGCAGGATTGTGGAGTGCTCTTTCAGTCCGGCCACGCCGCGGGGAACATGGACGTTGATCGGATAGTGCTTCGTGAAGCTCTTCGTAGTAAGCGGTGCCACGATAACCGTAGGCGCCGCCTCGTTTCCAACGTCGTTCTGGATCACTACGACCGGCCGACGACCCGCCTGCTCTGAGCCCTTCACCGGGTTCAGGTCCACCCAGAACACGTCGCCTCGCCTAATCGGCATACTTCAGCGATTCAGCATCCAGGCGGGCGAATTCCCGTTCCAACTGCTTTGCCTCGGAAGCCAATTCTGCGTATCCCTCTTCCAGCAGGGCTCTGAGCGCCTTCTTGCGTGACAACCCCAAATAGACCCTCACCGCCTTTT
>CAZUWM010000021.1:0-24420 GCA_964624155.1 uncultured Planctomycetales bacterium
CACAGCCTCGGCGGGCGTCCGCCGAAGTATTGTGGAGGACACGTCGCCCTTCACCCCGTACCACGGGAAGCCCCGCCTGTGAAGGCAAGGAGGAACGTGAATCGTTAGCCCGCGCCGTGGTACGGGGTTCACCACACACTCCGCTGGCCACGAGCGCCTGTGGGCGATAGGTGAGGCCCTCCACCTCGATCCCCAGGAATTCCAGTGCTTGGAGCAACGCCAGACGGATGGCCCGCGGGATGGTCACGAGATGAAACGTCCCCCGCAAACGGGTCGCGGTCAACCCCCTCGGGTCCGCCACACCACTGAATCCATTGCCGGCGTAGCCTAACGGTTCGAGGTAGAGCACCTCATGGTCAATCGGCATGGCTTGGGTGATGGCCAGACTGCGGAGGCGCTCGAGATCCGCCCGTCGGACCATGATCGGTTCATCAGCCAGATCGACCTGGGTGGTCACGGTATGATGAGATAACGTGGGATGACTGAGGCACGCCGATGCGCGATCAGGCATGGGTGCGACGGTCACGTCCTTCAGGGCGCGCTCGACGGCTTGCGCGAGCCTGGTCGGGTCGTGGGGCCCAGGCCCTTCCATGTCCACCGTTCCCCAACCCAACAGCTCAAACGGTGAACGCGGCGGTTGGCCTGGGATTGATAGGTGCTGATCGAGGCGCGGCTGTCCGATCGCCCACGCGATTCCTCTCGATCCGATATCCAACACCAACACCGGCTGTCGTTTCATAACTCCTGACTCCTAACTTATTTTTTAGCGACCTTCTGTCCGATGACGGGCTCCTCAAACCGGACATCGATATAGCTGACGTCAACCGAGTGCTGAGTGATCACATTGAGCGCGATCCGAAGCCGGGTCAGTTGTTGCGCGAGTTGGTCTTCAGGACCCAAGCGAATCTCCATTGCCTCGTCCAGCACCACGATCAATCGATGCGGATCCTGAAGATCCACTGAGGTGACGCGATGACCGATCAACGCCGGATGCCGCTGCAGCCGCTCCGCGATGCGGACGGCCCGTCGTCGATCCTCCTCGCCTCCAATCCCTTTCAACACGACGAGATCCTTCGATGGCAACCGACCCACGCTGGGCAACAGCATCCCTTCCCGATCAACCGGATGCCACTGAGCGCCCGAGGCCTTGGCCTGCTTCACTTGCCCAACAGGCATCCGAGCCAAGACGTCGATGACCAGCGTCTGGGGCAATCGACGAAGCACACGGATGCGCTTGAGGTGAGGATGCCGGGCCTTCAACTGACTGGTGAGCTGCTGCAGGTCTACCGTCCACAGATTCCGACCGATGAGGTCGTTCGGCAGGGCGATCTCCAGATCGTGAGGGGCCTCGATGCGTGCAATGCGAAACGCCTCCGTCTGGGTGAGGAGATACCACATCCCGCTGCCTCCTCCCACACCGACCATCAGGAGCACCCACAGGGCTGGGCGAGTCACCACCCAACGCACCGCCCGCCACAGGAACAGGCCGAGTTGCGGAATCACTCCGCGATGGCGACGCCGCATCACGACACCACAGATGACACAGATGGAATCACAGATGGCACAGAGAATTTCTCTGCGGTCTCTGTGGTGTGTGTTCTCTGTGTTCCGTGACCTCTGTGGAGGGCCATCGTGATCAAGCGCTCACACAGCACGTCATACGACCAGCCCAGGCACGCGGCGGCTTTGGGCAGTAGGCTGGTCGAGGTGAAACCGGGGATCGTGTTGAGTTCCAAGATGACGGGACGATGACGTCGATCGAGGATCAGATCCACACGGGAGACATCCCGACATCCCAGCGCTCGATAGGCCATCAGCCCGGCTTCTTGGACTCGGCGAGCGACCCGCGCGGGCAACGTGGCGGGAACCAGGTAGGTCGTCTGCCCCGGGGTGTATTTCGCGGTGTAGTCGAACAATCCTCGATGCGATTGAATCTCCACAATGGGAAGCGGTTGATCCGCCACAATGCCGACCGTCAATTCCCTTCCCTCGACGAATGACTCGATGAGGATGCGCGTATCGTATCGCGCGGCCTCTCGAATGGCCGCAGCGAGTTGCAGCACGTCGGAAGCCAACGACACGCCGAGGCTCGATCCTTGATTGGTCGGTTTGACGACCACAGGCCATTGATGGGCTCCTAAGGCTCGCATTGAGTCATCCGCCGCGGTGGGATCGACGACGTGACACGTTGGCGTGCAGAGACCAGCCCGTTCGAAGCGGGTGCGCGAGACGATTTTGTCCATGCCCAACCGGCTGGCGGCTGCATCAGAACCGGTATAGGCGACACCCAGCTCTTCGCAGACCTGCTGAATGGTCCCGTCCTCTCCAAAGGCTCCGTGCAACACGAGAAAGACCGCCTCGGGGCTCTCGCGCTGCAGGGCCACCCGGACGAACCGAACGGCCTCCTCCACGGTGAGTTCATGCGGCACGGTGATGGGTGCGACCGCCCATCCGCGTCGGGTGAGCGCCTCGACAACCCCCTGCCCGCTCTTGAGCGAAATCGCATGCTCAGCCGAGGGCCCACCCATGAGGACGACTACATGGGGTGAATGACTCATGGATACAATGCGGAATGGGGAATGCGGAATGGGTCCGCCAGGAGGTGTGGCGGACGAATTCCGAATTCCGAATTCGTCATCACCATCGCTCGCCCAGAAGTCGAACCTCAGGCTCAAGTAAAACGCCGGTGGAGCGCTCGACCCGCCGTTGGACATACTCCATCAACGACAACACGTCGTCACACGTGGCGCGGCCGAGATTGACGATAAAATTCGCGTGCCGCAGCGAGATCCTCGCATCCCCCATCCGGGTCCCCTTTAATCCCGCCTGATCGATCAATCGTCCCGCGGAGAGGCCGGGCGGATTTTTGAAGGCGCATCCGGCGGACGGGAGAGTGACCTCTTGTGTGGTGTTGCGATACTGGAGCACCTGTTGAATGCGGGCGAGCGTCGCACGGGGATCGCAGCGCTCGAACTGCAGGATGGCATCCACCAGGATGCCTGGTTCCATCCGCGTATAGCGGTAGGCAAATTGCAACTGCTCGCGTGTCATCTCATGGATCGCGCCCGACAACGACATCAGCCGAATGCGCTCCACGAATTGGCCGATGTTCTGCGCGTTCATGACAATGGCCCCACCGATCTGACCGGGCAAGCCGGTCAACAGATCCACGCCGCCCCAGCCGTGACAGCCGCCCAGGGTCACGAGTTGTTGGGTGTAGACCGCTGACCCGCATCGAATCCGGACCAGGGGCTCTTCTTCCTGACTGAGTACCTCGACCATCCGAAAGGGCCGACCACGTCGCAACGAGATGACCATCCCTCGGACGCCCCGGTCGGCGACCAGGAGGTTCGTCCCTCCCCCGACGACGGACACCGGCACGCCGTGACGGGTCGCCTCTCGAAGGAGTGCCAGCAATTCATCGAGCCCCTGGGGTTCGGCGTACCACTCCGCCGGTCCCCCGATGCGGAAACTGGTATGGTTAGCGAGCAGTTCCGTTGGTCGTACGCAAGCGCGAGGCCACGTCATGGCACACCTGTCCAATGTCACCGGCTCCGAGAAAGAACACCGAGTCGTGCGGTTGGATGAACTGGACGAGAAACCGCGGCAGCTCCCCCCGCGGGACGTACCGCACGCACGGATGTCCATGGGCTGTGATCCGCTCAGCCAAACGAGCTCCTGAGATGCCAGGGATGGGCCGCTCGAACGCCGAATAGACGTCCGTGACAATCACGCCATCGGCGTCATCGAAACAGCTCGCAAATTCTTGCTCAAGCAACTGGGTCCGAGAAAATCGATGGGGCTGAAAGACCGCGAGGCGATGGGTATTCGTCGAGGCTTCAACCGCCAAGGTCGCGCGAATCTCCGAGGGATGGTGCGCGTAATCCTCAATCAAACGAATCTGGCCAGGGGCATGGATCACTTGGTAGCGACGCAACGTCCCTTGGAAGTTCCATAAGGCTTCTCGCATGACCGCGAGCGGCACATCCAGGGTCAACCCGAGGCCAATGACCCCCAGGGCGTTGAGGACGTTATGCCGCCCAGGAATCCGAAGACGAAACGTCCCGAGCGCATGGCCGCGATAGGAGGCGGCAAATTCGCTTCCTCCCTCGGTGCATCGAATGCGAGCCGCTTGAACATCGGCTGGATGGTCCATGCCGTAACTCAGTTGCCGGGGGTGGTCGAGCGCTTCCCGCGACACCGGATCATCGTGGCAGCGAATCAGCGTCCCCCCGGACCCCAACTGCCGGACGAATCGTTGAAAAGCCGCGATCACGTTGTCGAAGGTCTGGTAATAATTCAGGTGCTCCCGATCGATGTTCGTGACGATCGCCACCTGGGGATGCAACAGCAGAAACGACCCATCGGACTCATCCGTTTCCGCCACCACATACGCTCCCTTTCCATGTCGAGCGTTGGAACCCATCGAGACGACATGTCCGCCAACCACCACCGTGGGGTCCCAGCCGGCTTGAATCAGGAGCTGGGCGCTCAGGCCTGAGGTCGTGGTTTTTCCATGGGCGCCGGCCACGGCCACCAACGGTTTCGTCGAAATCAATTCGGCCAGCAATTCACCTCGGCTGATGGTCGGAATGCCTCGTGCGCGAGCCGCCAAGAGTTCGGGTTCTTGCCCTGAGACCGCGGAACTGAACACGACAAGCCCCACCTCATCGCTCAGATGGGAGGGATGATGTCCTGTGAACACCGGAATTCCCCCTGCTCGAAAGGGCACCGTGGGGTTCTTGAGATTCACCCCGCCCCCAGCCGAACGGACGTTGATCGATCCATTGAGATTCACACCGTTGAAGCCTGTCGAATCCTCACCACACCGTCCACCGTCGGTTGCGCTGGGGGCGGGGTTCACGTCGCACCCGCTGATGTGCAATCCTCGTTCTCGGAGGATGTAGGCCAGCCCGCTCATCCCGATCCCGCCCACGCCCATAAAGTGGACCTGATGTCCATTCAGGAAGTTAGCCATTGGCGATCGTCTCAATCAAAGCCGCCAGCCGCTCGGTGGCGTGGGGTGCGGCGAGGGTGCGGATTTGCGCGGCCATCATGTGACGAAGCTTCGGATCGCAAGCCACCTGTCGAAGCACCCCCAGGAGGCGCGGGGCAGACGCCTGCATCTCCTCCATCACGATGCCTCCACCGACGGACTCGACCAGCGCGGCGTTGTCCCGTTGATGGCCGGAGGCGTGAGGATACGGAACGAGGATCGCTGGACGTCCATATCGGGCCAATTCGGCGATCGTGGACGCCCCGGAGCGCGTGATGACCACGGAAGCCGCCTGATACGCCTCATGCATCTGAGCCAGGTAGGGTGCCACCCACGCCTGAATCCCTCGCGTCGCGTAGCGCTGTCGCATCATCTCGACATCGTGCGGTCCGGTCACATGGATGATGTGCCAGCTCGTGCGCTCTTCCTCGGAGAGACTCGTCACGAGATCAGCCATCAGGCGGTTCAACACGCGAGCGCCTTGGCTGCCTCCCATCACGAGCAGGGTGAATGCCGACGGCGATAACCCAAATCGGTCCGCGGCCTCTTCCCGCATATGCTGCGCGCCATCCTCACGAAGCGGCAGGCCGGTCACCATCGTGGGGGTCCCGTTGAGGAACGCTCTCGTCTGATCGAAGGAGATCGTCATCTGATCGACCCAATGCCGACGCAGCAAGAAGCGGTTGGCCCGTCCGAGACGCACGTTCTGCTCGTGCAGGATCACACGGATCTTCCGCTGGCGAGCCGCCCATACGATTGGGATGCACACCCATCCTCCGAATCCCACGACCAGATGCGGGTGAAACCGACGGAAGACGCGATGCGCCTGAACCCACAGCGCGGCGGCCTGTGCCACGCGACAGGCAAGACGCAGGATGGGCCAGCGGGATGACACGATTCGGATGGCGTCCGTCTCCACCCCCATGACGCGCAACTGACTCAGGCTGTCACGGACCAAGGCGGAGAGCGCCGGACGCTCGACATGCCACAGCCGTAGCCGATGGGCTGATTTCGCCAAGGTCTTGGCGACCTCCATCGCCGGAATCAGATGCCCGCCGCTTCCCTCACTCACCAGCAGAACTCTTAGCATTGCATTCCGCATTCCGAACTCCCCATTCCGAATTGTCTTGTGTGGCTCGCTCGCAGGATGAGCGCGCATGCCAAGAGGTTGCCCACCATCGACGTCCCTCCATACGAGATAAACGGCAGGGGCAAACCTTTCGTCGGCATCAGTCCTGTGACCACCGCCATATTCACCACCGCCTCGAACCCAATGAGCGCCACGCATCCGCAAATGAGGTACTTGCTGAACGGCTCGTCAGCGATCAAGGCTAATCGAGTCCCGGCCAAGACGAGTAACGTAAACAATCCGAGTAGAGCGGTCGTGCCCACGAGTCCGAGCTCTTCCCCCATGATGGCAAAGACAAAGTCGGTATGCGCGCCGGGAAGATAGAATAATTTTTGGAGTGATGACCCCAAGCCGTTCCCGATGACCCCCCCGCTGCCCAAGGCCAGATACGATTGGACGATCTGAAATCCCGCCCCGAGGGGATCCGCCCACGGATCGAGAAACACCAAGAGTCTGCGCCGTCGGTACGAAGCCCCGGCGATCAGGATCGCGAGCGCGGCCATCCCGAGGAGCGCCACGAGACTGAGATGTTTCCCATCAGCCTTCGCTACCATCAACATGACGAACGCCACCGTTCCCATCACGATGACGGTGCCCAGATCCGGCTGTAGCAGAATCAATCCCGCCATCAGGCCCAGGACGATCAGTGGCGGAAGCAGTCCTTGCTGAAACTCCCGCACCACCGATTGTTTGCGTGCCAAGAAATCGGCCATGTAGAGGACGAGGGCCAACTGGGCGAACTCCGAGGGTTGGATGCTCAACCGCCCGATTCGGAACCACCGATGCGCTCCACCGATCTCCGGCCCGTACACGATGACCGCAATCAGCAGTGCTGCGCTGACCACCACCGCCCACTTGGCGCCGGCTCGAAGGCGTGGAGACGGCAGGCCGAGGATGCCGAGGCCCAACAGCACTCCGAGGCCGATCGCCACGAGATGGTTGCACAGCAATCGAGCGCTGTGGCCGTACACCTCCGCGGATGGGACCGCCGTCGTCGAGTAGACCGCAATGCACCCCAGACTGAGGAGGCTGGCGATGACCAACAGGAAGAAGCGTCGCAGCCCCCGCTCACTCATGAATCCAATCCATCGACTGATTACGCAGATTGATCTGTGAAAGCATTTTTCCGGTATTGCTCAACGAGCTGCTTGAAACTCTGTCCTCGTTCCTCGAAGTTGCGAAACATATCAAAGCTTGCACACGCCGGGGAGAAGAGGACGGTGTCTCCTGGATGCGCCAAGCTCATCGCGGCATGCAGCGCGTCATCTAACGACTCGCATTCGCGGATCGGCGGGATGCCATTGAAGAGGGCACGCAGGCGCTGACGCGACTCGCCAATCAAGACGATCCCGTGAATTCGCTCGTCATGGAGGGCGTCTCTCAAGACGTCGAACTCCATCCCTTTGTTGCGCCCTCCGAGAATCGGCACCACCCCGCCTCGACAGCGCTTCAGGGCGTAGAGCAGGCTCTCCGGTGTCGTGGATTTCGAGTCGTTGATGAGATGGATGCCTCGGAGGGTTCCCAGATGTTCCAGACGATGTTCCAGCCCTCGAAACTCCCGCATCACTTGAATCGTCAAGGGATCTGGAATCCCCAGAATCCTGGCGACCTGAAGCGCCGCGTGCCACGTCTCCGGAAAGAGGGACCACGGCTGTTCTCCGAACCATACGCGCTGACTCGCGACACCGCCTGCCACAGCCATGACCTCGGGATCTCGCGCATTGAGCACGGCATACTCCTGCGGCGTGTGGCGCGCAAAGAGCCGCGCTTTTGCCGCGATATAGCTGGGTCGATCGTGATGTCGATCGAGATGATTCATGCCGAGATTCAGCAACACGCCGATCGTCGGACGAAACTGGTCGCACCACATCAATTGAAACGAGCTGACTTCAAGCACGACGGTGGTCTCGGGATTCAGCCTCGGCAGCACCTGCGTAAACGGAATCCCCAGATTCCCGCAGGCGATGGCCTTCCGCCGGCTGGCCGTCAGAACCTGTTGGATGAGCGTCACCACTGAGCTTTTGCCGTTCGTCCCCGTGACGGCGATGATCGGCGCCGAACAGAATCGAAACGCCAACTCGATCTCGCTCAGGATGGGCCGTCCTTGGGCCTGGGCCCACCGGATGGGTAGCGAAGATTCGGGAACGCCCGGGCTGACCACCACGATGTCGCACCCCTCCCACTGTCGCGGCGTATGGCCACCCAGCTCAATCGCTTCGATGCCCCGTTCGCGTAGCTGCTGCGCGCGACGTTGTGTCGCCTCGTTGTCACTCATGTCGGTCACCCGAACGTGACATCCGAGACCCGCAAGGAAGGTGGAAGCGCTCATCCCGCTCTTCCCCAACCCCACGACCAGGACATGGCGTCCTCTCCAATCCACACCAAACTGATCAGTCATGACGGTGACAAGCTGCTCCAGCCCAACATGGCCAAGAGCACAGCGATAATCCAGAATCGAACGACCACTTTCTGCTCGGGCATTCCACCCAGTTGGAAATGATGATGGAGCGGAGCCACCCGGAAGATGCGGCGGCGGTTGCCGCAGCGATACGCGGTGATTTGCAGCATGACGGAGACCGCCTCCGCGACGAAAATTCCGCCGATGATCAGCAGGGCCAGCGCGGCGTGGGACAACAGCGCAATCGTTCCCAGCGCGGCGCCCAATCCGAGTGAGCCCACATCACCCAAGAAGACCGAGGACGGATAACTGTTAAACCAGAGGAAGCCGAGACACGCGCCGGCCAGACTTGCGCACCAAATGGCCAGTAAGTAATCCGGCGGCTGTCGCATCACCAGCCACGCGCCGAAGAGCCCGAAGGCCACCGCCAAACATCCCGCCGCCAACCCATCCATCCCGTCCGTGAGATTGACCGCATGGGCACAGCCGGCAATCACCCCCATCGCCAACGGGACGCCGAGGAGGCCCATCTCGACCGAACGGGGGGTCCACGGAATGAGGAATTGTCGGGAGGTCGGCATGGTTCGATTGAGCAGCACCCCCACGCCGGCGCCAATGACCAGCGCGATGAGTAATTTCGTCATCAACGACAGCCCCTTGGCGTTGGGACGCCTGAGCTTGAGCCAATCATCTACCCATCCCATCAACCCCAGGCTGCTCATCGTCCCCAGGAGCACCCACCCCTCAAGACGGGCGAGGCCGCCCCACATCACGGCGACCACGATCGACACTCCCAACACCACCACGCCTCCCATGGTGGGAATGCCCTGCTTGGCCTGTTGGATGGGCATGAGCGGCGGACAATCTTCATAGCGAACCGGCTGGATCCATCCGCGAGCCACCAGGGCTCGAATCACCGCAGGGCCGATGAGCAGGCATGACATCGCGCTGATCACAAAGACCGTCCCCAC
This sequence comes from uncultured Planctomycetales bacterium, assembly GCA_964624155.1. GTDB lineage: Bacteria > Omnitrophota > Gorgyraeia > Aquiviventales > Aquiviventaceae > CAZUWM01. The sequence continues at coordinate 9,495 of CAZUWM010000021.1, forward strand.
CTCACCCATGCGCGGCGTCCTGTAAAAAGGCGGTGACCTGCTCCAATCGAACCTGCCTCGATCCTTTGATGAGGATGCCGTCGCCGCTGCGAAGCCTCGAGGGCAGAACGGACAAGAGGTCGTGGACTGTCTGATACGTTTCCGTCGAGAGATCCCGCGTCGCCAGGGCTCCACGAGCCATCTCGTGCGCCAAGGTGCCGACCGTGAGCAAGAGGTCGATTCCTGATTGAGCGGCTAGCCGCCCGATGGTCTGATGCGCCCTCACGGCGAAGGATCCAAGTTCCAACATGTCGCCGGCGATCACCACCCGGCGAGTGACCTCCAAGTCATTGAGCAACTCCAAGGCCCTGGCGAAGGAGAGGGGGTTGGCGTTATAGCAATCGTTGATGAGGGTGAAGCCGTTGCAGCGAACCACCTCCGATCGCATCGTCATCTGGGGCATCTGGCGTAATCGATCGCGCACCGACTCCAGCGAGACGCCTAAGGCGTTCAGGCACGCCAGGGCGGTCAGGGCGTTTTCGACGTTGTGAAATCCGCGCAGCGGCAGAGCGAATTCTCCCGGGATCCCGCGGAGGCGCAATGACAAGCCGCTTCCTTCGCGACGCGTCTCCTCCACCTGAACCCCGCATTGATCTGACGACCCACAGGTCAATAAGGTCATCCCTGGACGCAGTCGAGATTTCGCTTCCAGCAGCACTTCCAGTTGATCGCCGGGAATGATCGCCGTCCCCCGAGCATCGAGGGCCTCCAGCAAAGAAAGCTTCTCCTGACGAACCACCGAGAGCGATCCGAAAAACTCCAGGTGTGCCGGGCCGATGTTGGTGATGACCGCCACCGTAGGCTGGGCGATGCGCGCGAGATAGGCGATCTCCCCCGGATGATTGGATCCTAATTCCACGACGGCGTACTGGTGGGATGGGGTCAACCGCAAGAGCGTCAATGGCAGCCCGATCTGATTGTTCTCGGTCCCTACCGTCTTGAGCACCGAGGCCGCTCCACTCAAGAGGTGCGCAATCAGCTCCTTCGTGGTGGTCTTGCCGCAAGACCCGGTCACCGCGATGACCGGAATGGAGAACCGACGGCGATGGAACGCCGCGAGATCCCCCAAGGCTTTGGTGGTTTCCTCCACGAGAATGACAGGAATCGCCGGAGGACGTTCAGGGCGTTGCGAGACGATCACACACGACGCCCCGCGATCCAGGGCTTTTTGAAGAAAGGCGTGACCGTCGAAGCGGGGTCCACGGATCGCGACAAAGGTTTGGTGCGGTTGCAGATAGCGGGAATCGATGCTGATCCCGCTGATGGCGGCGGAAGCGTTCCCGCTGATCAGCTTACCGCCAGTCGCCTCAAGGAGCTGATCAATCGTCCAGTCCATAGAGAAGACAACATCCCCTCTCCTGACCACATCCCACGAGACGGCTTACGATGGTGGTCAGGGCACGGCAATTGCTTCAGAGCGCCTCTTAGTCAGTTTGGCGCAAGATCGCTCCACCACGTCCCGGTCTGAAAACGGCACGGTGATGTGGTCGAAAATCTGATACGCTTCGTGGCCTTTCCCGGCGATCAGAACCGCATCGTCGGGTTTCGCCATCGACAACGCGAAGGTGATGGCTTGCTCCCGATCGACCTCCACGCGAAATTCACGAAAACCAGGAACAAATCCGGCTTTGATGTGGTGGATGATATCCATCGGATCTTCGCTCCGAGGATTGTCCGAGGTCAGCACGACCTCATCCGCGAAGAGCGAGGCGATGCATCCCATGGCGGGACGTTTCGTCTGGTCCCGATCCCCGCCACACCCGAAGACGACGATGAGACGCCCATGAACCAACTCACGCAAGGAGAGGAGCGCTAAGCGCAGCGCATCAGCGGTATGGGCATAATCGATCACCGCGGTGATCCCCCCGTCGTTCGCCACCCGTTCCATCCGACCAGGAACCTGCAAGAAATTTGCCAGGGCCTGCTGAATCGCGCTGACCGGGATGCCCACTGAGAGAGCGGCGGCGCACGCCGCGACCATGTTGGCGACGTTGTGCCGACCCACGAGCGGACTGTGCAATGGGAAGGTCCCCCAGGGGCTCTCCACCACCAGGCTGGTCCCCTGCCAGGTACACAGGATGTTGTGAGTCCACACCGCACGGGAGGCCGTCGTGTCAGGTTCTCCTGGTTCCTCCGCCGTCCCGGGTCGATAGGGCACCAGACGCTCCTCCCCTCCCCACTGATCCTTCAACGAAGAGCGGAGGGCCGCTCCATACGGGTCATCGACATTGATGATGGCTGTTCCTGTTGGACGAAGATAGGAGAAGATTTTTCGTTTGGCCTGGGCATAGCGCTCGCGGGTCTTGTGGTAATCGAGATGATCCGACCCGAGGTTCGTGAAGACCGTGGCGTCGAATTGCAATCCATTGATTCGATCCTGATCCAGCGCGTGGGAAGAGACTTCCATCACGCACCAGCGCAAGCGCTGCTCAACCATCTTGGAGAGCAACCGTTGCAATTCCAGCGCGCCGGGGGTGGTGTTCACGGATGGCAAGGTCCGTTCGCCGATTTGATACGTCACGGTGCCGATGAGGCCGACTCCCTGCCCGGCGGCTTCGAGGATGGATTTCAGCAGATAGGTCGTCGTGGTCTTCCCGTTGGTGCCGGTCACGCCGATGAACCGGAGATGCTTGGCCGGCTCTCCGTAGCATCGTGCGGCCATGATCGGCAGACACCGCCGCGTGTCCTGCACGACGATCATGGGACACCGAAGGGGGGCATCCGGTAGGCGCTCAACCACGACGGCGGCGGCTCCACGCTGGATCGCCTCGTCAAGGAACTCGTGTCCATCGTGGTGCGGCCCTCGAACCGCCACAAAGATCTCACCGGGTTTCACCTGCTTGGAATGACACGAGATCCCAGTAATCGGTAACGGCGGAATCGTTTGCGTGGCGAAACCCTGCAGTAAGCTGCGCAACGTCATTGCAAAAGAGGGGACACAAACAATTTGGTCATAATTGGGCAATTTGTTTGTGTCCCCGATTTTCGCTGCCGTAGAGTTCCCAGTACCCGGCTAATTGCTCCACCGCCCGTTTAAAGATCGGGGCGGCCACCACCCCACCGAAATACAGGGGACGCGGTTCGTCGATCGACACCACCATGGCAAAACGTGGATCAGGCACCGGCCCGTAGCCAACGAAGGAGGCAACGAACAGGCTGTGGGAGTAGCGGCCGGTCGGCTCAAGTTTTTGAGCCGTCCCGGTTTTACCGGCCACCGTGAGGCCCTGGATGTTCGCCAGCCGGCCGGTGCCTGATTCCACGACACTGATGAGCATGTTATGCAAGACGTCCACCGTCTCCTGACGGAGGAGTCGCTCGCGCGGCGAGGGTTGGTAGTCTCGGAGGGTTTCCCCTGAAGCGGACTGAATACGTTGGACCAGATACGGCGTGACCTTCCAGCCCCCATTGGCCACGATCGAGGTCATGACGGCTAACTGGATTGGTGTCGCCGCGACTTCTTGTCCCATCGGAATGATGAAGGGTGACAGCTTGGACCATCGCGCGGGGGGTGCCGCCATCCCGCTGATTTCCCCAGGTAATTCAACCCCGGTCTTGCGACCGAATCCGAATCCTCGAATGTAGCGATACAACGTCTCCGGCAAGAGTCGCTGCGCCGCTTTGGCTGTCCCGATGTTGGATGACTTGGCAATGACCTCATGGAAGGTCAACCACCCATTCGGATGGTGGTCATGCAAGATGTGCCGACCAATCATTTTGTAGTTCCCCTGCTCACAGAACAGGCGTTCCTCCGGACGGATGAGTCCTTCGTTCAGCAGGGCGGCTGCCGTCACAATCTTAAACACGCTGCCCGGCTCGAAGAGATCGGTCACGGCTCGGTTTCGTCGAGCCTCAGCAGGAAGATGTCCTGGATGATTCGGATCGAAGGTCGGACGATTGGCGATCGCCAGGATCGCTCCGGTGTGAGGATCCATGACGATGATCGTCCCACCCTTCGCGCGGAACTTCTTGACCCCCCATGAGAGCGCTTCTTCGACAACCCCTTGGACCACGCTATCAAGCGTCAGCACCAGGTCGTGGCCGGGTTGCGGATCGACTTGAACCGTCCAGGGACCGATGAGTCGTTGCCCTCTCGCATCTCGCAGCGTGGATGCCCACCCGGCTCGTCCACGCAACGCCCCGTCAAATGCCAACTCCACTCCCTCAAGCCCTTGCTGATCGATGTTGGTGAAGCCGAGCAGATGAGCGGCGAGCGATTCGTTGGGATAGATGCGTTTGGGTTCCTCGACGATTCCGATTCCTTCGCGTCGAAAATGGACGAGCTGATCCACGGCGTCTCGATCCACGTGTCGTGCCAGCCAGACAAACCCCTTGTCTTTCGCCAACCGACGCCTCAGGAGCCGTTCATTGCGGTCCACGATCGGCGCCATCGCGTGAGCGGTATATTCTTTCGCGACCACCTGGCGTGGATTGGCGAAGACCGAGGGGGCGCGCACGCTGGTCGCCAACAGGCGACCCTCTCGATCCAGGATGTTCCCGCGAGGAGCGATCAGCGTCTGGTTCATCCGATGCTGAGCCTCGGCCAGACGAGAGAGCCGCCGTGATTGCAGCACTTGAAGGTACAGACACCGCACCCACAACGCGCTAAAGAGCGCCAGAAAAGCCGCGCACAAGGCGACGATGCGTTGGTTGGTGGTTCGTAGGCCCTTATTCATCCGCGTTCATCGCCAATCGCCTCGTCAGCGTCGAGGGCAGCTCCACCCGTGCAATAAACGAGGTGCGTTCATTCGCCATGGACTTCGCGAGGTGCGCCGGGGCTTGCAAGGCCACCACGTGCGTCTCAAGCCACTGCGTATTGTTCTCCAACGCATGGATCTTCGCCGCCTGCTGCCCCGCTCCGTAGGCCGAGCGCCAGAGGGTCACGGCGACCGCCACCTTGATGAGCCCGCTCACGGTCAACACACCCAGTAACACGAGCCACCCCCGCGCTTTCATCTCAGAGTCGTTCGACCGCCCGAAGTTTCGCGGACCGGCTGCGCGGGTTCGCCGCGATCTCGGTCTGCGACGGACGGATCGGTTTCTTCGTCAGCAGGCGAAAGATGTCAGCTTGCGCCCCTTGGCGAAAGGCTTGTTTGACCAAACGATCCTCCAGTGAGTGGAAACTGATGATGACCGCCCTGCCGCCGGGAGCGAGCACTTCGGGTAACACGTCGAGGAGATGTTTCAACGCCCCCAGTTCGTCATTGACCGCAATGCGAAGCGCCTGGAAGGTTCGAGTCGCCGGATGAATGCCCCGAGTGCCTCGACGAGGAACTGCCCGTTCGACCAGGCGAGCGAGCTGGGTCGTCGTCTCGAGAGGATGCGTCCTGCGGGTCTCCACAATCCGTCGAGCGATGCGCGAGGCCCATCGCTCTTCCCCGTAGGTCCACAAGAGCTGCGTGAGTTCACGCTGCGAGAGCCGCTGAATCAGCGAGGCGGCGGTGACAGACTCTTGGGAGTCCATCCGCATGTCGAGCGGGCCTTCCTGTAAGAAGCTGAAGCCTCGATGAGGATGCTCCACGTGCAGGCTCGACATCCCGAGATCAGCGATCAGCCCGTTCACGGTATCACGGCCGAGGCGTTGCACGATCGTCGGAAGATCTCGGAAATTTCCGTGAACACACTCGACGTGCGGCGCGAATTCCACGAGCCTGGCTTTTGCGAGCTCGAGGGCCTGCGCATCGCGCTCGATCGCAATCACCCCTCCCAGTGGCATGAGACGCGGGAGCATCGCGAGGCTGTGCCCTCCCATGCCGAGGGTGCAATCGACGATGGTCGCGCCAGAGGCCGGCGAGAGGAATTCGAGGACTTCGTGGACTAAGACCGGCCTATGCGGCAATTCGGAATGGGGAATGGGGAATGGGGAATCACTCATCTCATCCTGCACTCCGCATTCCGCATGTGGTCGTGTCATCTACTCCAACAGAATTTTTTCGGCCACGTCTTCAAACTGCTGCTGAGACGTCTGCGAAAACTCGTGCCACTGCTCTTTCGCCCACAGCTCGATGCGGGTGGAGACGCCGATGATGACGAGATCTTGTTTGATGTGCGCAAACTCTTTGAGATGTTTGGGAACCAAGAGGCGTCCCAGCCGATCCAGCTCGACCTCCACGGCGCCGGAGAAGAAGAGCCGATTAAACTTGCGTCCCTCAGCTTTGGTGAACGGGATTTGTTTGAATCGGGCTTCGACCGATCGCCATTCCGGCTCAGGAAAGAGGAAGAGACATCCATCCAAGCCACGAGTCAGGAAGACGGTCTCGATGCCGTTTGCGTGGAGGGTCTGTCGGAATTTGGCGGGAATGATGACGCGACCCTTGCGGTCGATGGCGTGTTCGCATTCACCGTAAAACATCCAGCGCCTCGTTTACCCACTTCCTACCACTTCCTCCCACAGAAACGCCCCAACTATACCCTGTTACTTCCACTCCTGTCAAGGGGGAGGGACAAAAAATTTTTACGCAAGATTAAGCGAAATGAATCAGTTACGATAACTTTTGAGGACTCGACGGAAGGAACGAAAGGACGGGGTCTTACCGGGAGAGGCCCGCGAGACGGAGGTCTCGTCGGACCTGCTGGATGAGCGCTTCGGGATTCGGAAAGCGACGCTCGGCTCGAACGTACCTGCGTAGGCCGATGGTGACAAAGGCCCCGTAGAGAGAACCGCGAAACGACGGTAGGTGCACTTCGCACACGACAGCTCCACCCCCACCCGTCCGCCCCGAGGCGAGCGGGTGTGGCGAAAAGGTGGGACGCACCCCGAGATTCATCAGTCCTTCGTAGCGTCGTCCCTTGAGCCTGGCCCAGACCCGGTACACCCCGCGGGGTGGCTGGAGGGTGGGAGGGAGTTTGACGTTGGCCGTCGGAAATCCTAATCGGGTGGCGCGACCAGTTCCATGAACCACCAGCCCGCTCAGTTCGACGTCGCGACCCAGCAACTGACGCGCCTGCGCGAGCGCACCCCGTTGAACCAACATACGGATCCGTGAACTGGAAATCGGCGCCCCGCGAGATCGCACCGCCGGCAACGCCATGACGTGCATCCCATACGATTGTCCTGCTCGACGCAACAGGGAGAGATCCCCACGACGATCCTTGCCAAACGCAAAGGCGTCGCCGACGACCACCCATCGGGCTCGAAGCCGTTTCCAGAGAATCGAGCGTATGAAGGCCTCAGGACTGATCCGCGAGAAGGCGGGCGTGAATCGAATGACCCAAATGAGTTGGATGCCGAGGTCTTCGATGAGTTCCAACCGTCGCCGGAGTGGCATGAGAGGCGGTTGGGCATGGCGCGGATTAAGGACGACTTGTGGATCTGGATCAAACGTCAGCGCGACACTCGTTCCCCGCAGACGTCGAGCCAGACGCACGGTCGCGCGAATGAGCCGCTGGTGGGCTCGATGGACCCCATCAAACATCCCAATCGTCACCACAGCCCGTGGTGGAATGACGGTGAGGTGGTTACGGCCAAGAATGACGGGCATGTCCAACGGAGGAGACAATCGTTGAGGATGGTTGAAGGGCTGCACGAAGTTCTTCGGCGCTCGCCCGCTGAACCCATGACAGCGGGTGGGCGATCTCAAGGGTCCATGGGCCGACCGCCAACCGTGTCAATTGCGCAACATGGCCGACTGTCCCCAGGCGTTGCGCGATCACCTCGGCCAGCGTGCGAACGTACGTCCCCGAAGAACAGTCAATGCGACATCGAATCGTCTGCTCGGCAGCCTCGAGGAGGACAATCTGAAAAATCTCCACTCGACGAGGTGAAACGGCTTGGGGCATGCCTCGACGAGTCCACCAGTACAAGGGCCGTCCTCGCACTTTGACGGCACTGAAGGGCGGTGGGGTTTGGAGCAGCGGTCCGGTCATGGACCGCAAAAGCACTTCCAGTTGACCGCGATCGAGCACGGGAACGGGCGCGGTGGAAACCATCTGGCCCCACGCATCACCGGTGTCCGTCTGCACGCCAAACCGGATCACCGTCTCGTACTGTTTGGGGTACGCTTGGATCTCCCGTTGGCGTTGGGTGGCTCGTCCCACTAAGGTCACCAGGACGCCTTCGGCAATGGGGTCGAGGGTGCCGGCATGTCCAACCCGTCGAATGCCCAATCGTCGACGAAGATGATCGACCACGTCGTGCGATGTGGGCCCTTGAGGCTTGTTGACGACGAAGACGCCCTCCACCTGCTCCGTCATGGGATACCGGTGCGTCATCCCTGCTGCTTCAATTGATCCAGCTTGCTGAGGAGATCGATCGATCCCGCAATCGACTCATCAAACCGGAAGACCAGTTGAGGAATGATCCTCAAGCGAAGGCGTTTCTTCACCAGGCTGCGCACGTAGCCGCTGGATCGATCCAGGGCGTGTTGGCATCGGGTTTGGGTATCCGAATCACCCAAACAACTGAACCCGACCTTCGCATACGACAAGTCGTTGGAGAGCTCGACTCGAGTCACCGTCACGAATCCCAGGTCAGGATCTTTGACCTCGCGTTGCAGGATCAACGCGATCTCCCGCTGCAACTGTTGGTTCAGCCGCTCTTTCCGTGTCCCGAACATTATCGCCACTCCTGCTCTATGCGAATCACCTCGACAAACCGATTGACTTCGAGCCACCTGACGATCTGCTGGAAACACCGCTCGACCATCACACGGTCAGCTCCTAACGAGGCGATCCCCAGGGAGGCCCGTTGCCATTTCACGTTTGCGTCATCTTCCGCTACCGCAATATGGAATTTCCCATGGAGCTGGTCCTTCAGGCTTTTCACCACTGACCGCTTATCTTTCAGCGACTGCGCAAACGGCAGATGCAAGTCGATGCGCAGAACTCCCACGATCATTTCGTCACGTGCGTCGAGGCAGCCGCCAGCCACCGCCCTAAACACTCCAGACAGACTCGGGGGTTGGGTTCTGCGACCATTCGCTCAAATTCCTTCCGCAGCCGTCCGCGGTTGAGGCGCCCCAAGAGGCCGTCGGCCAACACGCGGGACATCTGCCTCGCGCTCCTCGGTTCAAGGCGCAACTGAAATCGCGGCACGAAGCGTGCCGCGCGCAGGATGCGGCTGGGATCATCCACGAAACTCTTGGGATGCAAGATGCGCAGCCGCCGTTGGTTCAGATCGTGCAGACCATGAAACGGATCAACGAGCAGGCCAAAGCGATCCGGGTTCAGCGCCATCGCCATGGCGTTGATCGTAAAGTCACGGCGAAACAGATCATCACGCAGCGTGCCTGGAGAAACCTTGGGATAGGCCGCTGGCTCTCGGTAGGTTTCCTTGCGGCAACTCGCGACATCGAGACGCATTGATCGGGCAGGCCGTCTCCCCCAACGAGGTAACTCAAGTGTCGCGGTCCCGAACTGGGCGTGCGACCGCAAGGGAACGTTGAATCCTTCTCCGAGACGTTTCGCCAATCCGATCCCATCGCCTTCAACGGTGACATCCACATCGACTGTTGATGGGATTCTCAACAGCCAATCCCGCACACACCCCCCCACGGCGTACACCCTCACTCCCTCTTCCTCCGCGACCCGCCCAATGGTCTCTAGGATTGGCCTCACCGCCTCCGGAACCTCCACGATCTGAGCGGAATATGTCTTGCTCTTCTTGTTCATTCCGACTTCCCACTTCCGACTTCCCACTTCCCCCTTCGATTCATGGCCGTGGATGGTACTGCTCATGCACCGCTTTCAGCCGAGCGCGATCCACTTGGGTATAGCGCTGGGTGGTCGAGATGTTCGCATGACCCAATAACTCTTGCACCGTCCGCAGATCGGCTCCTCGAGCCAACAAATGCGTGGCGAAGGAGTGCCGGAACGTATGCGGACCGATCCGCTTCGTCACATGACTGGCGAGGGCGTATCGACGCACCAATTGCCAGATCCGTTGGCGGGTCATGCGGGAGCCGCCCCGATTCACAAAGATCGCCTGAGCCGATCGACCGCGCACGAGTTTCGGCCGAACCTCTTGCAGGTAGCGTCGAAGGGCTTGCTGGGCGAGCGTTCCGATCGGGACCACCCGTTCTTTGCTCCCTTTGCCGAAACACCGCACAAATCCCACATCCAGGTTGACATGACTCAGTTCCAACGAGGCCGCCTCGGATACCCGAAGGCCTGTGCCGTAGAGCAACTCAAACAGGGCCAGGTCGCGCCACCGCAGCAGCTCCTCTTCCTTGGGCCGTTTCCCATTGGCCGACTTGGGAATGATGGTGAGCAATCGCTCGACCTCCGACTCATCGAGGGTCTGGGGAAGCCGACGCCACAGGCGGGGCGTCTGAATAAATCCCGTCGGATTCTGCTGGATCGCGCCTTCAGCCGTCAAAAACCGAAAGAAGCCTTTCAGACAAGCGAGTTTCCTGGCCACCGTGGAGGGCGAGCGCTTCGCCGCGAGCAACCACTGGAGAAACTCGCGGACGGTCAATGCTCGCACGCGACTCGGCTGGGTGATTCCCTTCCGTCGGCAAAATTCCGTGAAGGCTCGCAGGTCATCCGTATAGCTGGTGATCGTCGTGGGACTCAAACCCCGCTCCAACTTCAGATGGGCCAGGTACTGCTGAATCAGTTCTCGCATAGTCACCAGTCACTAGTGATGGATGAACAACAATCATCATCTATCACCATCATCTATCATCCTGTCGGAGACGATCCTCAACGTTTCGCCACGACAGCTCGCGATGAATCTGCCGGGTCTGCACCTCCAGCCGCTGGCGCAGGGTGCCTAAATCGGAGGGCATCAAGAGCCGCTGCTGGATTTGTTGATCGAGCCTCGCCCGCTCGTGAATCAACGGATCGACCTCGGCAGCCAGATCATCCTGAAGATTCCCTTGAAGGATCCGAAGTTCTTGGAGGGCTTCCGACGAGCACTTGCGCAGCCGCTTAACGCTGAAATCGCGATCCTCCAACGCCCCGAGTAACTCCGCATTCCAGTAGTCAAACATCACATAATGCTTGCGATGCCGATCGAGCGGCGTCATCGAGCGCGTGTAGTCTTGGAACGTGACAATCGGTGCGGGGCGGGCGAGCGGGGTTTTGCGCTTCCGCACGAACTTTTTCTGCATCGCCTCACATCCCGTCCCGACGACGAGCAAACAGCACACCGCAAGCACCAACCGTCGCATCCTATCGGCCAAGCAATCTTTTAAATTGGGTTTCGTCGAGGATTTTCACCCCGAGCTTCTTCGCGCGTTGGTACTTCGAACCCGGATTCGATCCGATGACGACATAATCGGTGTGACGGCTGACGCTGGAAGCGGCTCGGCCGCCACGTTGTCGGACGAACGCTTCGGCGTCGTGGCGCGTCAGATGTGAGAGTTCTCCCGTGAAGGCGAACGTCAATCCGTGGAACGGCTTCGGTCCCTTGGCCGCTTCTTCAGTCAATGTCACGCCCGCCTCATGCAGCTTCTCGATGAGCTGCTTCGTCGAGGGGTGGCGGAGATGGTCAACAATCGCATGTGCCATCACCGGCCCCACGTCGGCAATCTCTTGCAGTTGCTCCTCCGCGGCATCCATGAGTCGACGCAGAGATTGAAAGTGCTCAGCCAGGACCGTCGCGGCTTTTTCCCCCACATGGCGAATCCCCAATCCATACAAGACCCGCGAGAACCCTCGGGCTTTGCTGGCTTCGATGGCGGACAATAGATTGTCAGCTTTCTTGTCACCAAACAGCTCCAATTCCAAGAGCTGCGGCTTGGTGAGGCGGTACAGATCGGCGACATCCTTCAGCAACCCCTTCTCCACCAATTGCTCCGCGATCACCTCGCCAAGCCCCTCGATATCCATGGCTTCACGGCTGGCGAAGTGGATGAGGCGCCGAACCCGCTGGGCGGGACAGAACGGATTGAGACACCGGTAGGCCACCTCCTGTTCCTTCTCCTTCGCGATGTCGCCTGCGCATTCAGGGCACTTGGTGGGAATCCGGATGGCCTTCTCGAATCCTGTGCGCTTGCTCTCGATGACCTTGATGATCTGAGGGATCACTTCACCGGCCCGTTGGATCACGACCCAGTCACCGATCTTCACGTCGAGGCGTTGGACTTCATCATAGTTATGGAGGCTGACGCTGGAGATGGTCACCCCCCCACACGCGACGGGTTTGAGTTTCGCCACGGGTGTCATGGTCCCCGTGCGTCCGACCGAGGGGATGACATCAAGAATCTGGGTTGTGGCCTGATGAGCTGGGAATTTGTACGCCATCGCCCAGCGCGGTGATTTGAACGTCATCCCCAGGCGATGTTGCAGCGCCAGCTCGTTGACTTTGATGACAACCCCATCGACTTCATAGTTGAGCCGTTCCCGCTGGGCTTCCCATCGGCGACACTGTTGCATGACCTCCTCGATGGAACGGCACTGGGTGGCTTGTTCCGTGATCGGCAGACCGAATCGCTGGCACGTCTGGAGGAATTCCCAATGCGTCGCAACGCGCATCCCCTCAACCGCCCCATACGAGTGCACAAAACATCGCAGGGGGCGAGAGGACGTCACCCGAGGATCTTTCTGCCGGAGACTGCCGGCTGCCGCGTTACGGGGATTCGCAAACGTCTCGTTCCCCTTGGCGGACGCGCTGTGGTTATACGCCCGGAACTCGTCTAGCGTCATGTAGATTTCGCCGCGGACCTCAAGCACCCGCGGAGCGGTTCCTCGCAAACGAAGGGGAATGGCGCGAATCGTCTTCGCATTCGCCGTGACATCTTCCCCCGTCTCTCCATCGCCTCGTGTGGCCGCCTGCGAAAGCCTCCCCTGGCGATAGGTCAACGCGATCCCCACGCCATCGATCTTGAATTCCGTGACAAACGTCGGCTGAGTTTTCTGCAGCCCTTTCATGACTCGCTGGTTCCAGGCGAGCACTTCCTCCTCGTTGAAGGCATTGTCCAGGGAGAGCATGGGGACCCGATGGCGAATCGCTCGAAACGCTTCATCAGACACTCCACCGACTCGTTGAGTCGGCGAATCCGGGGTGATGAGCTGGGGGTGCTGGTCTTCCAGGGCTTTGAGTTCGAGCAGGAGCGCGTCATACTCCACATCGGCGATTTCCGGTTGGTTGAGGACGTAGTACCGATACTCGTGATGACGGATGCGCTCACGGAGCCGCTCGACCTGCTGTCGAATCGTCTCAAGCGCCGCGTGAGTCGTCTTGGGCATACGGTTAACGCCCGACCGCCAAGCGGTCGGCCAGGAACTCCGGCAGGCCGGCCTGGCGGATTTTGGCTTGCGCCGTCTTGATGTCATAAGGAACGCGACGAACGTGCAAGCGACCCTCCGCGTCGTCGAAGACGGCGTAGCTGGCTCGCGGATCGCCGTCGCGCGGCTGTCCGACGCTCCCCGGATTGACGAGATAGCGCCACCGCTGAGGGTCCGTGGCCACGCGTACCTCGTCGAGCTCCGAAGACTTCACCAGGAACCGTTGGAGGCGATAGGCGGGCCGCTCGATTTCAAACACAAAGGGCACATGACTATGCCCCACGCAGCAGATGAGGGTTCGACAGACCCTTGCGCAATCAATGCCCTGCCCGGCTTCCACGAGGTACTCAAACCGCTGGGGCGAGACGAGCGTGCTATGGACCAGCGTCAGCGACCCTTCCGTCGCCGTCAACGGCAGACGGCGCAGCGCATCCAGGTCGGTGAAGCTGAGTTGGTCTCTGGTCCACTCCAACGCCCGTCGGGCGGCATCGTTAAACCACCGCAGGTCGAGCTTCCCCAGGCATCCCCACTCATGATTGCCACAGACCCCGATGGCTTGAGAGCCTTCGAGTCGAGTCAGGCAGAGACTGGGATCGGCGCCGTAGCCCATGCTGTCTCCCAGACAGAGCAGGCGATCGATGTGTTGGGTCGCCAGATCCTCCAACACCGCGGTGAGGGCTTCCAGATTGCTGTGAATATCCGACACGATCGCATAGCGCATTAATCACCACAGATGACACAGATTTTGAAAAACGATTACACGGAGACCTTCAATCTGTGGAATCTCATGTGGCAATCTGTGAAATCATTCATTAGAAGTATCGGACGTCAAACTTGGTAAATGAGTTGGAGGCAGGATTCCACTCCACGTGGATGTGCTGGATGAAATTGCGCATGGGTCCGTACCGAATCGCGTCGATCAACTCGATGAGCTGCTCTTTCTCCCCCTCGGCCACGAGCTCGACGCGACCGTCACGAAGGTTCTTGACCCACCCCACGACCCCGGTGCGGTGGGCGGCCTCCTCGGCGGTCATGCGAAAACCCACGCCCTGCACCCGTCCCGCGTACCACGCGTGAATCTGCTGCTTCATCAACCTTCAAGAACTCTTGACAGGAATAGATTGAATATGCAATAGTCTATGCATGAGCGGGCGGTTTACGATCTTCTTCTCTGAAGGCGTGAAGGATGATTTGGAAGAGCTCCGCGCGTATGATCGCGCCACCATCCTCGACGCCATTGAAACGCAATTAACCGATAGCCCACATGCTGAGACGAAAAAACGTAAGCTCTTACGGAACCTTGTGCCACCGTTCGAGGCCGTTCCACCGATTTGGCAATTACAGGTCGGCACATTTCGCGTCTTCTACGATGTTAATGAAGAAGAACGTCGGGTGTACGTACGTGCCATCCGCAAGAAACCGGCTCATCGAAAAACGGAGGAGATTCTATGAAAACCATTAATGTGCGAGAGCTCCAGAAACACGTTCGCGACTGCGTGAAAGCCTCCCAGCGAGACCGGGTCGTCGTTACCCGATACGGCGTCCCGGCTGCCTTGATCATCGGCGTGGAAGGTGCGGACTGGGAGACGCTTGCCCTTCAAACAACCCCCTCCTTTTGGCGCATGATCGAGAAGCGCCGTTCAGAAAAGACCCTCTCGCTGGAAGCCATGAGAGGTTTGATCAACGCAAAGAAATTGTGACCCCTCTCCTCACCTACAAC
>CAZUWM010000022.1:0-22737 GCA_964624155.1 uncultured Planctomycetales bacterium
TGGATGCCGCGAGGGAGGCCCCGCCGTTCATCCTTGTTGAGTGACTTGAAAAATCGCCGCTGGTGCGTCGTCCATTCGCGGCCCATGTCAACGCCCACGGCGATCACAAACAACACGGTCAACAGCGCGCTGAGTCCCAGAAAAGCAAGACGCTTCATGGGAAGTTAAATATTAAAGCTAAACGCCGGAAGACTGATGAGGTACTTGATCCCGAACAGCATCCGCAAGACGATCTTTCCCAAGACCCCCATCATCAGCAGCACGAGCCCAATCACCACCGCATACTTGATGGGTCCAAGCTCCTCGTAGAGACGGTCTTTGAGTTTCGCAAACGCCACCCCCAGCCAACCCAGCGTCGCGCCGAGCGCCAAGACGACCAGGCCAATCAGGCTGAATCCGAGGGTTGGGCCGACCTGTTCAACAAGTTGGTAACACGCCATGACCAACGGGGCGTTCTTGGCATGGCCTAAGGCGGCGAAGAGGGTGGTGTAGCGGCTGCGGAGTGGATAATCGGGATCCGGTGCCGTGAGCAATGGGACAAAGATGGCGAGAGACATCAACAGGCCCAATCCCATGTGCAGCGCCCCAGACAACCGCGAGGGCGCCTTGGGCCCGAATCGCTGAGCCGTCTGCTCCTTGACCAACTTGGGAATCGGAAGGCCCTGGAGGAAATAGCCCAACAACAACAGTCCTCCCCACAGGTTGGGGAGATTCTTGAGGGTCATCTTCGAGATGCGTCGATGCGACCACGCTTCCCCGGGCCAATACCATTCCCAGTTCGGACCTCGGCAGTAGTAGCCAATGAAAATCAAGACGAACCACAGGACAATTCCAAACATGAAGACGCTGACCGACAAGGGTCGGTCGGTCGGATACCAGATGGGTAGCGGCCCCAGTTTTCCTCGTCCCATCCTGGGATAGACGCCGATACCCTTCGGGTTGATATCGACATACGGGATTGCCATCAATCCCACGATGATCATCGTCGGAAGGACCACGCCGGCGATCCAGGGATCGAAATACACCAACAGCTCCTGCAATCCGAGGAAGTACCAGGGGGCTTTGGAGGGGTTGGGGGTGACGTTCGGATTCGCCTGTCCCTCCAGCGGCGCCTGGATGACCATCGACCAAACAAACAGGATCGCCGTCACCAACAGCGTTGCCAACAGTTCCCGCGAGACCAAGTGCGGCCACACGTCCACTTTTTCCCCGGTCTGCCGCGAGAAGGTATCTTTACGAACCCGCCACAGGTGCACCGATAAGAAGATCAAAAACAAAAACGGCACCGCGACACAGTGCAGTACGTAGAATCGCAAGAGCGCGTTGTCGCTGATGATCGTGCCCCCCACGAGAAAGAACTTCGCATCGTTGCCCGGCGTAATGAACGGCAACTGGAACGGTCCTTCGTTGCCGACCATCGGGCTGTTGGCGGCCATCTGGGCGCCAACCGTCACCGCCCACAGAGCCAGCTGATCCCATGGCAACAGGTATCCGGTATAACTCAGGAACAACGTCATCACGAGCAAGAGGACGCCCACCACCCAGTTGTATTCCCGCGGCGGCTTGTAGGCTCCGGTCAAGAACACCCGGACCATGTGGAGGATGACCACGACCACCATGAGGTGGGCGGCCCATCGGTGCATGTTGCGTAACAGCGATCCAAGGGTCACGACAAAACTGAGGTCCTTGATATCTTGGAAGGCGTGGATGGTGGTCGGTCGATAGTAGAACATCAGCAGAATCCCGGTGACCGTCAACACCAGGAACAAATAAAACGAGATCCCCCCGAGTCCCCATGTGTAGACAATGCGGAGGGCGTCTTTCGGCACCCGCACGGGATGCAAGTGGAGGAACACATTCCCGAACACCCGCTGCAGCCTCGTGCGAGGGGTGTCGGCAAAATCGTGCCGAAAGATCGACTTCCACAATTTTGTCTTCTTGAGGTATTGTTTCATGCCGTCTTATACGGAAGGAAAAAGACGTCCTTGCCCCGTTGGTCCGGGCGATTCTCCAGCCGACCCTTGTCAATCACGAGTTGCCCGTCAGGCCCTAACGCGATCTGACATCGCCACAGCGGCTTGGGTGCGGGGCCGGCTAGCACATCTCCCTGCGTACTGAAGTTGGATCCATGGCAAGGGCACTTGAAACGCCCCTCC
Organism: uncultured Planctomycetales bacterium; assembly: GCA_964624155.1. GTDB lineage: Bacteria > Omnitrophota > Gorgyraeia > Aquiviventales > Aquiviventaceae > CAZUWM01. The sequence continues at coordinate 2,157 of CAZUWM010000022.1, forward strand.
GCCTCAAACCAGTTGGGGGTGCACCCTAAGTGGGTACATCGTGCCCATAAACAGTAGAATCCTTCGGCCGTACGAATAATCCACGTCCGCTGCGCCTTCTTCCACTTCTCGCTCACCCCCAGAGAATACTCCTCCGGCTTCCCCGCCTTAAACACGAGGCTGGGTTCGTACAAGACGTTCGGAAACAGATAGCGCAGATTGGAGAGCAGCCACCCGCCAAGAAAGAGATAGAAAAAGACCCAGCCGGCTTTGAGGAGGAAGTCACGACGACCGAACCGTTCCTCAAGCCGCGCCCACGTTCCTGTCTGCCCCGCCACAGAACGTTGGCGGGGGACAGGCAGGGATGACGCGGTGATCTCACCAGCCATTCCTCGTCGTCCTCACTTTCGTTTGAGTGCGCGCTGAAATTCTCGAATCGCCTGCCCGAGCGAACGAGCAAGTTCCGGCAACCGTCGTGCCCCCACGATCAACAGCACGATGGCTAAGACAACCAGCAACTCCCCAAGACCGATCCGTCCCATCCTTGACTCCTCTGTTAGTGTCGCCGGTCGATGGCGTATTGAGCGAGTTGACGATACGTGTCCACCAGCACGACGCCATCCCGCGACCGAGCCCCGACAGCGGTCGGGGTCGCTGGACCGTCGGCCTCGGCCAACGCGCACGTCGCTTCGTGAATGAATCGCTGCGCCGTCTGTCGCGCTCTCGTAATGGCTCCCGATCGGTTCGCCGTGTTGGCAAGAGATCGCGCAAATGCCTGATCGGCTTGCCGGCGACGCAACGGGGCAAACAGCCGGTCGCGCTCTTTCGCTGACAAACTTTGTGCCAAGTAGATGATCGGCAGCGAGAGCGACCCCTTCTCCAAATCCGATCGCAGCGTCTTGCCGACAAGACGTTGGTCGCCGATAAGATCCAGGCAGTCGTCCATGATCTGGAACGCCATCCCCACATTCAACCCAAACGTGGTGATTCGGTCAACCGTGTCGCGGCGTGCCCCGGTCAGATACGCTCCCAGATGGCAACACGCGGCGATCAACGACGCGGTCTTCTCCCGGACCACGCGCAAGTACTGTTCCTCGGTCGCCTCAATCTGGTAGCGCGTCTCGACTTCCAAGATCTCCCCGCAAGACATCTGCTGGCAGATCCCCGCCATGTAGGAGGTGACATAGGGTTCGTTGAGCCGGGCGAAGACGGAGAACGCGACGGCATACAGGTAGTCGCCCATGAGCACTGCCCGTTCGGTCCCGAATCGCTCGTGGAATGTGGGCTGTTTCCGACGGAGGAGCGATCCATCCACAATGTCATCATGGATGAGGGTGGCGGTGTGGACCAACTCGATCGCGGCCGCCAGGTCGATGAGAGCGTTCTGTTTCGCTCGATGGTCGCCGCTGCGTCCTGCAAGCAACGTGAGAGCCGGACGCAATCGTTTGCCGCCGGCGGTGATGAGGTAGACCGACATGCGAGCGATCGGGTGTTGCAACGATTCCAACACGCGGTCTGCCACCCGTGAGAGATCTCGATCAATGGGACGTAAGATCGTCTTCAGATCCATCATGTCTTCTCGACAATGTACAGACTGGCGAGGCCGAACAAGAGCGGCTGATACCGGGCCGCGGCGCCACACGATGACAGGAGTGCCACCACCTGCGGCGGGCTGAGAAATCCCTTGACGGACTGAGCGAAATAGGTAAACGGCCACAACCGTCCTGTCAGAACCACTCCGATGGCCCGCACGATCGTCATCAAGAACACGAGATAACCGGCACGAACGACCGGATTGGAGGGTCGGCCCGTCTCCAGGATGATGAGCCGCCCGCCCGATTTCAGCACACGCAGCATCTCACGAAAGCCGAGCGCCAGGTCACTGAGATTCCTCGTTGAGAATCCAACCATCACCCGATCAAAACTCCCGGATCCAAACGGAAGGGCTTGCGAATCCGCGCACACCCAGCGCACCGGGCCATCATATCGTTCTTGTTTGCGGAGGGCCCCTTGCAGCATGACAGAATTAAAATCTGATCCGACAACGACCCCTCGATGCTGGAGCTGGCGCGCGCAGAGGAACGCCAAATCTCCGGTTCCCGTGCACACGTCCAACACGCGCATCTCCGGTGCAAGCCGACCCTCCGCGACCGCCTGCCGCCTCCACCGCTGATCCAACCCGCAACTGGCCAAGCGGTTAAACCAATCGTAGCGGGGCGCAATCGTCGTGAAGAGCCGATGGACAAACTGTCGTTTCATCTGCGGCCTAAGTAAAAGGCCAGGGCTTCCAATTCGATGGCCAGATCCACATTGCGCAGGAGCATCGAAGAAGGCACATCCAACCTGGCGGGAGCAAAGTTCACGATCGCCTTGACCCCGCCATCGACGAATTGATCGCACACCGCCTGCGCCGTCTCAGAGGGGACCGCGATCATTCCAATGTGGATGTCGTGCCGCTGCACCAATGCACTCAGACGCGCGCTGGACTCAATGGTCAGATCCTGAATCGCGCGGCCGACCTTCTGAGGATCCGAATCAACGGCCAGACGGAACACAAACCCTCGATCCTGAAATCCTCGATAGGCCAACAGGGCGGAGCCTAAGTTCCCCACTCCGGCAAGCGCCACATGCCACACCCGTCCCTGGATGCCGAGGATGCGTCCCAAGGTCGTGCGCAACCGTTGGACTTCATACCCCCGACCGCTCGTTCCAAATTGGCCGAAGTAGCTCAGGTCTCGCCGGACCTGGGCATCGGTGATGCCCAACGTCTGAGCCAGCCGTTGTGACGAGATGAATCCCACGCGTTGCCGCTGAAGTTGTGTCAGCTCACGGACATACAACGACAGGCGCTCCACGCACGCTTCGGGGATCGGTCGCCGCAGGCGGCCGTTATAGTTAGCCTTAGAGTTGGCCATAGCTCTTCCGTGCCGCTTCAACGATCCGCTCGATCTGAGCCGCGGTATGCGCGGTGGAGAGAAACCAGGCCTCAAACGGTGACGGCGGAATCAAGATGCCTGATCTCCGCAATCCAGTGGCAAAGGCCGCAAACTGCTCCGTGTTCGCTTGTTGGGCATCGCTGAATCGATGGATGGGAGACGCACGGAAGAACACGGTCAGCATCGAGCCAATCTGATTGACGCGTACGGCCACACCGTGTTGCCGCGCCGCCTCTCGTAAGCCGCTCGCGAGTTGATCTCCCATCGCCTCAAGGCGCTCATACGGATTCTGTTGACCCAGCGTCTTGAGTGTTGCCAGTCCAGCGGCCATGGTCACGGGATGGCCGGCGAAGGTTCCGGCATGATACACGGCTCCCTGTGGCGCGAGTTGCTCCATGATGTCCGCGCGTCCACCGACAGCGCCGATCGGAAACCCTCCGCCAATAATTTTTCCGAGCACGGTGAGATCCGGCATAATTCCTAACGCGTTCTGGTAGCCTCCGTATCGAAGGCGGAATCCGGTGACCACTTCGTCAACAATGAGCACGATGTCACGCGTGACGGTCGCAGCTCGAAGTCGTTGAAGAAATGCCGGGTCAGGAATGACGACACCCATGTTGGCCGCGACAGGCTCCAGGATCGCGCACGCCACCTCATCACCGAAGCGGGTGATCGCTTCTTCAAGCGCCGCAACGTCGTTGTACGGAATGACGATCGTCTCTTGAGCAACACTCGATGGCACGCCGGCGCTGCGTTTGACCAAGAGCCCGTCACTATGTCCGTGATAGCAGCCTTCGAAACTGAGGATCTTGGTCCGTTTGGTCCAGGCACGGCTCATCCGAATCGCCGTCATGCACGCCTCAGTCCCTGATGGGGTGAATCGCACGCGTTCGATGGAAGGCATCGCCTCGCCGATCGCCCGGGCGAGCTGCCCTTCCAGTTCGGTGGTCAACCCTAAGAGCGTCCCGCGAGAGAGCTGACGACGAACCGCCTTGAGCGCCTGGGCATGGTGATGCCCCAGGATGAGTGAGCCCCATCCCATGATCAGGTCGAGGTAGCGGCGCCCATTCACATCCGTCACCCACGCCCCACGACCGCTCCGCAACACGACGGGAGAGCCTCCGACCCGTCGGAACGCCCGCACCGGGCTGTTGACTCCTCCGATTAATAGGTTCAACCCTTGCGAAGCAGAGAATCTGGAAAAACCATTCAAGAGGTTTTTCCGGTTCCGACTTCCGACTTCCGACTTCCGACTTCTAACTGGTGTCATTTCTCACGAAGGAACTTTGCGGCATCTTTGGCCCAGTACGTGATGAGCGCATCCGCGCCGGCGCGCCGCATGGCCAGCAACGTTTCAAGCCATGTGGGGCGTTCCATCAGCCATCCCCGAGCCGCCGCGGCCTTGATCATCGCGTATTCCCCGCTGACATGAAACGCCGCCACCGGATGCCCGAATCGTTGTTTGATCCGATAGATGACATCGAGATAGCTCAGCGCCGGCTTGACCATGACGATGTCCGCGCCTTCCTCGATGTCCAACGCCGTTTCACGGAGGGCTTCTTCAACATTCGCCACGTCCATCTGATACGATTTGCGATCTCCAAACGCCGGAGCGGACTTCACCGCCTCGCGGAATGGCCCGTAGAACTGCGAGGCGTATTTCGCGGCGTAGGACATGATCGCGACGTCTGAGTAGTCCGCCGCATCCAGCGCTTCTCGAATCGCCCGCACCCGGCCATCCATCATGTCGGAAGGCGCCACCATGTCGGCGCCGGCCTGCGCATGCGACACCGCCGTCTTTGCCAACAACTCAAGCGACGCATCATTATCGATCACAAGGTCTCCCTCGGCTCTGGGCTGTGGGCTGGGGGCTGGGGGCTGAGACTTACTACTTTTCTTCTTCCTTTTTCCTCCCTGAGCCCTGAGCCCTGAGCCTTGAGCGTATTTCAGAACGCCACAGTGGCCGTGACTGATGTAGGCGCACAGGCACACGTCCGTGATGACTGCCAGGTCGGGAACTTGCGATTTGATCGCCCGGACCGCCTGCTGAACGATGCCATCTTTGGCATAGGCGCCGCTGGCCTTTTCATCTTTGTGCTGCTGAGGAAGGCCGAAGAGCAGGACGGCGGGAATGCGGAGTTCCTGAAGTTCCTGGCACTCTTTCACGAGCTGATCGATTGAGAAGTGAAACTGGCCCGGCATCGACGCAATCGGGACGCGGACATTCGTCCCCGGCTGGACAAACAGCGGCATCACCAGGTGATCCACGGACAAGCGGGTTTCGCGGATCAGCCGGCGAAACGCTTCAGATTGCCGAAGTCTTCGCAGCCGCTGCGCGGGATACGCCACGGTGACCCCCTCCCTTGACGATCGCGTCGACCAATCCCTCAATGGTCGAGGTCCGTGCCTCAACCACGACGCGCCCTCCCCATTGACGCACGGTCTTCGAGGTCACAGGCCCGATTGACGCGAACGGCAGCATCCGCACCCTCCGCGCCAATCCACAGGCTCTCAAGGCCTCCACCACATGTTCCACGCAGCTTGAGGACGTCACCGTCACCCAATCCACAGGTTTTTGAAATGCGTCGTGTGCCTTTCTCTGTAAGCTCTTCGGCATAACGGTCTGGTAGATCGGCACCCGGACGACCTCCATTCCCTGCTGTCGCAAGCCCTCGACCAAAACATCCCTGGCTCCTTTCGCGTTGAGAACCAAGGCTCGTTTCCCGCTGAGCCGGCGTCGCCCCACTCCCCTGAGCAACCCTTCCTGACTGAAGGTCTTGGGCTGAACATCGACGTGAATGCCTTGCTGCTCAATGGAGGCAGCGGTCTTCGGTCCGATAGCCGCAATGTGCCGCCCGCGAAGGATCCGAAGGTCTTTGCGCTCCTTGGCCAGCATCCGTCTGAACCAATCGATCCCCTCAGGACTTGTGAAGAAGACCCATTCGAATCGTTCGATCTCCTGCACCGTCCGACGGAACAGCCCGTTCGAATCAACCGCGGCCAATTCGATAGCCGGCAAGGTCACGACCTCGGCCCCGAAGACCTCCAACAGGCCCGCCAGGTCCCTCGCACGTTCAGTTGGTCGGGTCACGATGATCCGTTTCCCGAACAACGGTTTACGCTCAAACCACGACAACCACCGTCGAAACCGAACCACCTCGCCCACGACGATCACCGCCGGCGGGGCCACGCGCGCCCGGCGGCAGGCCTTGGCGATCGCCGAGAGGGTTCCAACCACAGTTCGCTGTCGAGGCCACGTACCCCATTCGATGACCGCACAGGGAGTCGCGGACGGTCGGCCATGATGAATCAGTTGTTCAACCGTCGTCCTCAGCGTCCCGACCCCCATCAGCACGACGAGGGTATCGGTTGCCGTGGCGAGTTTTGACCAATCCAGCGTTGTGACCTCTTTTGAGGGATCTTCATGACCCGTGATCATGGCGACCGATGACGCCAGCGCTCGGTGGGTCACCGGGATCCCGGCATAGGCCGGGACCGCAATGGCGCTGGTGACGCCGGGGATCACCTCATATGGGACGCGGGCCTTGGAGAGCGCCAACGCCTCCTCTCCTCCTCGACCGAAGAGAAACGGATCGCCGCCCTTGAGCCGCACGACGATCCTGCCGGCCGTGGCGTTGCGGATGAGCAGCCGTTCGATCTGCGATTGGCTTTTCATGTGTCGGTCCTGTTCCTTCCCGGCGTAGATGATCTTGGCGGTCGGCCGGCAATGATCGAGCAATCGCTCGGAAACCAGGTGGTCATAGATCACCACGTCAGCCCACTTGAGCGCCTCCAGGCCTTTGACGGTGATCAATCCGGGATCCCCCGGCCCCGCTCCCACCAGGTAGACAATGCCCCGTCGTGAATGCGGAATGCGGAATGCGGAATGCGGAATAGGTTTTGAGCGCCTCAGGGACATTGCCTTACCGTATTTTTTGGGGCTCTTCTTTGAGTTATTCATTCCGCATTCCGAATTCCGAACTCCGAATTCGAATGGTGCGCCCAGGTGGGATCGAACCACCAACCTTCAGCTCCGCCCCGCCCATTTCGATGATCAGAAGACGCGCGCCCGACGGGGTTCGAACCCATGACCTCTAGCTCCGGAGGCTAGCGCTCTATCCAACTGAGCTACGGGCGCATGTAATTCAATCACCCAATCACCTCATCACTCAATCACTTCTCAAGTAGCTCGCGGGCGCCCTGGTCGATCAGTCGGTCGGCCAGGCGTTGGCCCAGCGCAAGGGGCTCGGTCATGGGGCCCTCGAGATGATCGCGCAACGCCTGCTGCCCGTCCGCGGAGACGACCGTCCCTTCCAACGCGATGGTCCCTTGCGTGCATGAGGCGTAGGCGGCGATAGGGACACGGCACCCGCCGCCCAAGGCGCGCAAAAACGAGCGTTCGGCCTCGACGCACACGCGGCTCAAGGGATCCTCGAGTGACGAGACGAGTCCAAGGATTTCTTGATCGTCCACCCGCGCCTCGACTGCCAAGGCCCCCTGGCCTGGCTCCGGGAGCATCTGCTCAAAATCCAGATACTCGCTGATGCGTGCCTCAAGCCCGAGACGGATAAGTCCGCAAGCCGCCAACACCACGGCGTCGTATTGACCTTCGTCAAGCTTGCGCAGCCGCGTATCGACGTTGCCTCGAATGTCGAGGAGCTGCAGGTCGTTTCGGCATCGCAACAATTGGCTTCGCCGCCTGAGACTGGACGTCCCCACCGTCGCGTCTTCCGGCAACTGCATCAGCCACTGTCCTGTCCGTGAAACCAGCGCATCGCGCGCCTCCTCGCGCTCCAAGACGGCGGCGATGCGCAGCCCTGAGGGGACATCAAGCGGGAGATCCTTCAAGCTATGGACCGCAAGGTCAATCGACCCATCGAGCAGCGCGGCTTGCAATTCTTTGACAAAGATCCCTTCTCCACTCAAGGCCACCAGCGGGACATCAGGCCGTCGATCCGCCTGCGCCTTGATCGTCTTGACGCTCAATCGAAGATTCGGATGCCGCGCTTCGAGCCTGACGCGAACGATCTCGGTTTGGCGCCGGCTTAACGAACTGCCGCGGCTGCCAATAACGATGTCTCGCACTCGTGCTGCCACCATGTTAAAAACCGATCCGCCTTCTGCTCAAGGATGCGTTGGGACTGATCGATCGCCTGGCGCCGTTTGGCCTGGTGCTGATCCATGATGCCTTGCAGATCATCGATATCAAACAGATACACATTCTCGATCTCCCCCGCGGCGGGATCGACATTGCGCGGCACACCGAGATCAATCAGACACAGCGGCCGGTGGTGACGGCGATGCATCGCTTCGACCACCTCAGCGCGCTTGAGTACTGAGGACGGCGCGCTCGTGGAGGTGATCACGATATCGACATCGACGAGCTGTTGTTGGAGCTCCTCCAACGCCAGCGGGGTGGCGTGGTAGGCCGATGCCACGGTCACGGCCCGTGGAAGCGTCCGGTTCATCACGCGGATGCGCTGCACCCCGCGCACGGCCAGCCGCTTGACGGTTTGCTCTCCGATTTTTCCGACGCCGATCAACAAGACGGTTTGGTTCGAGAGCGACCCAAAAATTTTCTCGGAGAGCGTCACCGCCACCGTGCCAATTGAGGCACAGCCTTGTCCGATGCCGGTCTGCGTACGGACTTCCTTTGCGGCGTTGAGCGCCTTTTGAAACAACACGTTCAAGACTTTGCCGGTCGCCTGGTAGCATCGAGCTTGCTCGTAGGCCTGCTTGACCTGGTGGAGGATTTCGCTCTCTCCCAAGACCATCGAATCCAGCCCGCTGGCGACGGAGAACAGGTGGTGGATACTCTGGGGCTCTGTATAGCTGTAGAGACGCGCGCGCAGCCCAAGGAGATCCACATTGCCATGTTCACTTAAAAACCGATGAAGGCGGTCGATCGTGCCATCCAATACCGTAACACTGGCGTAGATTTCGACCCGATTACAGGTTGATAAAATCATGGACTCTTCTAAACCGATCTCCCGGCGCAGACGGGCAAACGCATCAGAGAGATGTTCTTGGCGAAACGCCAAGCGTTCCCGCAACTCAATCGGCGCACACCGATGGTTCAATCCAACCAGCACGATATGTTTCATCTCAATGACGTCAACCCTGAGCTACACGTAAACATGCCAAGACGGCAAGAGCCTCGTGACGCCCAGAAACGTAAACAACGCCAAGGCAAATCCCAGGATGGACAGCAAGGCGACCCGACGGCCACGCAAGGTTGAGCGCAGGCGCACCATCCACAACACCAGATAGGCGCTCCACAACACGGCGGTCAGGCACTCCTTTGGATCCCAACTCCACCACCGGCCGTACCATACCTTCGCCCCAAACACGCCGCACGCCAACCCCATGCTCAGCAGCGTAAAGCCAATGCCGACGGCCAAGAAGTTTGCGCGGTCGAGCGTATTCAGCGATGGCAATCGATGGAACAGCAGACCAAGTTGTTTACGCTTCACTTGCCGCTCCTGCACGAGGAACAACACCCCTGCGACAAACGCGATGAGGAACGCCGCGTAACTCAGCAGTGAACACGTCAGGTGAATTAAGACCATCGGCTAGGCGCGCCCATTGAGCAGCGCAAGAGCGACCCGTCGAGCTTCTCCGACCCGGCCTCGTCTGACCAGCTGAAACACACGTCCATTCACCAGTTGGCTGAAATACCGTTTACGATCGCCGTAACGTGGCAGCCGTTGTTTGGCCGCGGGGCGAAGGCGCTCAAGCAACCGGAGCATGGTCGCGTAGTCACTGCCGATCAGACGTTCGAGGTCGCGTCGCAGCAGCTTCGCAAGCGTCGGACTGGCTCCTCCGGTGCTGACCGCAATCACGACCTCACCCCGTTTCGCAATCGAAGGCGCAATGAACGAGCACAGCGCAGCCTGATCAACGACATTCGTAAAAATCCGCTGGCGAGTTGCGGTGCGGTAGACCAGCTCGTTGAGTTGGCGATCATCGGTCGCGGCATACACGAGCCACGCCCCTCGCAGATCGCTTGGACGAAAGCGCCTGGCGAGATGGTTGATACGTCCCTGTTTGGCATACCGTGAGAGTCGTTGAGTCACGTGAGGGCTGACGACGGTCACCCGCGCACCAAATCGCAGCAACGTCGTCACCTTCCGCTGAGCCACCATCCCGCCTCCAACGACCACGCAGCGGCGATGGTGGAGATCGGCAAACAAGGGATAATACGCACTCATCCCAGACCGGCTTTCAATTTAGCAATTTCCTCGGGGGTCATGGAGACGGTATGCTCAGGTCCCGGAAACCGTCCTGTGTTGACATCCTGAACGTAGCGTGTTGCCGCCTGACGTATCGCGGCAGCCACATCGGCATAGCGTTTGACGAATTTCGGCTTAAAGCGGTCAAATAACCCGATGAGATCATACGTCACCAAGACCTGCCCGTCGCACCATGGGCCCGAGCCAATGCCGATCGTCGGAATGCGAAGTCGCCGGGTGATCTCCTGAGCCACGGCGTCGGGAACGCATTCCAAGACCGTGGAGAAACATCCGACCTCTTCCAAGGCGATCGCCTGGGTGACGATGCGCCTCGCGGAGTCCGCGTCTTTCCCGCGCATCCCGAAACCGCCTTCGCTTGCCGCCGTCTGTGGGGTGAGCCCGACATGGCCCATCACCGGAATACCGGCATCGATGATCGCCTTGGCCACATCTTCAATGCCGTCTTTCCATTCGAGCTTCACTCCGTCACAGCCGGCTTCTTGGATGAAGCGAGCCGCGTTGCTGACGGCCTCAGCGACCGACCCTCGAAATGAGAGAAACGGCATATCGCCGATGAGCAGCGCCCTTGAGACCCCTCGGCGGACGGCCTTGGCATGGTGGACCATCTCGTCCATCGTCACCGGCGCCGTCGTCTCGTAACCCAGGACCACCATTCCCAGAGAGTCACCCACCAGCACGATATCCACGCCAGCCTGGTCAACCAATTGAGCGATGGGATAGTCGTAGGCGGTCAGCATCGTGATCTTCCCGCCCTCTTGTTTACGTGTGATCAGTTCAGCAATCGTGAACCTCGTCATTGATTTCACAGATTTCTAAGAGCTGATTACACAGATTTGACTATTTGAAAATCGGTGTGATCAGTTCAGCAATTCTTCGCGGACGGCACGAGTGGCTTCGACGACGACGCGCAGCTTCCCGATGGCTTCTTCCGGCGTCCGCGTTTTCAGGCCGCAGTCGGGATCGACGTAGATCTGCTCCGGCTTAAAAATCTTGAGGGCTTTCTTCAAATTCGCGACGACCTCCTCACGAGACTCGATGCGGTGGCTATGGACGTCCACCACGCCCAACCCGACTTCCTTGCGCAGCTTCAGTCGCTTGAACGCACCGAGGAGCTCAAACTTGCGGTTCGCGAATTCCAGGTCGATCTGGTCAACCGGCAGTTGGTTGAGCTTCGGGGCGAGCGCCTGGAAATTTCCGTAGCAGATATGCGTGATCGTCTTGGCCCGCAGTCCCTTCGTCACCACCCCAAGGGCTTCGATCGCCAAATCAATCTCATCCAGCCTCGTCGAGATCGCCGGCTCATCGATCTGGATATATTGGGCGCCGGCCCGCTCCAAATCCTTGGCCTCCTGGCGAACGACCTCTGCGATCGCCAGCGCGGTGGCGCGGCGCGAGGGATAGTACTCGTTGAACGACCAATCCATGATCGTGTATGGGCCGGTGAGCATCCCTTTGACCGGTCGCCTCGTCAGTCGCTGCGCGAATTGCCACCACCCGACCGTGATCGGCTGTTGCCGACGGACCTTCTTGACGATGATCGGCTTGCGGTAGTATCGGTTGCCGTACGAGCGCACGAGGTGGCTTGCTTTGAAACCGTCGAGCTGCTCGGCAAAGTAGGCCACCATATCCCCGCGATACTGTTCGCCATCGACGATGATGTCGATTCCTAATTCTTCCTGGCGGGCGATCCAGTCTCGGGTGGCTTGTTCCTCAAGACGCCGAAGCGCTTGAGGATCCAGATCGCCCTTGCGGGCTTGGCTCCTGGCGTTCGCCAGATACTCCGGTTTCGGGAGACTTCCGACTGAGGTCGTCAACAACATGGTTATTTCCCTCGATAGGTTTGAACCGCTTCCACGAGTCGCCTAAGCTTCTGAACCGCCTGCTCATAGGGCAAGAACTCCAGCCCACAATTTGGATTGGCACAGACGCGATCCAGAGGAATCCGTTTGGCCACGACGTCAAATAGGGCGTGCAGCTCGGTGACAGATTCGAGTTTCGTGTTGCGCGCATCGACACACCCGAGTGCGAGTTGTTTCGTCCACTTCGCCCGGCGAACCGCGCCCACGGCTTTGGGATCTGAGACCACATCCACTCCAAGGATGTCCACGGAAGATGTTTGCAGGGGCTCCAGCAGGCCGTTGAGGTGGCCGAAGTAGAGGTAGAGCGCCGTCGTCGCCTTCAGCCCTCGAGTCGCAATCGCTAAGGCCTCAAGGACCGGTTTGATCGGCGGCTTGCCGAATCCCAATGCCGGCTCATCAAATTGAATGATGGACGCCCCGGCGCGTTCCAACGCCGTGGCTTCCTCGCCCAGCAGCTCCGCGATCTTGCGCATGAACCGCTGCTCGTTCTTGTAGTAACGATCCTCGCTGAGCTTGACGAACGTATAGGGGCCGGGCAAGACGGCTTTCACGGGTTTGGCGCTACACCCTTTGGCCGATCGATACTCGTCCACCAAGATCGGCCCTCGACGGACCGGCGCCTTGTGCAAGATCGGGCGACGATAATACACGTTATTGTCAAACCATCGTTCCAACCCGTTGATCTCAAACCCCTCGATCTTCTTGGCGAGGGGGGTGACAAGGTCTTCCCAGCGAATCTGCCCATCCGTCAGCACGTCAATGCCCGCCTGCTCGTATTCGGCCATCACGGCTTTCGTGATCTCCTGGAACACCCCTTCGAGCTCGGCATCCGAGAGCTCTTTGCGCTGCCATCGGTTGATGGCGGAGATGAGCTTCGTCCCAAATCCGCTCTCGGCCACTTTCGGAAAATTTCCCACCACGGTCGTAATCATGAATGGCGACCCCCCTTGTAGCTCGGGGCTCTAGCTCCTAATCGATGTTGCCTTGAGCCTTCAGCCTCGAGTCTTCAGCGATTTTTAATTGTTCTTTCTTCTCAAAACACGCGGGACAGTTGTACAGCGCCTTTGCCAGAACCCGGTTGTAATTCTTCGCGATGACGACGCGCGTCACCACGGGCGTTTCCTGCTTACAGGTGTCGCAACGCATCGATCAGCTCCGCATCATCAATCGCGGCCCCAGCGGCTTCCTCCAGACAGATCGCCCGTGTTTCGTAATCGAACCGCACCAACTCCGGCATGATCCGTTGAATCGCCGAAGGCACGGGCCGGACCAACACGGATCCCTGGATCAGCCACGACGCGGCATAGGCACGAATGGCAAATCCACCGAGCTTTCGACCGCCGACCATCAAGGCATAGGGGCTGAGCTCTGTCAGGCAATAGGTGATTGGAGCGGGCCGTCGCACCTCAACATCCCAGTCGACAACGACATCGAGCCTTCGACATGCCTGCGCGAATCGTTCACAGAGGTCTGTCATGCTGCTGCGCAGCGAGATCCCGGCGTCCCTTGGGATGACCACCGAGCAGGACAGATCGGTTCCGTGGACGGCCAGCCCCCCGCCTGTCGGTCGCTCAACAAGCTCCACCCCATGGGCGGCGCACCGTGAGGGATCGATCCACTCAGGTGGTCGTTGGCGAAACCCAAGTGACAGGGCCGGCGTGTGCCACCGAAAGAGCCGCAGGGTCGGAACGCCTTCAGCGGCCAAGCGTTCATCGAACGCCATTTGCGCGGTGGCTGTCGGTTCGTCATGCACCATCAGGCGCCACGATCCACCGACTATGACTTGGAGACCGTCGTCTCTGATGGCGTCCATCGAAGATTCGGCTCTCTGGCGGCTTTGACGTCATCCACGCGATTGACCGGCAGTCGATGCGGGGCCTGGCGAACCATCTCGGGATTCGTCCGCGCTTCTGCGGCAATCTGTTGCAGCGCCGCCGCAAACGCATCCAGGGTTTCCTTGGACTCGGTTTCGGTCGGCTCGATCATGAACGCCTCTTCCACCGTCAACGGAAAATAGACCGTCGGTGCGTAACATCCATAATCGAGCAACCGTTTTGCCACATCCCATGCCGTCACCCCATGCGATTTCAGCGACTTCAACGTGGCGACGAACTCGTGCAGACAATGACCTGGAAAAGCCACGGGGAACGTGCCGGCGAGTTTGGCCTTGAGATAATTGGCATTGATGATGGCCGCTTGACTGACCCGCTCCAAACCGACTTTCCCCAACGTCCGGATGTAGACGTACGCCCGCACGAGGACCCCGACGTTGCCATAGAACGCATGGACCCGCCCGATGGAGCGCCGGCCGTGTTCATCCCAGACGTAGCGGCTTCTTGTCTTGCGAATCCGCGGGACGGGAAGGAACTCCTCGAGGGGCTCCGCCACGCCGACCGGACCGGCCCCAGGACCCCCTCCCCCATGAGGCGTTGAGAAGGTTTTATGGAGATTCAGCTGCAAGAGATCCACCCCCATCTCGCCGGGCTTGGCGATGCCGAGCAGCGCATTCATGTTCGCGCCATCGAGATACACCAAGGCGCCATGCTCGTGACACAGGGCGGTGATCGCGAGGATGTCTCGTTCAAACAAGCCGAGGGTGTTCGGATTGGTCAGCATGAGAGCCGCCACGTCCTTGGAAAGATGGCGGCCCAACTCCGCCACATCGATGAGTCCTTGCGCGTTGGACTTCAGTTCGACGACCCGAAATCCCGACAACGCCGCTGAGGCGGGATTCGTTCCATGGGCGGAGTCCGGAATCAAAATCGTCGTCCGGTTGCGCCTCTTGGCTCGATGGTACGCTCGGATGATTTTCAGGCCGGCCAACTCACCCTGGGCGCCGGCCGCCGGTTGCAAGGTAAATGCCTCCATGCCCGTGATCTCGCAGAGAAGTTGCTCCAGTTCGTAGAGCACACGCAGCAACCCCTGGGAAGACGACGGCGGATGCAGCGGATGCATCTGGGCAAACCGCGACCATGAGGCGATCCGGTCGTTGAGCTTCGGGTTATACTTCATGGTGCACGACCCCAAGGGATAGAAGTGCGTATCAACCGAGAAATTGAGCTGTGATAACCGGGTATAGTGTCGCACGACATCAAGCTCAGAGACCTCAGGCAATCGCGGCGACTGCCGACGTACCTGTTCCTCCGGAATGAGGTCGTGCAGTGAGCGTTCGGGTACGTCGCTCGGCGGTAACCGGTACCCTCGTCGACCCGGCACAGACTGTTCAAAAATGAGTGAAGACATTCTTAGAGTCGTTTCAAGGCGTCGAGTACATGGTCAATGTCTGAGTTGGAGATCATCTCTGTGGCACACCAGAGCGCCGTGTTGGATAGCTGGGGATACCATGGACGCAAGGGCAACCCGCCGATCAGTCCTTGCTTGAGTAATTTCCGATTGATCTCGTCGATCGTGTGGTCGTTCACGCAGCGCATCGTGAACTCGTTGAAGAACGGTTGATCAAACGCCGGCTTCATGAATCCTAATTCTTGCAGCCGGCTCCACAGGTGGTGGGCCTTCTGAGCGTTCAGTTCGGCGAGCTCGCGAATCCCTTGAGGGCCCAAGAAACTGAGGAAGATGGTTGCCCGCAGACACAACCAGCCTTCGTTGGTGCAGACGTTGGAGGTCGCTTTTTCCCGACGGATGTGTTGTTCCCTCGTTTGGAGGGTCAAGGTGAAACTGCGTCGACCGGCGTGATCCACCGTACATCCGGCCAAACGCCCCGGGATCTTCCGCAGCAGGGCTTGGGTGGCCGTCAACAATCCCAGTCCGGGTCCGCCGTAGGCGACAGGGCTTCCAAGACAACGCCCCTCCGCCACCGCGACATCCGCGCCATACGCACCGGGCGGTTTGAGGAGTCCCAGGCTGATGGGATAGACGCTGGCGACACACAGCGCTCCCGCTCGGTGGGCCAGCCCTGAGGCCTGCTCCATCGGCTCCAAACATCCAAACACATTGGGCTGCTGCAGGATGACGGCTGCGACATCGTCGTTCAGTGCAGCGGACAGCGCCTCGAGGTCCGTCACACCATTGGTCGATGGGATGTCTTGGACCACACAGGGAAAGCCGCTGAGGTAGGTTGAAACGACTTGTCGGTAGTGCGGATGGACTGTTTCAGCCATCAGCAGCCGTTTGCGTCCCGTCGATCGAAGCGCCAAGGTCGCCCCTTCTGCTAAGGCCGCAGCCCCGTCATACAGCGAGGCGTTCGCCACCTCCATGCCCATCAGCTCGCAGATGAGCGTCTGAAACTCGTAGATCATCTGGAGCGTCCCCTGGCTCGCCTCGGCCTGATAGGGCGTATAGGGCGTCAACCATTCCCCTCGAGCGGCGAGCGTGTCCACGATCGTTGGAATGCCATGGTGATACGAGCCGAAACCCAGGAACGAGGCAAACTCGTGCATCGAGCGATTCGGTTGCACGAGTTGCTCGCAGAGGGCCAGCACCTCTTGCTCGGAAAGGCCTGCGGGGACATCGAATGACCGGCACCGAACCTCAGAAGGAATCGTGGCTAGCAGCTCGTCAAACGATCGCACCCCGATCGTCTGCAGCATCTGCTGAATCTCTTCGTCCGTATGCGGCGCGTAATCCATTGGCTCGCTTACGCTCGCCGGTAAGAGGTGATCAGCTGCGTGTATTGATCGGCGGTCATCAACGAGTCGAACTCGCTGGGCTTGCTTGGTTGAATGGCGAACAGCCATCCTTCTCCGTAACAATCCTTGTTGACCGACTGCGGTGATTGCGTCAGGGTGGAATTCATCTTCACAATCGTTCCAGAGACTGGTGCGTAGATGTCAAAGGCCGCTTTGACGGATTCGACCACCGCAATCGGCTCCCCCTGCTGCACCTGTTTTCCGGCAGGCGGCAGCTCCACATAGACCACATCGCGCAGTTCTTCTTGGGCGTGCGACGTGATGCCGACCATCGCTTCATTCTCATCCTGGCAGATCCACTCATGCGTCTTGGTATACCGCAATTCACTTGGCACGTTCATCCCCCCACCTCCCTATCGAACCCCCTGCTGTACGATAGAAGCCGCCGTGGGACTGCCGCTCTTCCAGAATGGCATCTTCACCACGGTCACGGGATAGGTTTTCCCACGAATGACAATCTGCATGGTCGTCGAGGGCTTGGCAAACGCCAGCTCCACATAGCCCATCCCGACGGGTCTGTTCAGGGTTGGGCTAAACGTCCCGCTGGTCACGGTCCCCACCCGCCGCCCCTCAACGAATAAGGGAAACCCCTGCCGCGGCACCGGCCCTTCGATGAGTTCAAATCCGACCAACCGACGCGTCAGTCCGTGAGTCTTTTGCGTGAGCAAGGCCGACTTGCCCATGAAGGAAGGCTTGTTGCTTGCGACGGTCCAGCCGAGATCGGCTTCGTAGGGAGTGGTCGTCGCGTCCATGTCCGTCCCGTAAAGCCTGAGGCCCGCCTCCAACCGCAAGGTGTCCCGTGCCCCCAAACCAACCGGCATCACATTCTGAGATGACCCCCGCTCCAACACCTCCTGCCAGACGCGACGCGCGTGCGCATCCGGCAGAAACAGTTCAAACCCATCGCTTCCGGTATAACCGGTTCGCGCCACCCACGTCTGAGGCCCGAAGTGAGGCACCGCCGCGATGTCAAACCGACCAAGCGCCTTGACGGGAAACGTGAGGATGCCTTCAAGGAGCTGGGCGGACAGCGGGCCTTGAATGGCCAGGATGGATCGTCCCTCGCTGATGTCGCGCGCCTCGAGGACGCCGCGCTGATGCGTCTGGATCCAGGCCGTATCGCTCGTCCGATTCGCGCAGTTGACAATGACCAGGTAGTCCTGCTGATGAAGACGGTAGACGAGGATGTCATCGAGGATGCCGCCGTGTTCATTGAGGAGCATGGTGTAGCACGCCCGCCCTTCGCCGACATTCGCGAGGTCGCTGACGACCAGCTCATTGAGGGTCTCCAGGGCTCCCTCGCCGCTGACCCATACCTGTCCCATGTGGGAGATGTCGAAGATCCCTGCCGCGGTGCGGACCGCCTGATGCTCCTCAAGAATGCTCGTGTAGTAGAGAGGCATCTCCCACCCATGGAAGTCCGTCATCTTGGCATTGAGCCGACGATGCTCGTTGTATAGCGTTGTCCGATTCATCTAGATGGTCGCAGCGTTGAGGATGTTCGGCACAAGGTCTTCCCAGCCGAGGGGATAGAGGTGAATGCCGTCCGCGATGTGACGAACCGCCCGGATCAATTCGGTCGTCACCGCCACACATTCTTTGCGTGTGTCGCCGGCTTGTTCAAAGCGTCCAATGATTGGATCCGGCACATGGATGCCCCACACATGCTCATTCATGTAGCGAGCCATCTTGGCAGATTTGACCAGCAAGATGCCCGCGAGGAGAGGCTTTCCAAAGACTTTCGCGCGCTCCATGAAGCGCCCCAGCGAGCTTGGATCGAACACGGCTTGCGTTTGGAAGAATTGCGCGCCGCCGTCAATCTTGGCCTTGAACTTTTGCATCTCGACGTCCACATCCTTCGCCCCCGGATCGGCCGCCGCCCCGATGCAAAAGTGCGGGGCTCCTGTCAGCTCTTTGCCCGCCATGTCCTTACCGTGAGCGAGTCCGTTCGCCACCTGCATCAGCGTGGCGGAGTTGATATCAAACACCGGCTTCGCGTCGGGATGATCACCTGCCTTCGGATCGTCGCCGGTCAACAACAAGACATTCCGAACGCCAAGGATCGAGGCTCCCAAGAGATCGGCCTGCAGGGCCAGCCGATTGCGATCACGGCAGGTCATCTGCAAAATCGGATCGACCCCTGCATCAAGAATCTGCTTCGCGACGGCCAGCGGACACGCGCGCATGATCGCCCCGGAGCCGTCGGTCACATTGATGGCGTCCACCGCTCCCCGGACCCGCTCCACCGCCGCCAGGATGTCGGAGAGATCGGTTCCCTTGGGAGGGTTGACCTCCATCGTCACCAGAAACGATTTCGTTCTGAGTTTCTGTTCAAATCGTTCCGTTTCGGATAGGCTCATGAGCGTTCCCCTGCCTGCAGCTTGAAGGCTTCCACCGTGTTCTTCATCACCATCATCACGGTCACCGGGCCCACGCCCCCTGGCACTGGCGAGATGTATTTCGCTCGGTCTTTCGCGACCTCGAATTCAACATCCCCAACGATTTTTCCATGGTCGACGGTAATCCCCACGTCGATGACGGTGGATCCCGGTTTCACCCACGCTCCTTTGATCAACTTCGGCTTCCCGACGGCCACCACAAGAATATCCGCTCGTCTGACATGTTCTTCGAGGTGGCGCGTGCCGATATGGCAGACGGTGGTGGTGGCGAGTTGATCCAACAACAGCATGCTGACCGGCCGACCAACGATTTCGCTATGCCCCACGACCACCGCCTCTTTGCCTTCAATGGGCTCTCCTGTTTCTTCAATGAGGCGCATGACCGCCAGGGCCGTGCATGATCCAATCCGTGCCCGCGCGAAGAAACGCCGTGCCGAGTTTTGTGGATGGATGCCTTCGACGTCTTTTCGGGGATCAATCAGCGCGGAGACGCGTTGGGGATCAATGCCGGGCGGTAACGGTTGGTGGACAAAGATGCCGTGGGCCTGGGGATCGTTGTTCCACCGTTGAATAATCTCATCAACCTGTTGTTGAGTTGCACGGAGCGGCAAACATTCGCTTCGAGTGACATTCCCTCCAAGATCGATCTCAAGAGAGGCCGCGGTGTTGCGTTGAACGAGCCAATAGAGGAGTGACACTTGGGTGTCGAAATAGAGCACCCGAAGCGAGGGACGCGGGGCCAACGCCACGGCTTCTTGTTGCAGCTCGCGCTTGATGTGGTCAGCAATTCTCCGGCCGTCAAGAAGCGTTGCGGTCATGAGTGTGGCAGACACGTGTAGGGACGGTTATCGAGTTGATTGAAGCCGCCGTCTGACCCGGGCGGCGTAGGTTGGGTCGTTGAGCCAGGTCAGATTAGTCCGAATCAACGCGGAGGCCGACTGCCGGGCCGCCTCCGCCAATGCGATGGTGCACTCCAAATCGGAGCGAAATTGCGGTTTGATCCGCCGCATGGATTGACGGCCGGCCTGTTGGATCATGTGAGCGTGCTGAAACACCTGCTCTTGGAGAGCCGTCGCAGCTCTCAGCCGCTGTCGGAAGGCCCCCGTCTGTCTCGATTGGAGGGCGTGAATGGCTTGGGCAAACGTTTCGGCGTCCTGCTCGACCAGCGCAAGGCACCTGCGTCGCACGTGCCGAAGCGCACGCGCCGCATTCGCTTGGGGGGTGAGTTTTTCCAGCAGAGCGGCTGCGAGGGCAGCCGACAGCGCCGCCGCGCTCCCTCCACCCATCCAGGAGCCTCGTCGGGCCACCTCATCGAGGACCTGCTTCAGCGTACCTCTCATCACCTCGCGCGAACCGCGTGATCTCTTTCCAACAGCCTGTGACAGGAAAAGTTATTATATGTGAATTTTTTCACAGATGCAACGGCCTGACGCGCGTCGGACGATCGCTATGGCGAGGCGTCGAAGGCGGCGCGGATGAGCCGAAGGTTCGGCGGTGAGGTATCCGGCG
>CAZUWM010000023.1:0-20510 GCA_964624155.1 uncultured Planctomycetales bacterium
GAGGAGGATTTACCGGGCGAGGACTTGCCTGGTGCGGATTTCTCGGATTTCTCTGCTGCGGGAGCTGTCGCGGCCGCCTCGCCCGCTGCCGCTTCTGCAGGTTTCTCGGCTTCAGCGGTCGCAGCCTTACGAACCTTGATGCGCTCCTGTTTGGTCTTGGGCAATCCGAAGATCGAGCGCGTGTCATCCCACTGCCCCTCCCCGAGGAGCCGCTGCAAGCGCTCGAATCGCTTCAAGACGCTGCGGAACGTTCCGCTTTTTCCACCGACTTGTCGCAAGGAAGGATGAATGGACATCAGCTCAAAGACTCCGAACAAAACAATCTCGATACCGCGACCTCAAACCCGCGACTTTGTCCTTGGCGCGCTGACGCGAGTCAAACGGCCCCACATACAACACGGTCTTGTCCTGCTTCTTGACGAGAAACGCCGATTCGCCTCGGGCCTGGAGGCGTTTCAGTTCTTGAGCCGCCAGCGCGGGTTGGCTGTAGCTGACCACCTGGATGGCAAACCGCGAGTTGGTTCCCGCCAGCCGCTTCGGTGTGCGGGGGGCGTTGACGGGCTTGCCCGCCGGAGGCGCTTGACGTTCGATTTTCACTGGGGATGACGACTTGGCGCTCGAGGAAGGGATGTTGTGTGTGGTACCCACCCGTAGGGGTGATTCCTCAGACGCAGGGTTTGACGGCGCGATCAAGAGCCGTTCACCCCGCGCAAGCTGCTTGCCCCGCTCGACCCCCCAGGCGAAGATGATCGACGCGCCGATCAGCCCCAAGATGCCGAGGAGGATGACGTGATCCTGCCGCAGCTCAAGACGCGCGGCCGGCATCGCCGGCCGCCGGATCGTTCCCGTCACCGGGGTTTCAAAGAGTTGTAATTGAGATTCCGCGTTGGTCATCCTGCGAGAGATAGTCTACACAAGGCGCTGTCGTCCGTCAACTCCGAGAGCGCGCCCGGTGCTCGGTTCCCGTCAGCAAGCGCCGAAGATTGGATCGATGCTGAATGATGATCAGCAGCGCCAACACGCCGCCAAGGCCGACGGTGCCAGGGGCATGTCGAAACCACAGTTGGCTCAGCGGAATCGCCGCGGCCGCCGTCATCGAAGCTATCGAGACGTAACGGCTGAGGGCGAAGACCAGTCCCCACGCGACCAGCACGACAGCGGCTACCGGCATCGTGCTACCCATCATCAACACACCGATGGTCGTCGCCACCCCCTTCCCGCCTCGAAACCCGAGCCAACACGGGAAGTCGTGCCCGAGAACCGCCATCAACCCGCACGCCAAGCTCGTTGACAGCGAAACCTCACCGAATAACCAGAGAGGCACCAGCCGCGCAGCGACCACACCCTTCAAGAGATCAACGACAAAGACGGTGATGCCGGCCCACACACCGAGGGTGCGCAACGCATTGGTGGCCCCGATATTGCCGCTGCCGAGGGTGCGGATATCAACACCCTTGACGAGTTTGGCCAACAGATAGGCGGTTGGGAAGGACCCGATGAGATAGGACAGTCCCAACGTCGCCATCCACAACATCTCACGAGGCTCCCAGCACCTTGGTGCCCATGCGCAGATACCCGATGCCCGAGACGATGGTCAGGGCGGCCGCCACGATGAGCAAAACGCCTTTCCCCGGAAGACCCAGCAGGGCTGTGGGAATGACCAGCATCTGTGCCAGGATGGTCCATTTGCCCAGCCGGCTTGGACGGACCGACCACTGGTTGGTGAATGCGAAGATCAGCAGTGTGCCCGCCACCAAGACGACATCGCGGCTGATCACGATGAGGTTGAACCACGCCGGAATGCGCATCCACTCCGGCAGGGCGTGAATCGTGGAGAGGCTGATGAGGGCGCTGAGGATCAAGAACTTATCCGCGAGGGGATCGAGGATGGTGCCAAGCTGCGACTGTTGCCGTTGCGAGCGCGCGATGAACCCATCGACGGCATCAGAGAGCATCCCGATGAGAAACAGCGCCAGGGCGACAAACCGAAGGACCTCACGGCCTGGCTGATAATAGACGAGGGAGGCGACGACGCAGGGAGCCAACAAGATACGCAGCAATGAAATCTTGTCGGCCAAATTCATTGACACAGATCACTACAGACGCCACGCGCAGATTTGCACAGATCTGTGCCCATCTGTGGATTTTTCAATCTGTGAGATCTGTGGTGATGTTACTCTTTGTAACGAAGCTCGACGCCGTGGTTCGGGCAATATTTCACTTCGTCCCCGTAGAGCTCGCCGCCCACGGGACAGAACTTGGTTCGAGCACTGGCCACCGGCGTTTGCTGTTGCCCAATTTTTCGATCCTGAGCTTCCAACGCGGATCCCACCAATCCTCCGCCGAGGGCTCCCATCGCGGCCCCGATGGCGGTCCCCGCACCGGCTTTGCCGGATTGCTCACCGATGAGCGCACCCGTCCCGGCCCCGAGCAAGCCACCCAGCGCGGCACCTTGAACCGTCTTCGATTGCGCAGCCGTCTGTGCCCCTTCGCAGCCTGCCAACGCGAGGCCGCAGAGAGCCATGATGGTCACCGTCACGATTCGATGCATCTGACGCCTCCTCTTTAATAGGTTCACCCTTCTTCCCAACAGAACTTTAGCATAAGCGGTGATCAAATGCAATCCCTAGCGCAAGACGCGGAGGCGCTTGGGAGGCCAGAAAACACAGACCGCTTTGCCGATCATCAGCCGTTTGGACACGAACCCCCAGTACCGGCTGTCATGCGAGGAGGAGGAGTTGTCCCCCAAGACATAGTACGCGTCATCCGGCACGCGAATGGCTTGATTTTCCTGGCCGAATTCGCCTTGGTTGTAATAGAACACGTCGTTCAATGCGGGGTGAGAGGGCAGTTGTCCGTTGACCCAGAGGTGGCCATCACGAATCTCGACCCCATCGCCGCCAACAGCCACCAACCGTTTGATGAAGGGGCGTTTTGGGTTATCGGGAAAGCGAAAGACCACGATGTCGCCCGATCGAGGTTCGCGAAACCGATAGAGGAACTTGTTGACGAGGATGCGATCGCCTTCGATCAGGGTGGGACGCATGGACCCGGAGGGAATTTTGAACGGGGCGATGATGAACGTCCGGATGAGCAGCGCCAACGCGACCGCCCAGAGGAGGGATTCGACATTCTCGCGCCACGTGGATCGCTCAGGATGACCTTTGGTCACGCGCATCAGGAGGAGAGTTTCAGCGCGGCGAGGAACGCGTCTTGAGGAATTTCGACTTGGCCGAATTGTTTCATGCGCTTCTTCCCTTCCTTCTGGCGCTCCCACAACTTGCGCTTGCGGGTGATGTCACCGCCGTAACATTTACCTGTCACATGCTTCGCCAACGGCCGGACCGATTCCCGCGCGATGACATGGTTGCCGACCGCGGCCTGGATCGCGACTTCAAAGAGCTGCCGGGGGATCAACTCCCGCAACCGCGACACGAGCGCCTTGCCCTGCTCGTACGCCCTATCCTTAGCGACGATGGACGAGAGGGGTTCGCAGAGCTGGCCGTTGATGAGGATATCCAACCGCACCAACGACGCGGCGCGGTAGCCGACGAGCTCGTAGTCAAACGAGCCGTAGCCTTGGGTGATCGATTTGAGCCGGTCGTAAAAGTCCACCAGGATCTCGCTTAAGGGGAGTTCTACGACGATCTTCACGCGCACCTCACTCAAGAATTCCGTGGAGCGATGCTCTCCCCGCTTCTGCTTGACCAGCTCCATCACGATGCCAAGACAGGTGGATGGGGCCAAGAGGACCGCTTCGACGTACGGTTCGAGGACCTCCGTAATCCCTTGGGAGGAGGGCAGCTTCGACGGGCTGTCGATTTCCATCATCCGACCGTCATTGAGCTTCACCTGATACGCCACGCTGGGTGTGGTCAAGACCAGATCGACGCCGAACTCCCGTTCGAGCCGCTCCTGCACGATGTCCATGTGCAGCAGCCCGAGAAACCCGCACCGAAACCCTTTGCCGAGGGCATCCGACTGCTCCGGGACGAACTGAAATGCGGCGTCGTTGAGCAGGAGCTTCTCCATCGCCGAGCGCAAGGTCCCGAGCTCCTGGGTATTGGCCGGATAGATGCCGGCGAAGACCATGGGTTTGAGGTGTCGGAACCCCGGCAGCGCGATGCTGACTGGTTGAGCGGTGTCGGTGACCGTATCCCCGGCCAACACATCGCGAGGGTTGCGGATGGTAGCCGTAAGATAGCCGACCTCTCCCGCATACAAGGCCTCCACCACGAGCGGTTTGGGCGTCATGATGCCGACGTCTTGAACCTGGAACCGCTTGCCCGACCCGAGGAACGTGATGCCCGTGCCGCGGCGCAGCGTGCCTTCGACGATTTTCACGAAGACGATGACACCTTTGTACGCATCATAAGTGGAGTCGAAGACCAGTCCCGCCAACGGTGCGGCGGGATCACCGGTGGGAGGGGGAACCTCACGGACGACCCGCTCCAAGACGGCCTCGATCCCACGGCCTTCCTTGGCGCTGACGTGGCTGATGACCGCGTCCGGTTGTTGGAGGAGCTGTTGGATTTCTCGGGTCACCCGATCGATTTGCGCGTGGGGCAAATCAATCTTGTTGAGCACCGGGATGACGGACAGCCCGCGTTCTGTGGCCAAGAGGTAGTTGGCCACCGTTTGGGCCTCGACCCCTTGGGTCGCATCGACCACGAGCAGGGTCCCTTCACACGCTTGGAGGCTTTTCGTCACCTCGAACGCAAAATCCACATGGCCGGGGGTGTCGATCAGGTCAAGGAGATACTCCTGCCCGTCGCGGGCGCGATGCCGAAGTTGGACATACGACGCCTTGATGGTGATGCCGCGTTCCCGCTCGAGTTCCATGTCATCGAGCAATTGATCGCGGAATTCCCGTCGGTCAACCGCTCCGCTGAGTTGCAAGAGACGGTCCGCGAGGGTGGATTTCCCGTGATCGATGTGGGCGATGATGCAGAAGTTCCGGATGTGCGCTTGATCCATGCAACACACAGATGACACAGATTGAAATGCTGATTTCACAGATTCATCACTTACTGGCAGCGTTGATGAGGCGCACCCCGAAGTCGAGGAGGCGGTTGACGCGGCTGGCGACGGGGCTTTCCGCGTATACGCGCACGATCGGCTCGGTCCCTGAGCGGCGAAACAACAGCCAACTCTCATCCGATCCGATCAGCTTCACGCCATCCAGGGTGTTCACCTCGCTGACCGCCGTGCCCGCGATCTTCGTCGGCGGGAAGCGGCGGAGCCGTTCAAAGGCCCGCGTCACATGCGCCGGGGACAACGTCAAATCCCGACGGACATAAGCCCATCGTCCCAGCCGTCGCTCCAATCGGCGCAGCAGGTCGAGAATCCCGCGGCCCTGCACGGCCATCGCTTCCAACACCAGCAGGCCCATCACAATGCCATCCCGCTCAGGGAGATAACCGCGAATGCCGATCCCGCCCGACTCCTCCCCCCCGATCAACACCCCGCCGTCGAGCATGAGCTTCGCGATGTGCTTGAACCCCACCGGCACTTCAACCACGCGCAATCCGTGAGCCTGAGCCAACCGATTAATCATGGAGGTGTTGGAAACCGTCTTGACAATCGTCCCGGTCCACTTTCGGGTCGTGATGAGATGCTCGGCCAAGATGCACAGCACTTGGCCGGGATTCAAGAAGGCGCCGCTGGGCGCGATGACCCCGAGACGATCCGCATCGCCATCGGTCGCTAACCCCACGTCCCATCGACGGGCCTTGAGCGTCTTGGCCAACTCCCTCAGGTGGCTGGCGATCGGCTCCGGGGCCTGCCCCCCAAACATGGGGTCGGCGTCGGGATGCAGCGTCTCGATGCGGCACCGGCCGCCGCGCAGCAACTGTTCGATCAGGCGGCCGCCGGTTCCATGCATCGAATCGACGAGCGCCTTCACGCGGCTGCGCCGAATCGATCTCAGATCGACGACGGCACGGATGCCGTTGAGAAACCCCGGCAGAAAATTGGCCCGGCGAACCAGTCGGCGCCTCTGCGCCTGCGCGAAGGAGAGGCGCTTGGGCACACGCCCCAGACGCGACTCGATGGACGCGACGGTTTCCATCGTGGCTGAGCCGCCAAAGGCCTCCTTGACCTTGATCCCGTTATAGGTCGGAGGGTTGTGGCTCGCGGTGATCACGATTCCCCCGGAGAGCCGATGGTCCACCACATAGCGGCTCACCGCGCACGTGGGCACTGAGCGATTCGACAAGATCGTCTTGATGCCGTTGGCCGCCAAGACCTCGCAGACAGCGGCGGCAAACTCGTCGGAGCGAGATCGCACGTCATATCCCACCGCGAGTGTTGGCGGGGCGCATCGAGGGGTCGAGAGGAAATGTTCCGCGATCGCTTGAGTGAGGCGGCGGACATTCTCGATGGTAAATTCCTCCGTCATGACCGCCCGCCAGCCCTCCGTTCCAAAACGGATGCTCATCGCAGCTCCTGATGGGCGGCGCGGAGATCCGCAATCGCCTGCTGGTAATTGGATTGACGGAAGATCGCGGTGCCAGCGACCAAAACATTGGCCCCGGCCTCCCACACGAGTTTCGCGGTCTGCGGATTGATTCCGCCGTCGACGACGATGTCGCCGTTGAACCACGCGCGACACTGGCGGATCTTCTCCACCATCTCGGGCAGAAACGCCTGCCCTCCGAAGCCCGGCTCCACCGTCATCACGAGGATCTGATCGATCTCCTCGAGATACGGGCGCAGCGCTTCGGCTGGTGTCTTTGGTTTCACGGAGAGCCCGGCGCGAATCTTGCGACGGCGCAGATCGCGCAGGAACGTCGTGAGAGTCGCAGGATCTTTCAACCCGTCGGATTCGACATGGACTGTGAGATGGTCCGTGCCCGCTTTGAGAAACGCTTCCACATAGTGCTCAGGATGCTCGATCATCAACTGGACGTCTAATGGACGGCTCGCCACCCGATGCACCGCCTCCACAATGACGGGACCAAAGCTGATGTTCGGGACGAAATGTCCGTCCATGACATCCAGGTGCAGCCAATCCGCTCCCGCCTGCTCGACGGCTTTGACCTCTTCGGCCAATCGAGTGAAATCGCACGCCAAGAGACTGGGCGCAATCGCAAGTCGTCTCATCAATGAATCGCCGCAAGGAGATTGCGCAGCGTCTGAGTCTGGTCCTCCGGGGTCTGGCCGATGATGGCGAGAAACAAGCGGTTCGCCTCGAAGAGCGCCCGCGCGGCTTGTCGGATCTGTTGAACCGACACCCTGTTGATCGCCGAGAGCAAGTCCTGCGGCCGACCGACCCGCCCCACCGTCACGACCTGTTCGCCCATCCACAGCATGTGCTCCAGCGTGTCTTCGAGCGCCATCGTGAGCTGCCCGCAGTAGAACTCCTTAGCCCGTTTCAATTCGCTCGCACTCACGCGCTGATCCCGAATCTTGGCTAACTCGTTCGCGATCACCTCCACGGTCGTCACCAGTTTCCCCGGATCGCAGCCGGCCGAAATGACAAAGGCTCCGGTGTCTTTGTAGCGTTTGATGTGGGTGCCGATCTCATACACCAGACCGCGCCGCTCCCGCACCTCGCGAAACAGCCGCGAGGACATGTTCGCGCCGAGCAGCACATGGAGCAGCTCCACAGCAAACCGCAGTGGGTGCGTGCGCGCGATGGCCGGCCCTCCCAGACACAGATGAGCTTGCTCGGTCGTCTTGCGCATCACCTGCACCTGGGGTCCCCGTCGAATACGCGGCGCTCGGAGAAACGGCCTCACCGATCCCTGACGCCGCGTCCCAAACGACTTCCGCAGGTGGCGCAGAAGCTCCTCAGGATCAAACGCCCCGGCGCACGACACGAGCAGATTGCGGTGGTGATACCGGCTTCGCCAGTAGTTCACCACCTGAGGCCGCGTCATGCTCCGCACCGTCGCGGAGGTCCCTGAGAGCAGGCTGCCGAGCGGGTGGTTGGGCCAGAGGAGTTGGTTGAAAACGTCATGGACGTATTGGCCTGGGGCGTCCTCATACATCCGGATTTCTTCCAGAATGACCTCCCGCTCTTTCTCCACGTCGCTCGCTGCGAAGGATGAATGGAGCATCATGTCGGACAAGATCTCTCCGCCTCGCCGGGCGTAGCGCGCGGGCACCTTGACCATGTAACAGGTGAACTCTTCCGCGGTAAACCCGTTGAGACTGCCGCCGACCCCTTCGATGGCTTGCTTGAGCTGCTCGCAACTGCGCCGGTGGGTCCCCTTGAACGCCAGATGCTCCACGAAGTGCGAAATGCCGGCCACCGGCAGCGGCTCATAGCGCCCACCGGCTCGAACCCACACGCCCACGGCGACCGAGGCCACATGCTCCATGGGCCGCAGGGCGACCGACAGGCCGTTGGGCAGAGTGGTCAGGTGATACGGATTCTTATTCTTCGTATGAGATTTCACAGATTCTAAAGCCATGATTTCACAGATTAATCTGTGTAATCAATCATGTTTTAGGCTCAGATAGGTTTGTAAAATCAGTTGCGCCGCCACCTGATCGATCAGCCGCTTGCGGGTTTGTCGAGACGCATCCGTCCTCAGCAGCGCCCGCTCGCCTTCCACGGTGGTCAGACGTTCATCGATGGTTTCCACCAGACAGCCCAGGCGAGATCGGAGACGCTCGACAAATGCCATGACCAATGTCGCCTGAGAGCCCATCTCCCCTTTCATCGTCAGCGGCAGTCCCACGATGACAGTCCCGACCTCGTGCGCTGACACCAGCGAGGCGATCGCTTCGAGATCCTGCGCAGGGTCGCGGCGCTCGATCAACGTCAGACGCTGAGCTGTGATTCCCAGCGGATCGCTCAGCGCCACACCGATTCGTCGCGCACCCACATCCAGTCCCAACACCCTTGTCATCTCACACGGCGCGGCGCAATCGTCGGACGAAAGACGCCGCCTCGCGCAACACGCGGCGACGCTGCCCTCCATATGGCTCCAGCGCGCGAATCAAGGCGCTTCCAACAATCACCCCGTCCGCCGCGCGGGACACTGCGCGCGCCTGCGCCGCCGTCGAGATCCCGAACCCCACACAGATGGGTTTGGTGGTCAGAAGCTTCAACTGGCGCACGCCATGCAGCCACTCCGTTGGCAGGTGTCGTCGGGCACCGGTGGTCCCTGTGAGCGACACATAATAAATGAAGCCTTCCGAGGCGCGCGCGATCTGGCGCAGCCGATGCGGCGGACTGGTGGGCGCGGCGAGAAAAATCGTCGCCAGGCCCTCCCGACGCCCGATCGCGTGCAGTCCATTCGCTTCATCCGGCGGCAGATCAGGCACGATGAGCCCGCTGACACCGCAACGAACCGCCTCACGGAAAAACGGCACGGGGTTGCTCGCCTGGCCCCGCCCGCCGAATTGCACGACTGGATTCCAGTACGACAGCACGACGATCGGCACGCGAGACTTCGCCCGCGCGATCATCTGAAGGACAGAGACAGGTGTGGTGCCTGCGGCCAGCGCGCGGCTTGAGGCGCGTTGGATCGTCGGGCCGTCGGCCAGCGGATCGGAAAATGGGATGCCCACTTCAATCAGATCGGCCCCGGCGCCAGCCAGCGTGTCGATCAACTGGGCGGTGGTCGAGAGGTCGGGATCCCCGCCCATGATGAAGGGAATGAGCGCTTTGCGGCGGGCGTTGCGCAACCGACTAAAGACCTCGCGAAGGGGACACAAACAATTTGCCCAATTTCGAGTCATTTGTTTGTGTCCCCGATTTTTCCAAGATGTTGTGCGATGGTTTCGACGTCTTTATCCCCTCGACCCGAAAGGCCGAGAATGACGAGCCGTCGTTTCGGCAAGCGCTTGGCGATCTGTTGGAGATAGCCGATGGCATGGGCCGGCTCAAGCGCCGGGATGATCCCCTCGCTCCTCGACAAGAGCCGGCATCCCTGGAGGGCGATACGATCCGTCACCGCCACGTACTTCGCGCGGCCGATACGTTGATAGAACGCATGTTCGGGTCCGACGCCGGGATAATCGAGCCCTGCGGCGATCGAGCGGGTCTCCAAGATCTGCCCATGACGATCTTGCAGGACGAGGCTGCGCGCCCCATGCAAAATGCCCGGGCGGCCTTTCACCATGGTGGCTGCATGCTGACCCGGACGCAGGCCCCTCCCGCCGGCCTCCACCCCGGTCATGCGCACCCGTCGATCCTTGACGAACGGCGCAAACAGTCCGATGGCGTTCGACCCGCCCCCGACGCAGGCGATCAACTCATCCGGCAATCGCCCTTCGGCTTCCAGGATTTGCTGTCGCGCTTCGCGGCCGATGACCGATTGAAACTCGCGCACCATCAGGGGGTATGGATGCGGCCCGACCACCGAGCCGATACAGTAATAGGTCGTGCGGACGTTCGTCACCCAATCACGCAACGCTTCGTTGCAGGCGTCTTTCAATGTCTTGGTCCCGCTACTCACCGGAATGACTCGAGCGCCCAACAGCCGCATCCGCACGACATTCAGCGCCTGCCGCTTCATGTCCTCTTCGCCCATGAAGACGTCGCACCGCAGGCCAAAATGCGCGGCGACCGTCGCGGTCGCCACCCCGTGTTGGCCGGCTCCGGTTTCCGCAATCATGCGGCGCTTGCCCATGCGGACGGCCAACAGCGCTTGGCCGATCGTGTTGTTGATCTTGTGGGCGCCGGTGTGGAGCAGATCCTCGCGCTTCAAATAGACGCGCGCTCCGCCGAGCGCTTTGCTGAGCCGTGTGGCCAAGTACAGCGGTGTTGGACGGCCCGCATACCGCCGGAGGTAGTCGTCCAATTCCCGTCGGAAGGCGGCATCGCGCTGCGCCTGGTGAAAGGTCCTCTCCAACTCATCGAGGGCGGCCATCAAGGTTTCCGGCACAAACCTCCCCCCGAACGGGCCAAAGTGACCCGTCCGATCCGGACCGATCAATGGGTAAGAAATCCGACGACGTGAACTCATTGGCATAGAACGTTTTATAATAGCGGAAAGATGACAGCCGGTCAAACCAATGGAGTAAAAGGTACTCTCTCAGTTTGCTCTGAAAATTCTAGTATCGAGAATTCTACTGCGCGGACATTTCTACTTTGGCTTGACACACAATCGAAAAACTTGTTGACATCAACTTTCTATTCAGATAATATATTTTTCAATATGTGAAAATCATCAGGCACCCACAGGGAGGGCACACCGATGAAACACCGGGCGACTATGGCCATTGCATGGGTGGTACTCGGCTGGGTCGTGATCGGAGGGATGTCCAACGTCTCGGCTGAAATCCCTCGCACCCTCGCCTTCCAAGGCAAGCTCGCCCGCCAAGACAATCAACCTGTGGAAGGCGCAGTCACCGTCACCTTTCGCCTCTACGACCAGCCCACCGGGGGGACGAAGTTGTGGGAGGAACGGCAGACCGTCACCGCCGTTGGGGGACTGATCAGTGTCCTCTTAGGCAGCGGCACGTCCCTCAATCTGCCCTTTGATCGACCGTACTGGCTGGAGATGCAGGTGGGCACGGAGGTCTTCAGCCCCCGTCAGCCGCTTGTCGGCAGTCCGTATGCGTTCCGTGCCGCGAGTGTGGAGGGCTTGACGATCGTTGGCGAGAAGGTCGGGATTGCCACACCCACTCCCACCGCCGTCTTGCAAGTCGGGCCGGATCGGGGGGACAATCGCCAGGCGGTCTCGCTCTCCGGCGATGTGCGGCTACCCGCGTATGCCGACGGGATCACGTACCTCCAAGCGCGAGATAGCAGTGGGGCAAGTGACCTCTCTCTACAACTGAGGACCCAGCGCAGCGGCTCCATCGTGGATGTCATGCGACTCACCGCCACTGGCGGGGTTGCGATTGGCACGTCCGATCCCAAGACCTACAGGCTCTACGTTAATGGCCCGGCCTATGCGACCGGCGGCTGGCAGGGGAGTTCCATCCAGCTCAAGACGAATCTTCAGCGGTTAAATGCCGAAGAAGAGCGGGTCCTTCTTGAACAAATTCGCCGTCTCAACCTCTATCGCTATCACCTCAAACAAGCGGACGGCTTGAAAACGACCCATCTCGGGATCGTGGCCGAAGAAGCCCCCGCCGTCTTGGTCGATGATCAGCGCGGCGCACTCAGCTACGGGGATGCGCTGGCCGTCCTCTTTGCCGCGGTCAAAGCCCAGCAAGCCGAGATCGACGCCCTCAAAGCGGCACTTCAACAACGCGATCGTGCCAGGTAAACCACGACCGGATTCATGACACCCACGCGCAGTGTGTGGTCAGGCGTTGCGGGTTGCCTCCTGGTGGCGCTGGCGTCTCCGTCAGCGTGGTCTGCGTCCTCGTCCCTCCTGAGCTGGACGCCGGCGCCGGGGGGCGCCCACCAAACCGCCACCTCCCGCCTCCAACAGACCACCGGCGAAGCCGTCATCGGTCGCTCCACCAGCGCCACGATGATCCTCACGTGGGGCTTCGTCGAGGTCAGTGCGTTTCGTCCCGCCCCGCCGCAGACCACAACCCCACCGCCTACCGTCACACTCATCCTGCCCACCTCCGGGATGACCTTTACGGCCCCGGCTACCGTGACGTTCCGCGCGACGGCCACGGCTTCGGATGGGACGATTGCCGTCGTGGTCTTCTTCCAAGGTGATAAGCCGCTGGGAGTCGCCACGACGAGTCCCTATGAGTTCGTCTGGTCAAACGTGCCAATCGGCACCTATCAGCTCAAAGCGAAGGCCGTCGATAGCCACAACGTGAACGGCACCAGTCAGACCGTGACCATTGAGGTGACGACGTCCTCCGGCAGCTCGAACCAGCCCCCGACGATCACCCTGACGAGCCCCGCCACCGGCGCGGCCTTCACCGCGCCCGCGATCATCACGTTGACGGCCACCGCGAGTGATGCCGACGGCTCGATCACCAAGGTCGAGTTCTTCTCTGGAACCACGTCGCTGGGAACAGCGACGACCCCTCCCTACCAAGTGTCATGGACCCCATCAGCGACTGGACCCTACACGTTAACCGCCAAGGCCACCGACAACGCCGGGGCCAACAGAGACAGTGATCCGGTCACCATATCCGTCGTCAACCCCCCGCCACCGAACACCACACCGCCACCGACCACAACACCTCCTACAATCGTCCCTCCCACAACCACTCCCCCTGAATCGCCCACCCCCTCTGCCAGCAGCCTGACCATCGCCATCACCTCTCCCAAGGATGGGGTGGTGCTTGGCGCGCGCTCGACTAATGGGCGTTTCTCGCTGTTCCATGAGGCCATCCTCGCAGCAGGCGGATGGACCGGCAACAGCACGTCGACGCGGGTGTTGAGCATGGTTGGCGATCCGATCGGACTCGCACTGCCGGTCATCCTGCCTGGGAAGGTCTCCACGAAATCGATGGTCACCACCGTGGAAGGCACCATCCGCGATCCCACCGCCTCGGTGACAGTCAATGAGATTCGCGCGACGGTCACGGGGACAACGTTTCGAGCGCAGGGTGTTGCTCTCACGCACGATGGGGCCAATCTTATCACCGCGACGGTCACCAACCAAACCGGCCAGTCCTCCAGCGATACGATCATCCTCTGGAAACCGGGCGGCCATATTCCGACCATCACCTCCCTCCAGCCGACTGACGGCAGCAAGCTCTACGTCGGTGTCCCAACGTCCATCCGGGTCGCCACGAATCCAGATGGCCAACCGATGACGTGCCAGACGCGATTCCGAAACGGTCACATCATCAAAGACTGGGGCGCATGCGACGCGGTGAACTGGAGTCCGACGGATTCCCAGGCCGGACGGGTCCATACCATCGAGGTACATGTGAGGCAGCAGTCCGGCGGGCAGACCGCCGAACGAACCGACGTCTACGTGATCCATCAATCCATCTCACCACCATGAAAGGAGCAGACATGCTGACAATCCGTGGCCTGGTCCTGGCGGCACTCGGGTGGCTCTTGAGTGTGGCAACAAGCGATGCGCAAGCACTCTCTCTCATCCGCTACCAGGGCCAAGCGGTCAACGCGCAGGGTGTTCCCCTGGAAGGCACGCACGCGCTCGTCTTCCGGCTCTACGATGCCGAGACCGGTGGGAACAAAGTCTGGGAAGAAACACAGGTCAACGTCCCTCTCACAGGGGGCTACTTCAGCGTCCTCCTGGGCCAGGTCACCTCGCTCTCAACGGTGGACTGGGCGGCCAAGCCGCTGTGGCTCGCCATCAAGGTGGACAACGACCCCGAGCTCACCTCGCGTCAGCGGATCACGAGTGTCCCGCTGGCCATCCGTTCCCAGCTGGCGGAGACCGCCACACTCGCCAAGCGGCTGGAAGGCCCCATTCAGGTCGTCGGCAATAAAGTCGGCATCGGCACGAATCCCGCTGAGACGTTAGACATCGGCGGGGGCCTGGCCATCGGGGGCAAACGCGTCATCGACAGCGCCGGCAACTGGGTCGGCAGTTCCACCGGTTTAAGCGGCTCCCCGGGACCCCAAGGCCCGGCAGGGGAGCGCGGCCCTGCGGGCTCAGCCGGTTCGCAGGGCTCTCCTGGACGTGACGGTGCACAGGGTCCTCCTGGACGCGACGGGGCTCAAGGTCCCCCAGGACCCGCTGTGCGCACGAGTGCGGTGTGCGTCAATGGTCGAAATCGTCAAAGTGCACCCTCCTGTTCTGAGTTGTGTGGGAGTAGCCGGGTGATCGTCTCAACAGGAGGAGCAGAGGGTACCTGTGTGGTGACGGCGGATACAGGACGTTGTGAGGCTTATCCTGAGCTCCTCAGCGGTGCTCGCGCTTCATGCTGCGTCTGCAGCCCGTGAGAGTCGCCTTGTTTCGCGAGAAGAGGTATGCCAGCAAGCCATGACGAGAGAATTGGGTGAAGCGGGATGATGTCGACGACGAGTCCAGTCCAACGGATACTGGCCGGAGTGACGGCGGCGGCCTTCACGTTCACTCAGTTTGTCTATCCTCCTCAAGCTGAGGCCGGCCCCGCGGGTTCGGCCACGGCCTCGGCGGGATCAGCGCCGCCGCCGTCGGTCTCGGCGATCCAGAGCTTCCAGCCCGATCTGTTTACCGGACGCGCTACGACGGCGATCCCCATCGCCGTGCCGCCGGGGCGCAAAGGGATGCAGCCGTCGCTGGCGCTGTCTTACTCCTCGTCGGCTCGCAACGGCCCCGTGGGGGTGGGCTGGCTGCCGCCTGACATGGGTTACATCGAGCGCAACACGAAAGAGGGCGTCCCGAAATACGACCCCGCCGATACCTTCACGTTCATGTTTCAGGGTGTGACCTCAGACGTGGTGAAGATCGCCGATGGCACCTACCGCGCCAAAGATGAGGGACCGTTCTTGAAGTTCGAGTACCCCAGTCAAACGGCCAAGGGGGGCTGGCTGGTCACCGACAAATCCGGTACGCGCTACCTCTTCGGCACCACTCCTGACTCGCGGCTCGATGGGGACGGCAAGCTCTTCCGTTGGTGTCTCGACAAGATTATCGACACCAATGGCAATAGCCTCACCGTCAGCTACACAAAGGATCAGCGTCAACTCTACCTCAAGCAGATCGACTACACGGCGCATGAACCCACCAACCTCAAGCCCACCAATCGGGTGGAGTGTATTCTGGAAGACCACGATCGTCCCGATGTCGAGACGAGCTATCGCAGCGGGTTTGCCATTACGACGGCCAGGCGCCTCTCGATGATTGAGACGCGGGTACTCATTGATGGCAACTGGCAACTGGCCCGTCGCTATCAGATTCGTTACACGCCCAGCACTCGAACGACGCGCTCGCTGCTGACGTCCATCACCCAGATCGGCTCCGACGGCACCACGAAACTCCCACCCACGACCTTCCGCTACACCCAAGAGCCTCTGAAGTATCTCTCCTGCCCCAACTGCGTGCCGACGATTGCCGCGGGCAACAACGGCTGGCAGATCCAAACGAACGTCGGCGCCTTGTTTCCCTCGGAGCGCGACGGCAATGACCAACGTCTCTGGCCCCCTGGCGTCTGGGAAGCTCCCGGCGGGCTCGTGGGGCACAAGTACGTAGCCGTCTACTACAACGGTCCGCCGCAGTGCGATAAGAAAAAGCGCTGCGAAGTGCTCGAACCGAGGATCATCCCCAAAGTCTCCTGGAGCAATCCTGTGTTGGAGCGCTCGGGCACGAGCAACGGTGTCACCTGGTCCTCGGATGCCAGTGGCAACCTCAGCATCACCAACGCGCCGGCGGATAGCCACGTGCTGGCGATCACGTGGTTGTACAATCCCTCCACCTCCACCGAGAAGACGATCTCCTTTGCCAGTCTCAACGTTGGCAGTGGGGCAGCCGAGGTGTTCTACATCCCCCAGGAGGGCACGAAGTGGGAAGTCGCCACGAATCGCACGGTCTCGGTCCCCCCGAAGAAGTGGACGGTGGTGGCGATCACCGCCTACAACGAAACCGGCGAGTTGCGTCTCTCGATGTCGGCGAATCCTACCAGCGCCAGCCTGACCATGAACTCGGCGCAGTTCATCCCGATGGAACTCACCGGCGATTTCAACGGCGATGGCTACGTCGACCTCGCCCACTTCGATCGCAACGATCACAACCACTGGCACATCACCCTCAACTCCTCCACCGGCTTCGGCCCGGAGCAGATGTGGATGCGCGGGCTGGAGGTGAAACCCTCCGTCGCCACCCTCGTGGGCGATACCGATGCCGATGGTAAGACCGATCTGATTCTGTGGGACACATCGAGTGGGACCTGGCAGGTCATGCGCTCAACCGGCAAGGCCTTTGAACGGCCTGTCACGTGGCTCGAAAGCTTTGGCAAGGGGGAGAGCGTCAAGCCGTTCATGGGCGATTTCAACGGCGATAGCCGCTTGGACGTCGGGCTGTTCGACAATGGTACGTGGCAGATCGCCCTCGCCAACGCCGACGGCAAACGTTTCGACGGCGCCACAACCTGGCTCTCCAACTTCGGCGCCAGCGGCACACCCCTGACCGGCGATTTCAACGGCGATGGGCTGACGGATATCGCGACGGCCTCGAACGGCTCGGTGACCGTCGCCTTCTCAAACGGCCAAACCTTCCTTGTGCAACCCGCGGCATGGAGCACCGCCCTGCCTGGCGATGACAAGACCCTCAGCACCGCCGACCTCACCGGCGATGGGCTGACGGACCTGCTCACCTACGAGAAAGCCAGCGGTGACGTCGTCGCGTCCTTCTCCACCGGTCGAGCCTTCGGCACGCGCCAGTCGTTGATGCGCGACCATCCCTTCGCACTCCGAGACCCCAAGGCGACCTTGCAGGTGGGCGACTTCCGCGGCAATGGCTTGAGCGGCTTCGGGGTGTTTGATGCCATCACGCATCAAGCGGAGATCGCGCAGGCGCTGGGCAGCCCGCCGGATTTGCTCACCACCATCGACAACGGGCTCAGTGGGGTGAGCACCCTCACGTATCGACCCTCGACGGAGTTTGACCACACAGGCGCTGATGGCTTGCCCGGTCTGCCGTTTGTCCTGCCCCTCGTCACCCAGGTGGATGTGTCCGATGGGAGGGGTCACACCTACACGACGCGTTATCGCTATCAGGGCGGACGCTATGGCGGCTCGGATCGAGCGTTTCTCGGCTTCGCGAAGGTGGAGGTGCGGGATGTCGAGGATACCACCACGACCACCGTGTTTTCTCAAGATGACCGCACGAAGGGTCGTCCCCTGACCGTCGAGGTGCGCGATGCTGCCGGACGGCTCTACACCAAGACCACCCATACCTGGGGCAGTACCCAGCCGCATCCAGGGGTTGTCTTCGCCAGGCTCGATCAGACTGAGGGGCAGACGTGTGATGGCAACGACACGTGCAAGCGGACGCGTGCCCGCTTCACCTATGACGACTACAGCAACATCATCCGGACGGATGCGGATGGCGATCTCGCCATCACCGGCGATGAACGCACCACCCGCACCGAGTACGTCCTCAACACGCGTGACTGGATGCTCAATCGCCCCCGCCTCACGCAGACGCTCAATGCCGCCGGCGACGTCGTCGCCCAGCGGCGCTTCGCCTATGACGAGCCGACCGGCAACCTTACCAAGGAAGAAGAATGGCTGAATATTGAACTCGATCCCGTCAACCGTACACCGTTCACCGTAAACCGTTGGTTAGCAACCAACTTGACCTACGACGACTTTGGCAACGTCAAGACCGTTAAGGACGCGCTGGATCGCACGACCACCAACACCTACGATGCGACCGGCACGTACCTGACCGAAATCAAAAACGTCCTCGGCCACACCCGTCAACTCGCCTATGACCCCCGCACCGGCCAGGTGACTTCCTCCACGGATCAGAACGGCCTGATCACCAAGACGGATTACGATGCCCTCGGCCGCCCCACCCAGAGTCGTTTCCGCGACCCGCAGACCCAGACCGACGTCGTCACCAGCCGCATCGACTACGATCCCTGCCTGACGAGTGGCGGCTGCACCAAACCCCTCCGCACCACCACCACCGTCTACGCGAAGCCCACTGACCCTTCACCCTTCACCACTCACCAGTTCTCTGATGGCCTCGGTCGGACGATCCAAATCCGCTCTCCCGCGGAAGCATCCGGCAAGCAGATCGTCACCGGCGTCGTCGAGCTCGACCGCCGCGGCCTCGTCGCCAAACAGTGGGTGTCGTATCTCTCCGACAAGCAAGACTCGTATAAGCCCTTGAGCCTGGAGCCTTCAGCCTCGAGCCTCGCCTCCGTCTCCTACACCTACGATCCCCTCGGCCGTCTCATCAAGACGACCGACCCGGACGGGTCCACGACCACCACGACCTACGACGACTGGTCGGTGATCCTGACCGATGCCAACGGCCATGCCACCACGCGCACCAGCGACGCCTATGGCCGGCTCGTCACGGTGGAGGAAGAATTCTCTGAGACACAGACGTACGTCACCACGTATCAGTACGACACGCTGGGCAACCTCACGCAGGTCAAAGACCACGCTGGCAATGTCACGACGATCGCCTACGACAGCCTCGGTCGCAAGACCGCGATGGCCGATCCCGACATGGGCCGCTGGAGCTACACCTACGATACGGTGGACAATCTCACCTCGCAGACCGACGCCCGCGGAGTCAAGATTACCTTTGACTACGACCCGCTCAACCGGCTCGAGAAGAAGTTCTACACCGTCCCCGCGCATCTCGCCTCCACCATCCCTCAGCCCTCATCGGTCACGTACAAGTACGACACGTACAAATCCGACAACCCCGCGAAGCTCTATAGCAAGGGGAAGCTCACCGAGATTGAGGATGGCAGTGGTTCCTCCAGCTTCAACTACGATGCCCTCGGCCGCCTCGTCAAAGAGACGAAAACCGTCAACGGTACACCGTACACCGTACACCGAACCTACGATTTACTCGGCCGCTTGTTGACACTCATCTACCCTGACAGCGAGAAAGCGCTCTACACCTACAACGCTCAGGGCGGGATTGAGACGGTCAAGCTCCAACAAAGCACCACGATCCAGACCGTCGTGTCCGATGTCACCTACAACGCGGCGGGGCAACTGACCAAACTCCTCTACGGTAACGGCGTCGTGACGGACTATACCTACAACCCTCAGACGCTCCGGCTCGATCGTCTGCTGAGCCAAGGCTCGACCGGCACGCTCCAAGACCTGGGCTACCAGTTCGACAGGGTCGGCAACGTCACCCAGATCACCAGCGCCCACGAGCCCACCCAGACGTTTGCGTATGACGCCCTCAATCGCCTGACCCGCGCCACCGGTGGCTACGGAGATTTCCGCTACGCCTACGATCCGCTGGGGAACCTCACGGATAAGGAAGGCGTGCGCTTCACCTACGGCCTCAACGGCTCCAAGCCCCATGCTCTAACCTCCACCTCTGATGGCCTCGTCTTGACCTACGATGCCAACGGGAATGTGGTCGGAAAGGATTTCACCCAATCACCCAATCGCCTCATCACTCAATCACGCTTTTCGTATGATGCCGACAACCGCCTCGCCGAGGTCACCACGGCTCCCACCCACGAAGCGACGCTGGAATTGAAGCCCGGCTGGAACTTCTTCTCGCTGCCCGTCCTCCCGGATGATCCCAAGATCACAACCCTCTTCAAAGATCATCTTGGAAAGATCGAACAAATCGCCCGCCTGGTCCCCGGAGCGAGTGGGGCGAGCTTCGAGCACTTCGTCAATCATCCCAAGTTCAACGACTTCGACACGCTGGAGTACGGCCGCGGCTACCAACTCTATGCGAAAGAGGGCTTTTCCGTCACCTTCAAGGGCCAACTTCCCACCACGTCCCCACCTCGTGAGCTCGCCACCGGCTGGCACTTCCTGCCGGCCTCCACCCTCCAGCCAACGGCCGCACCGCCCGTCTTCCCGGGGCTTGCGGTGGGGGAGCTCCTGCGCTACGATAGCAGCAGTCGTTCTTTGACATCGGCGACGAAGACCCAGCCTGCGGAGGCCTACTTCGTCAAGGTGCGCACCGCCTCGACGTGGCGCCCACCGCTGCCGCGTGATCCGACGACGCGGTTTGTCTACGACGGCGATGGCGGTCGGGTCAAGCAGACGACCGCGGAGGGGACGACCA